>JANQFA010000019.1 GCA_028278065.1 Myxococcota bacterium
CCCCTGCGGGCGCCCTCAATCCAGCTCCTTCCAGGAGTCCATGATCAGGGTGGAGCCCGCGAGGTGGCCGCGGGCCTTGATCCGGTGATCGACCAAGGCCTCCAGGTCGGGATCGCGAAACGGGTTGCCGCCCTTGCGGCGCAGGACGTAGTCCCCTTCTCGGGTCTCGAGGACCACCGCCTCCCGCTCGCTCTTCGAGCCCGCGGAGACACGCCGGCGGACCACCCTGCCCGCCACGGTCTTGGAACGCACGTCGCTCACCGAGGCACAATCTAGCAGCCGGCCGCGGCCTACCGGGGATGCAGCTCGCGGACCTCGACCACCTTGCCGCGCACCTCCTTGGTCACGATCAGGCGCCGGGTCTTGATCCGCGCCTCCGACGCGCGGATCTTCGCCGAAGCGGGCCCGCTGGCGGCGCTCTCGATCATCACGTGGAAGGCGCCTTCCGCTCCCGAGCGAACCCGATGCACGGCCTTCGTCCCGGCGAGGCTCTGGGCGCTGGGGCGCGGACTGCGGATCTCGAAGGTGCGCACGCTGGAGACCGCCATGCCTGCCTTGGCCAGGACGTTCGCCATGGACTTCCTGCGCGCCGACTTCGCGCTGCGGTCCGGCCGGGCGTTCACGGAGGCGGCCTTCACGGCCGCGCCGTGCCCCTCTCGCACGAGCCGGCGCCGTCGCGAGGCCCGCTCCGCTCCGGGTCCGCCGCCCCCGGCCAGCCTCTTCCGCCTGCCACCGCCCCCGGCCAGCCCTTTCCGCCTGCCACCGCCCCGGGTCCTGCGCACCGGATGGATCGAAGCGTCGCCGAGGAGGTAGAACTGGGCCAGGGTCTTCAGGTCCACCGGTCCCATGGGCACGTGCTTGCGCACGTACTCCTGGCGGGACTCGAGCATCGCGCGGCCGATGGAGGCCCCCTTGAGCACGTTGCGCAGGAAGTACTGGCAGATCAGATCCGCCTCGCCGTTCCCGCTGGCGGGGCCGTAGGCGATGTTGGTGCTGCCCACGTAGCCGTAGGCGCCCCTCTTCAGGTACGCGTTCGCGAGTCCCATCTCGACGCCGATGCTCTGCGGGTCGTACAGCTCGGCTCCGTAGCAGCACTCGGCCGCCGTCACGTTGCCCTTGCGCAGGCCCGTCAGGCTGCGGGAGCGGAGCGCCACCGGGAAGCTCCCGGCCGCGTCCTCCCCGTAGAACTGGGGGTCGATCTGCGCGCCGTGGCAGTTGATCAGGTGGGTCCAGCGAGCGAGCCGGCTCTTGGGCCAGACCGGGCCGTCGGGCGGCACGAGCTCGACCCGAGAGCTCCCGAACAACCGCCTCGCGTTCCGTCTCGTCGACGCCTTCCAGACGTCGGCGCTGATCGCGAGACCCTTGGCGTAGCTCGAGCTCGCGAGGGATCGCCAGCTCCTGGCCGTGGCGAGCAGGCGCAGCAGGTAGGCGGGATCGTCTTCACCGTCCACGTCCGGCAGCCGCGACACCACGCGAACCGGCCCGAGGAAGTCCTGAATGTCGCGGCTGAACGGCGCGTCGCAGGCGTAGGGGAGATCGCTCGGGACGTTGGGATCCCCGTCGCCTCCGCTCCCACCCACCGGGTTGATCAGCGACTGGTGCGGGATGACGTCCGGGGCGCCGAGGATGGTGATGTAGTCGGGCTGGTGGGCTGCGTAGACGGCATCGATCGCCTCCTTGTTCTGCTTCGCACTCCGCGCGTTGCGCACGGCCTTCCCGCCCAGCGCCTTCATGGTGGGGCGGTCGTCCAGGGCGATGAGCTGGGTGGTGAAGCCCTTTCGCGCGTCCGCCGCCACGAGGGAGGCCACCGCCTTCTCGATGCGCGTCAGACCGGAGGTCCGGTACTTCGCTCGGAGCTGAGCGCGGTTGGTCACGATGGCCTTGTCGATGCCGCTCACGTCTACCTCCTGCGCGGCCGCTTGCGGGCCGGCTCGATGCCCATCTGCCTGCGCAGGGGGCGGGACGTCTCACGCCGCAGGCGCGGGTTGGCCCGCACCCCACGACGCGGGCTGGCGCTCTTCGCCGCGCTCCGCCGGGACGACCGGATCAGGTCTTCGCGCAGGTCCGGATTGGTGGCGACGTGGAAGAGCAGCTCGTCCTGGTACCGCGCGAGGGTCTCGTCGAGCTCCGACTCCCCGACCGAGAGCATCCGGGCCAGCGACGTGCGCAGCCGGGCCCGGTCGGCGCCCGGCAGGTACTCGGCGATCCGACCCACCGGGTCGCGCAGCGGGCCGAACGTCTTGGGAGTCGCCGGCGGGCGCGCGGGCAGGATCGCATCGACGAGCCGGTCGACCCGCAGGATGCCGACCCCATGGCTCTCCGTGTCCCACCCGGACGGCCGCTCGAAGCCGTGGGTCTCGAGCAGCTCGCGGAAGACGGACGCGAGGTGGCGTGCGCCGTAGCGCCGGATCAGGCGCCGTCGCCCGTGGTGTGCGAGCCAGACGGCCGCGGCGCCGGCCGTGGTGGCCACGGCGTAGGACGTGCCCGAGCTGCGACCCACCTGGTAGTCGTCGTCGGGGCTCGCCTTCTGGGTGACGGCCCGCCACACCGACTCCCCGGGCGCACTGATGTCCACCGTGCTGCCGCTCGCCGAGTGCCTCCACGGCTTCTTCTGGCAGTTCACTGCGGCCACGGCGATGACCGGCCCGTACTTCGCGGGGTGCACCACCCACGGCCACACGTTCCCCGCCGCGGCCAGGACGATGACGCCGGACTCGATGGCGTGGTCGATGGCGCGCTCGAGGAAGCGCGATCCGAACGGGCCGCCGAGGCTCATCGAGATGACGTGGGCGCCCTGGTCGACGGATGCGTAGATGGCCCGGGCCACGTTGTCGAAGTTGAAGTGGACGACGGAGTCCGACACGCGGAACGGGATCAGCCTGGCCGCGGGTGCCACGCCGGAGACGTCGGGCTCCGGCGGCGAGTCGACGTGATCGCTCATGATGACGCTGGCCGTGCTGGTGCCGTGGGACGGGTTCTTCCCGGTCAGGGGATCGCGCGGATCGGCGCGGTCGTCCTCGAAGTCGTAGCCCTGGTCGGGCAGCACCCGGCGGCGCGAGGCCGGGCCCCAGATCTCGTCGTGGCGCGTATAGCCCGTGTCGGGATGCCCCACCACGATTCCCTTCCCGTAGCGGGCACCGCCGGGCGAGGGACGCCTCTTCCACGCCTCCTGGACCCGGCACAGGGTGAGGCTCCAGGTGGTCTTCCGGGTGCACGTCAGGTGCCGCTCGCGCCCAAAGGACTTCGGAGCGACACCCAGCTCCGGCCGCCCTCCGGCGGCGCTCTCCTCCGGCTCCAGCCCCGCCGTGCGGAAGGCGGGCTCCGCGTCGGCCACCTCGCGATCCGCCACCAGATCGCGGGTCAGATCCCAGGCCCGACCGATACCCAGCGAGCGCCCGGACGCCGCCGTCACCATCACGTCGCGGGCCCGGGGCGCCAGGAGCTCCACGCGCCAATCACCACGCAGGGTGCGCGCGACGACCGCCCTTCCCTGGCGCAGCGCGGCCGCGGGCTCGGTCCCCGGAGCCCCCACCTGCATCACGATGCCGGAGCAGCGAACGTCCCGCGCCATCACGCGCCTCCCGACGGCAGCCGAATTCAGCCGACCTTAACCCCCGACACCGCCCGGGGGTGTGAAGCAGTTCACACGAGTGCCTCGCGAGGCGCCCGCGAGCCTCACGCACGGGCCCGAGAGGCGACTTCGTCCAGCAGGAGGTCCACGGCGGGCGGGAGCACCTCCTGGCGATGAAGAAAGCCCGCAGCCAGGGTGGGCAGCCCGTCGACCTTCAGGCTGACGACCCCTCTGCTCGCGAGCTCCGCACTCATCGCTCCGCGCGGGAGTGCCGTCAGGAAGCTGCCCCGAACGACGAGGGACTTGAGCAGGTCCAGCGAGTCGGTCTCCACGCAGACGTTCGGAGAATCGAGTCCGCGTGCCGCAGCGAGCGTTCTGAACATCTCGATGATCGCGCGTGGTCGGTTGATCAGCGCCCACCGTTCCTTCGCGAGGGCACTGAGCCGCACCTTCCGCTTCTTCGCCAGGCCATGAGTCGGGTTGCAGAAGACGAGAACGGGATCCTCGACGAGCTTGCGCACGGACAGCCCTTCGTTCGCATAGCCGGGTACCAGCAGTGAGAACGCGCCGTCGATCTCACCCGTCCTGAGATCTCGAACGAGCGACTCGTAGGTCCCTTCGACGACGGAGAACGTCAGTCCCGGGCGTTCTTCGGAAAGGCGCGCGATCGCCGGGGGCAGCAGACCGGAGAGCGCCGGGGCGACGCCCACACGCGCGTGCCCCTCGACTCCGTCGCGCAGGGACCGCAGCTCGTCCAGGGCCTGCTGCTGGTGGCGAAGGACGAGCCGCGCGTGCCGCTCGAGCAGCGAGCCGTAGACGGTGGGGGCGATTCCCTGGCTGCTCCGGGTGAGGAGCTGGACGCCCAGCGAGCCCTCCAGAGCCCGCATCCGTCGGCTCAGCCCGGGCTGGGCCAGGCCGAGCTCCTCGGCAGCCCCGAGGATGCTCCCGTGCTCGAGCACCGCCAGGAAATCCTCGAGATCGCGTATATCCATGAGCGTGAGTATGCGCCATGGGCATAGAGCATGCCCCGCCCGCCAGATCGCCCCCTGCGGCGCCGAGAACCCCGGCAGCGACCGTGCCTAGGGCCGATCCGGAGCATCCCACGGCATGCTCGCGGTCAACCAATGGGTGAGCTCCTCGTCCTGGTCGTTGCGGTGCAGGTGTCGCGGAGGCGTCGCGAAGGTGCTGTAGGGGGTGCAGCGCAGGACGACCCGGTCCTCCTTCCGGGCCATTTCGTGAACGGCGCCACGCGCTTCGTCCGGCAAGGGGTTCCCGGACATCCGGCCCCCCACCGCCATCATCACATCGGTTGCGAGTTCGGGGTCATCATCGACCACCGCATCGCAGTAGACTTGCAGGTAGCTGAAGGGCCAGCGCTCATCCAGGACGCAGAGGCTCACCTTGCCCCATCGCGCAGTGGCCTTGGCCTTCGCCCTGCCCCTCATCGTCGAGATGAGGATCTCGTCGGTATCCGTCGGGATGTAGTAGACGACGGACATCGCGGGGCCGTCGTTGCGACGCCCGTACCCGAAGATGCAGGTTCGATGGGTCCGCACGTACTCGCGACGCTCGGAGGGCAGCATGTCGCGATCCGTCGGCGCAGTGAAGGGCTCAGCGGCCAGGGGAAGCAGTTCCATCGTGGTCTCCGTTTGTTCGACGCCGCGAACGGCGGCTGATGATCCCAGCTCTCACGACGGCCGAGGCTACGCCGCCCTGCGTGCGCCAGCTATGGAGCTGGAGGCCTTTGGTATGCCTGGAGTGCATACCCATCGCGCCAGGCCCGGCGCGAGGATCCGCCGGCGGATCTCTCAATCGCCGAGGAACGGGAGGCTGGCCGCGGCGGCCAGGTAGATCAGCAGGATCAGGAAGCTCTCGAGGCCGATGCGCCCGATGCCATAGCGTTCCCGGCGCAGCAGCCCGAGCAGCAGGATGGACGTCATCAGCAACGCGAGCACGAGCCAGAGCTGCTGTGCTGCGGTCACCGCGTGGTAGATCGACCCTCCGACGTAGACGAAGTCGGCGAATGCGATCACGATCGCCGTGAGGGCGTTGGTACCGACGATGTTGCTCACCGCGAGCGTGAGCGCGCCGTAGCGGACCGCCGCGATCGTCGTCACCAGCTCGGGCGTCGAGGTGAAGAAGGCCGTGAACAGCGTGCCGACGACGGTCTCCGAGAGCGGGGTCTCGGCGACGATGGTCTCGGCGGCGTTCATGAGCACCCAGCCCGCCAGCGTGGTGATCGCCGCCAGCACGAGGAAGCGGAGCCACAGCCCGAAGAGCGTCTCTCCTCGGGGCTGGACCGCCTCCGGCTCGTCCGCCACCGTGTGCGCCGTGGCCCGCGGCCACCACATCGGCCGGAGGCGATCCTCCCGAATCAGGCGATGTCCGTACAGGTACGCCACGAGGAGGACCACGCTCACGGGATGGACGCCCCACGCGTCGAAGGACGGCGTCACCATCGCCAGCAGCGGCATCAGGAGCAACACGAGAGACAGCGTGGCGTGGATCAGGTTGCTCGACGAGGCCGCCGCGTGCTCGAGGTTCGCGCGGCGATAGACCAGGTCGCCGACCGCCAGGAAGGCGAGGTTGACGGCCACGCTGCCCAGGGAGTTGCCGATGGCCAGCTTCGGGAAGCCGTCGGCCGCGGCCGTGAGTGTCGCCGCGAAGTCGGGCAGCGAGGTCACGCCGGCCAGGAACAGGCCGCCGAGCAGGGCCTCTCCCCAGCCCGTGCGATCGGCGAGCCGGTCCGCGACCAGCGAGAGACCCACGCCCGAGGAGATGATGATCACGGAGGCGACGCCGAAGACACCGAGGCTGGCAGGCAGGGACTCGAACACGCTTGCCCTCGTGGCACAGTGTAGCCCCCGCGAGCGCCCCGATCGGCGCGGTGCCTCGGTTGTCGGAATCGGCTCCCGTAGGGCTCGCGTTGAGGGGGCCGCTTGCCATCGGCTATGCGTGAAGGCGTCATGCAAGCCGAGAAGACGGTCCTATCCCCCGACGAAGCGCGCTGGCACCACCTGGAGACGGCGGAGGCGACCCGCCTGCTCGCCAGCGACGTGCGTCATGGCCTTGCTCCCGAGGAGGCCAGGAACCGGCTGAAGCGTTTCGGTCCCAATGTCGTCTCCAGTCGCAGCGGAACACCCGCCTGGAAGCGCTTTCTCCTCCAGTTCCACCAGCCCCTGGTCTACATCCTCCTCGCCGCCGTGGGCGTCACCGCGGCCCTGGCCGAGTGGGTCGATTCGGGCGTCATCTTCGGCGTGGTCCTGGTCAACGCCGTCATCGGCTTCATCCAGGAGAGCCGGGCGGAAAGGGCCATCGAAGCCCTGAGCCGCATGGTCACCACCCAGGCCGTCGTGCGTCGCGGAGGGCGCAAGCTCCGCGTGCCCTCCGCGGAGCTCGTTCCCGGCGACGTGGTCCTCCTCCAATCCGGCGACCGCGTGCCGGCCGATCTCCGCCTCTTCGACGTCCACAACCTCCACTGCGACGAATCGGCCCTGACCGGCGAGTCGCTCCCGGTCGCCAAGCACAGCGATCCCCTCGACCACGACATCGCGCTGGCCGACCGCAAGAACCAGGCCTACGCCGGCACCCTGGTCACCGCGGGTCAGGCCCAGGGGCTGGTCTGGGCCACCGGCGACCGCACCGAGACCGGCCGCATCGCCTGGCTCATCTCCGAGGCGGTGGAGATCTCCACCCCGCTCACCCGCAAGATCGCCCAGTTCAGCAAGCTGCTCCTCTGGGTCATCCTCGGCCTCGCCGCCCTCACCTTCGCCGTGGGCGTGGCCCGGGGACAATCGGCAGTCGACATGTTCATGGCTGCCGTCGCCCTCGCCGTCGGCGCCATTCCCGAAGGACTGCCCGCGGCGCTCACCATCGTGCTCGCCATCGGCGTCTCCCGCATGGCGCAACGCCGTGCCATCATCCGCAAGCTCCCCGCGATCGAGACCCTCGGCAGCACCACCGTCATCTGCTCGGACAAGACCGGGACCCTGACCGAGAATCAGATGACGGTCCTCGCCATCCGAGCCGGGGGCCGCAGCTACCAGGTCACCGGGGCCGGCTACGATGCGGAAGGCGAGATCCGCTTCGAGGGGCAGGCGATCGACCCCGACGAGCACCCGGCCCTGCTCGAATGCCTCCGTGCCGGCCTGCTCTGCAACGACTCCCAGCTCGTCCGCGAAGGGGGGCGGAACCGAGCGCAGGGCGATCCCACCGAGGCCGCCCTCCTGGTGTCCGCCGCCAAGTGCGGGCTCGGGCAGGTCGAGACGACCGAGGAGGCACCCCTCCTGGACATGATCCCCTTCGAGTCGGAGCACATGTTCCGCGCCACGCTTCACGGCGGCGGCGACGAGAGCCCGCGCGTCATCTACAAGGTCGGTGCCGTCGAGCGTCTGCTGGAACGCTGCGACGAGGCCCTCGGCCCCGACGGAAACAGCGCCCCGCTCGATCGCGACGCCATACGCCGGGAAGTCGAGACCATGGCCGCCGACGGGCTGCGCGTGCTCGCCTTCGCCCGCCTCCACGCCCCGCTCACCCAGGACCGGCTCGAGCATGGGCATGTCCGCGGCGGACTGACCTTCCTGGGACTGCAGGGGATGCTCGATCCGCCTCGCCGCGAAGCCATCGAGGCCGTGGCCCAGTGCCGGCGCGCGGGCATCGCCGTGAAGATGATCACCGGAGACCACGCCGTCACCGCCCGGGTGATCGCCGGGCGCGTGGGGCTCGCCGGCGAAGGCGGGAAGATCGACGTCCTCACCGGTCGAGAGCTGGAGGACCTCCCGGACGAGGACCTGCCCCAGGTCGCCAGCCACACCGAGGTCTTCGCCCGGGTAGCCCCGGAGCAGAAGCTCCGGCTGGTGCAGGCCCTCCAGTCCCGGGGACACGTCGTGGCCATGACCGGCGACGGCGTCAACGACGCCCCTGCGCTGAAGCAGGCGGACATCGGAGTGGCCATGGGCGTGGCCGGAACCGACGTGGCCAAGGGCGCCGCCGACATGGTGCTGACCGACGACAACTTCGCCTCCATCGAGGCCGCAGTCGAGGAGGGACGCGGCGTCTTCGACAACCTCACCAAGTTCATCGTCTGGACCCTGCCCACCAACCTGGGAGAGGG
>JANQFA010000082.1 GCA_028278065.1 Myxococcota bacterium
GCGCCTCGAGCCAGCCGGGGTCGACCCGCGCGTCGTTGTCCAGGAAGACCACGTACTCGGTCTCGTCCCGCTCGAGTGCGAGGTTGCGGGCCTGGTTGGGGCTGAGGAAGGCCTCCACGCGGTGCAGTGCGAAGCCGTGTCGCCGGGCGCGCTCCTCGAGCACCCGCTGCACCGCGGGCGGAGAGCCGGCGTCGATACAGACCAGCTCGAAGGGAATGCGCGTCTTCGCGTAGATGTCCTCGAGGGTCCGCTCGGTGAAGGAGAAGCGCTCCCTGGGAACCAGGGCGATGGTGACCTGCGCCGCCCCCACGCCTACCTCGCCCTCGCCTGCGGGCTCCGGGATGCCCGAAGGGCCCACTCGGCCAGATCGCGCGCGCCCGGGATGCGGGGAAGCAGGAACCAGTCGGTCAGCGACCAGGCGATCCGGCCGACGGTCGCCATGCGAGGGGCATCGACCTCCAGGGCGCGCCGCCATGCCTGGACGGCCTCGTGCCGGTCGCCCACCGCCAGCCACTGGTTGGCCTCGCCGATGTAGAGATTGCGCCAGGCCCTGCCACGAAGCGCGGCGGCGGCCCCGCCCCCGTCGTCCGACAGGGCGCGCTCGAGGACCCGGCGCCGAGAGGACGTGTACTCGCGCAGACTGACGGGGTCCAGCGCCGTGACGTTGTCGGAATGGCAGCGGTAGTGGGCGACCTCCTCGTCCACGAAGAGGACGCCGGCGCGGCGGGCGATCTGCAGGGCGAGGTCCCAGTCCTGGTGCATCCCGCCCCGCCAGCCGCCGACTTCGAGCACCGTTCGTCGCGGGCATACGCTGGTGATCGAGGAGGTGGCGTCGCAGAGAAGCAGGCTGCGGAAGGGATCGTCCGGAACGGGAAGCGGCGTGCCACGGCGTCCCCGTCCGGGCCGGCCCCGGGCGTCGATCTGGGTGCTTCGGGCGTAGACCAGGCCCAGCGCAGGGTCCGCCTCCAGGCGGGGGACCAGGGTCTCGAGCAGATGCGGCAGCCAGACGTCGTCGTCGTCGTTGCGTGCCACGAACTCGCCGCGCGCCCGCCGCAGCCCGTCGTTCAGGGTCCCGCAGAGGCCCCCTTCGGGCTGCCCGACCAGCCGCAGCCGAGGATCGTCGATTCCGGCGAGCGGGCCCGCTGCCGCTTCGTCGCGGCGCTCGGCGAGCACGATCAGCTCGAGGTCCCGGAAGGTCTGGCCCAGCACGCTCTCCACCGCCTCCCGCAGAAAGGCGGTGCGGTGGCTCGGCATGAGCACGCTCACCCGCGGCGCTGCGCCGCTGACGCTCGCGATGGGCCTTCCTCCCCTCGCGGCGAGGATACCGCTCCGCGGCGCGGCCGCTGCCTCGCACGCCGGGGCTCGGTACCCTCTCGGCCCACCGCGGAGGCTCCATGCGCTACCTGCACACGATGGTTCGCGTCCTCGATCTCGACGAGTCGCTCGACTTCTACTGCAACAAGCTCGGACTCGAGGAGCTGCGCCGCGTCGATGTCGAGGCCGGACGCTTCACACTGGTCTTCCTCGCGCCTCCGGGGCAGGAGGACGCGCAGGTGGAGCTCACCCACAACTGGGACGGCGACGAGCTGCACGGGGGGCGCAACTTCGGCCATCTCGCATACGCCGTGGAGAACATCTACGAGACCTGTCAGCGGCTGATGGACGCGGGAGTCACCATCAACCGCCCGCCGCGAGACGGCCACATGGCCTTCGTGCGTTCGCCCGACGGAATCTCGATCGAGCTCCTGCAGGAGGGCGGCTCGCTTCCGGCGCAGGAGCCCTGGGCCTCGATGCCCAACGTGGGGGAGTGGTAGCGAGGCGGCGCTACTGGGTGAAGAGGATCGGGCTGAGCCGATTGGCGGCGCGCGATGCGAACTTGAAGGCCTTCTGGACCTTCTTGATCGCGGCCTTCTGTTTCTCCTTGTCGATCTGCAGGCGGGCCTTGCCCGCCTGCTTCTCGGCCTTGTCGATGTCCTTCCCGGCCTTCTTCGTGGCGCTCGTCTCGGGCAGGCCCGCGAGGAACGTCCGGGCGTTCGAGAGCTCGTCCTCGGCGCTGGCCAGTGCGTTGTCGGCGGCGCCGTACTCGATGCCGGGGCCATTGAGCTCCTGGTGGGCAGTCACCAGGTTCCACGACGCCAGGCCGAGCGCGTCGACGGCCTTGGCTTCGTCGGAGGCGCCGCCGTCGATGTCGCCGTTGGAGGCGCCGCCGATGTCGACGAGCGAGAGCCGTGCCTTCTTGCCCAGGCCCACCACACCCGTTCCGATGAAGGTGTCGCCGGCGTTCATGAAGGTGTCCTCGTCCACCTTGGTCAGCACGGCGCCGTCCAGTCCCGAGAAGGTGAGCGTCGTGCCGTTCCAGCTCACGTGGAGCTCGATGAAGCGCTGGCCCGCCGCGAAGAGCGTCGCGCCCGCCACACCGTTCCAGTTCACGAAGTAGTTCACGCCCTCGGGCCCCGGACCGGGCGCCTGGTACTCGCCGCAGATCAAGGCGAACCAGTCGATCTGGGAGGTGTCGTCGCTGAGATCGTCGATCTCGAGGCACGCGCGGCTCCCGTCGGTCTCCTGGAGCCGGCCGGGATCCACCTCGTAGCGGACGTAGCTGTCGTGGTTGGGACGCACGCGGAGCTGCGACTCGAAGGCCGCGACACGCGGCTCCCTGTTCCCCTTGCCTTCGAACTGCACCCGGAAGGTGCGCGGGCCCTTCTTGTTGCCCGGATCGGAGAGCTCGGACTTGATCCGGCAGCTCACACCCGGCATCTCGAGCAGGAAGCAGCCGCTGGACCCGGCGGAAGCCAGCACCAGCGTCGTCAGCAGACACGCCATCCGCGAACCGGTCATTGGACCTCTCCCGAGCGGCCGGTCGCCTCCCGATCCCTACGGGTAGGCCGAGTAGGCCCCGGCCAGATCGAACCCGCTCCTGCTCTTGCCGAAGATGTTCTGGAGCAGCCCCTTGATCTCCTGGACCTCGGCCGACTTCCCGCTGCACTTCACCTTCATCTTCCCGCTCAGCTTCACCGTTGCCGGGTTCTTCGTCGGTGCCTGCCGGAAGTCCGCCTGACCCTTGCAGTCGGGCACGACCAGGCCACCGCTGAGGTTCTTCAGCCCCCCCAGGCCGGAGCCCGAGAACTGTCCCCAGCGAAACGCGAGATAGCTGTTCTGCTTGAGCTGGACACGGGGCTTCTTGCCGCCCTTGCGCTTGACCTGGTCCGGCTCGTAGATCGTCGCCTGCAGAAAGGGACCGTAGGTCCCGAAGCTCGTGTTGGTGGCGTGGGCCACCGCACCGAGCGCGAAGACGGGAACCAGGGTCGAGCTCAAGCCGGTGTACGACGTCGCGGTCGTGCCCGAGACGGTGGTGGGGATCGCGTAGTTCAGAAACTGCGGTCCCTCGATGACCCCGCCCAACAGGCGACCGCGGAACTGGCTGACGGCAGTGACCCCGTAGCTCTCCTTCGGGTTGTTGGCGCCCTTCACGTCGACCTTGCGACCGAAGCCGTAGGACCCGCCGAATCTCAAGTCCGGGAGCCCGGGGTTGTCGAGACCGAGCCCGGGCACATCGATCGCCCGCGCCTGCGGCGCGACGAGCCCCGACACCAGCAGGGCGAGCAGCACGCGGCGCTTCTTCATCCTCATCCCCCCCTCGAGGCCGCAGTGTACCCGCATCCGCCGAGCTCGACAAAGAGCCGCTGCTTCGTGCAGCTCGCGGTCGCCGCTTTCGCCACCGCGACGCTGCGCGTAAGCTGGCCCCGTGCGAACCCTGCTGCGCCAGCTCCGGATCCCCGCCGCCCTGCTGGTGGCCGCGGCACTCGTCTTCGCGATCCCGACCATCTGGGGGAAGCCGTGGAAGATCGAGCACTACTACCTGCGCGTGCTGGTCGAGTTCGCCCTCGAGCATCCCATGCTCCTCTCCTACGCCCGCGTGCTGGAGCCCTACGGCCTCGACTTCCACTCCGACGACCTCGAGGACTTGTCGATCGAGGCGCAGCTCCGCATGCAGGACCAGGCCGAGGACTTCCTGGCCGGCCTGCGCGAGTACGATCGCGGCGACCAGACCCCGGAGCAGCGGCTCTCGACCGATGTCCTCGAGTGGTTCCTCCGGATCCAGGCCGAACGGCGCCCTTTCCTGTTCCACGGCTATCCGGTCGAGCAGATGGACGGCTGGCAGACCACCCTCCCGGACTTCATGCTCAACATCCACCAGGTGCACAGCGTCCGCGACGCCGAGAACTACGTCGCGCGCCTGGAGAAGTTCGCCCCTCTGCTGGACCAGCTCCTCGAGGGCCTGCGCTACCGGGAGGAGAGGGGCATCGTGCCGCCGCGCTTCGTCCTGGCCCGCTCGCGGGCCCAGGTGGCGGAGATCCTGGAGGCGGCCCCCCGGGAGCACGTCCTGCACACCGGCCTCGCCGAGAAGCTCGAGCAGGCCGGGATCGACGAGGGCGAACGGGAGGACCTGCTGGCATCCGCGCGCCGGGCGCTGGCCGACGGCGTCCTGCCCGCCTACCAGCGCCTGGACGCCTTCCTCGCCGAGCAGGAGGCCCGCGCCCGCGACGACGACGGGGTCTGGAAGCTCCCGGACGGGGACGCCTACTACCGCTGGGCCCTCCGGTTCCACACCACGACCGAGCTGGGCCCGGAGGCGATCCACGCCCTGGGGCTCGCAGAGGTCGCGCGCCTGCGCGACGAGATGCGGGCCGTGCTGGCGGAGGCGGGGATCGACACGACCGAGCCGATCGGGGCGATCGACGCCCTCTCGCGCGATCCACGCTTCCTGTTCCCCGACTCGGACGCGGGACGCGAGGCGATCCTGACCGGCTATCGCGAGATCGTCGCCGAGGCGAGCTCCCGCCTGCCCGAGCTCTTCGGACGACTTCCCGAGGCGGCGGTGACGGTCGAGCGGGTCCCCGTGTTCAAGGAGGAGGGCGCTGCGGGCGCCTACTACCAGCCACCCTCGTTCGACGGCAGCCGCCCCGGGACCTTCTACGCCAACCTGCGCAGCGTCCCGGAGACCTCGAGCTTCAACATGCGCACTCTGGCCTACCACGAAGCCGTGCCGGGACACCACCTGCAGATCGCGCTGGCGATCGAGCGCACGGACCTGCCCTTCTTCCGGCGCGTGATCCCGTTCACCGCGTTCATGGAGGGCTGGGCCCTCTACGCGGAGACCCTCGCGGACGAGGCCGGCTGGCATCCCACGCCCTACGACCGGCTCGGCAAGCTCATCGCGGAGATCTTCCGGGCCGTCCGCCTGGTCGTGGACACGGGAATCCACTGGAAGCGCTGGACCCGGGACGAGGCGATCGCCTACATGCGCGCGAACACCGGAATGGCGGAGAGCGACGTGGTGGCCGAGATCGAGCGCTACATCGTGATGCCCGGCCAGGCCTGTGCGTACAAGGTGGGCCAGCTCGAGATCCTGCGCCTTCGCGACCGCGCGCGCGGCGAGCTCGGCGACGCCTTCGACCTGCGCGCGTTCAACGACCTGCTGGTGGACGGAGGCGCCATGCCGCTCGTCGTGCTGGAGCGAGTCGTGGAGGACTGGATCGACGCCCGGCGGGCGGACCGCTGATGCGCGTCCTCCTGGTGTGCCTGGCATTCGTGGTCGTGGCGCTGCCCGTCCTCCTCTGGCTCAGCGCGCGGCGCTCGCTGGACATCGAGCGCGAGCACACCCGCCGGAGCGAGGCCCTCCCCTTCGTCGGCGACACGGCGGGGGACGGCCTGGTGCGGATCCCGACCGCGCGGGGCACCTTCCGGGGGCGGGTCGCCGGGCTGGCGAGCCGCGGCCCCGCCCTGCTCCTCCTGCACGGATTCCCCGAGACCTCGATCATGTGGGAGCCGCTCATCGACGCGGCCCGCGCCGCGGGCTTCCGGGTCGGCGCCTTCGACCAGCGCGGATACAGCCCCACCCAGCGTCCCGGACGGGTCGAGGACTACGCGCTGCCCGAGCTGCTGGCCGACGCGCTGGCGGTGGCGGACGCGCTCGGCTTCGAGCGCTTCCACCTGGTCGGTCACGACTGGGGCGCCGTCGTCGGCTGGGGCATGGCCGCGGAGGCCTCCGGCCGGGTGCTCTCCTACACCTCGCTCTCGATTCCCCACCCCGGCGCCATCCTGGCCGGCCTGGGCGACGGGCCGGCGCCCTTGTACCAGCGCTTCTTCCGCGTCCCGGGCCTTCCGGAGACGCTCTTCGCAGCGTTCGACTTCGCTGCGATGCGCCGCGCCGTCTACGCCGAGATGCCGCCCCCCGTGCTGGCCGAGTACCTGGCCGTCTTCCGCGAGCCCGGCGCGCTGGAGGCGGCCTTCAACTGGTATCGCGCGTCTCCCATGGATCCGGGCAGCGGGGCCCTGATGGAGCTCGAGGTGACCGTCCCCGTGCTCTGGATCCAGGGAACCGGCGACCTGCCCTTCCTCGTCGACCCGCGCGCCCGCGAAGCCATGCCCCGCTTCGTGCGCGGCCCCTATCGCGCGGAGAGCCTGGAGGCAGGCCACTGGCTCATGCAGGAGAGACCCGACGAGGTCGTGGCCCTGGTCCTGCAGCACCTCCGGGAGCCCTGATCCCGGATCCGACCCGCCTCAGCCCTCCGCCGCGGCAGCCAGCTCCTGGAGCTCGGCGAAGGTCGCCTCCACGTCCTCGACGAAGTCGTGGAGGTCGGGAACCAGGTCCCAGTCCGCGTTGAACCCCCAGCAGAGCTTTCCGTCGTAGCTCATCAGGGCGACGCCCAGCGCCAGGTTGTCCAGCAGCGGAACGTGGGGGAAGACCTCGAGCATGCGCGCGCCGAGGGTGTAGAGGGGAAGCTGGGGGCCGGGAACATTGGTGACCACCATGTTGAACGGCAGGAGCCGCGTGGCATTGCGGGCTCCCAGGGCCAGCAGGGTCGAGGATCCCCACTCGGCCGCCTGCGACAGGAGCTCCGCCCCGACGGCCTGCTGCGAGTCCTTCAGCTCCGACGTGGTCGCCGAGATCGCGGCCAGCTGCTTGCGGGGATCGGCCTCGGCCAGGGGCAGCGGCACCATCCAGGCCGACACGCGGTTTCCGAGCGCACCCTGCTCGTCCTTGCTGCGCACGCTCACCGGCGCCATCACGCGGAAGTCCAGCTCGTCGACGGCCACGCTGCGGCGCGCCAGGAAGCGGCGCAGGGCACCACAGACCGTGGTGAGCACGACGTCGTTCAGCGAGCCGCCCAGCCCGCGACGCACGGCCTTCACCTCGGCCAGATCCATGGACATCCAGTCGAAGCGCCGATGGCGGCCGATGGGCTGGTTGATCGGGGTCTCGGAGACCCTGCGCAGGGTCGATCCCAGGGTCTCCAGGGCGCCCCGCAGCCGCACCGCCAGCCGCCCACGCGCGTCCGACGCCTCCGATGCGACGGCTCCGATGTTGCGCATCAGCTCGAAGGGCAGGCCCAGGCGCCGCCAGAACTCGTCCTGCAGCAGGCGGAGGCCGGACGGAGCGGGCCGGGGCAGGAAGGCGGGCGGCGTCTCGATCTCCTGCTCCGGCGTGGGGCTCATGAGGATCTTCAGCAGATCCGAACCCGAGACCCCATCGATCATGCAGTGGTGCACCTTCGAGATCACGGCAAAGCGATCTCCCTCGAGGCCTTCGACCAGCCACATCTCCCAGAGGGGCCGCGTGCGGTCCAGCGGCTGCTCCATGATGCGAGCCGAGAGCCGCTTGAGCTGGCGCACCGAGCCCGGATGCGGGAGGGCCGTGTGACGCAGGTGGTAGTCGAGCTTGAAGTCGTCGTCGTCGATCCAGACCGGGTGGTTCTCCAGCGGGATCCAGGCCAGCTTCTGCCGATAACGGGGGATCTTGTGGAGGGAGCCCTCGGTGAGCTTGCGGAAGGCGTCGAAGTCGACGCCCCCGCCCTCCATGCGCATCCCCCCCGCGTCGTACACCTGGGTCGAGGCGACGTGCATGTACGCATTCGGCCGCTCGAGCGCGAGGAACGAGAAGTCGAGAGTGGTGAGGCGATCGTATTCGTAGGCCATGGGGTGGCTCCGTCGTTCCATCGTACCCCAGGCCCGGGCCGGGGGGACCTCCGCAGGACGGCCGGCGAGCCCGGGGCCTAGTCGGCACCCGGTGCGATGTAGTCGGACGACTCGAGGAGGACCTGGGCCAGGCGGCTGCGCTTCTCGCCGTCCAGCTTCTCCGAGGAGGCCAGCACGAGGGCGCGAGTGCAGATCGTCTCGACGTCGACCTCGCGCACCGAGACCGTCTCGAAGGTGTAGACCGGCTTCCCGCTGGGAAGGGCCGCGGCCCGGATGTCGGTCTCCCGGATGGGGATGAAGCGGTAGTCCTCGGGGTGCTTGAGGACGATCTCCATGGCCGGCGAGACGACGCGCGGACGCTGCACCATCATGATCCCGGCCAGATCGGTGTAGGCGGCTCCCGTGCGCAGCTGGGCGAGGGCCTCCATCAGGTCCACGTCTCCGGCCTCGGTGTTCTTGAAGTCGGGCTCGAGCCGCGTGAGGTAGTCCCAGGTCACGGCCGCACCACTGCCGGCCCGGCCTACCGAGAGGGTGCGAGAGCCCGGCTCCTTCAGCTCGGCGGCGGTCTCGATGCCCGCGCGCCCGGAGACGAGGAACGCGCACTCGCGCCCCACGTCCGCGAGGACGAGGAACTCGGACGCGAAGGCCGGGTGCTCCTCCAGGTACCCCAGCAGCGCATCGGCCTGGGTGAGCGCGACGCTCACCGGGTTCTCGGGATCGTCGAGCCGGAAGAGGTTCTCCAACGATCCCCGGGTGGCTTCGACGGGCACGTAGAATCCGTGCTCCCGGGCCAGCAGGGTGGACAGACGACGCGCGACGTCGTGGTAGTAGCCACCCTCCAGCCCCGCCGCGATCATCAGGTCCGGGCGTGCCTGCGCCGCCACCGGGGCTGGCCCCGCGGCCGCCCATCCCATCACGACCCACATCCAGACGACGGTCCTGGCCAGTCTGCTCTTCACGCGCTCACCTCCTGAAGAAGATCATATCCCACCCCCCGGCGCGGGATCGCGGGCCTTTCCCGCCCGGGCGGTGTAGAAGGCCTCGGCGGCCGGATGCAGCGGGACCGCGATCCCGAGCCGCATGGTCGCCCCCGAGATGAACCCGGCGCGGTAGTACTCGCGCGACAGCGCCTCGCTGCCGTCCACCAGCAGCTCCAGCACCTGCGTCACCTGCGGACCCGGCGTTCGCCGATTGGTGATGAGGACGGAGGCGAGACCCACGGTGCGCACCGCCTCGACCTGCCCCGGATAGCTGCGCGCCGGGATGGTGAGCGGGTAGTAGGCGAAGTGACGGTCGCTGAGCGTCCCCACGGTCGAGGGCTGCAACGGGACGAAGCGCACGTCGCGGCGACGGCGCGCCAGCTCCTGGAGAGCCGGAGCCGGAATCGCCTCGGTCACGAACAGCGCGTCCACGCTGCCGGCCTCCAGCTCCGCGACCCCCTCGCGCAGCGGCATCTCGCGGACGTCCGGAACGTCGCCCGGGGCGAGTCCGGCGGCCGCGGCGACGCGAAACGCGCTGAAGCGGCTGCCCGAGCCCGGCTGGCCCAGCGCCACCCGCCGCCCGCGCAGATCCGCGAGCCGTCCGATTCCGGAGCCCTCCAGGGTGACCAGGTGCACCGCCTCGGGCCACAGGCTCGCCACCGATCGCAGGTCGGGCTGCGGGAGCTGATTCTCCTCGACCCAGCCCTGGAAGAGGGTCTCGGCGACGTCGCTCTGGACCAGCCCGAAGGAGAGGAGCTGACTCTGCACGCGGAAGCCGTTCTCGACGCTTCCCTCCGAGGCGTAGTTGTGGAGCGGCAGCCCGGCCGCAGACGCCTGGCGGGCGAACGCAGCCCCGAAGTCGTAGTAGGTGCCGGGCGGCTGCCCGCTGCCAAGGGTGATCTTCCCCTCCAGGCGGGCGAAGCGCAGGTCGAGCCGCTCCACGGCGCGCTCCAGCTCGTCGACGATCGCGGCGTCGCGCGGCGGACGCGGCACACCCGGGTCGCGCTCGATCAGGGCCCGCACGCCACGCAGGACGGCACCCGGCCGCGTCCCTTCGACCGGGAACGGTGGCGCCTCGACGCGCGGCGGAGGCGTCACGTCGTCGATCGGCTCCCACGTGCCGCCCGGCGCACCGCGCCACGCCAGCCGGCCCGAGACGCTGAGCACATCGCCCTTGCGGTTGCCTTCCGCCGAGAAGCCCGAGATGCCCTGCTCCGTGGCGCCCAGCACGAAGGCGAGGGTTCCGACGTTGAGGCCGCGCCAGGAGGTGAGCGAGTACTCGCGCTCGAAGGCCAGCTCCGCGTCGTAGTACACGAAGAGCCCCTCGGACCCGTCTCCGATGTCGGACACCGGTGCCGATCCGCGCCGGCGGAAGCTCCGCACGGAGAAGAGACCCTCCTCGAAGCCGGCTTCGAGTCGCGCCTCGAGCGCGCGAACCAGCTCGGCCTCCTCGGGTCCGCGCGCGCAGGCCAGCACCGCGAGCAGTGCCAGGCCGAGGAGCGCAAGGGGATCCCGCCGCAGCATCGCCACCTAGTACCCGAGGAAGGGCATCGCCAGGTAGCCCTGGATCACGAGCGCATTGAGGAGATCGATGAAGAACGCGCCCATCAGGGGCACCACCAGGAAGGCCTGGGGTGAGGGACCGTAGCGCTCCACCAGGGCCTCCATGTTGGCCACCGCGGTGGGCGTCGCGCCCATTCCGAACCCGCAGTGACCCCCCGCGATGACCGCGCCGTCGTAGCGGCCGCCCATCACGCGGAACGTCACGAAGGTGGCGAAGGCGGCCATCCCCAGCGTCTGCACCGCCAGCAGCACCACCAGGGGTCCGGCCAGGCCGGCCAGCTCCCACAGGTGCAGCGACATCAGCGCCATGGCCAGGAAGACCGAGAGCGAGACGGTGCCCAGAGCGTCGACGGTCGCGCGGTGAACGCCCAGCCCCGGCACCAGGGGCGCGGCGTTGCGGATGACGACGCCGATGAAGAGGCACCACACGAAGCTCGGGAGCGTGAAGGCGAAGTCGGCGGTCGCCGCCGCCAGGACGCGACCTCCCACGAGGCAGACCAGGATCTGGAAGACCGCGCCGAGGAGGGTGTCGCTGGTGATGGGCCGGGCGGGCTCCTCGCGAGCCGGCCCATCCCCAACCGTCTCCCGCGCCGGCTCGGGCTCGAGTCCGTGGCGGCGGATCAGGCGACCCGCCACGGGTCCTCCCAGAAGCCCGCCGATCACGAGCCCGAAGGTGGCGCAGGCCAGGGCCAGCTCCATCGCCCCGGCCAGGTTGGTGTCGGCGCTGAAGCGCTCGGCGTACGCGGCGCCGGTGCCGTGGCCGCCCGACAGGGTGATCGACGCGCTCAGCAGGCCGACCAGGGGATGGAGGTCGAGTCCCACGGCCGCCGCCACACCCAGGCCGTCCTGCAGGATCAGGTAGGCCACACAGACCGCGGCGAAGACGAGGAGCTGGGGACCACCGCGTGCCAGGAGTCGCAGGTCCGCGCCCAGTCCGATGCTGGTGAAGAAGGCCAGCATGAGCGGCTCCTTCAGCGCCATGTCGAAGGCGACCTGGACGTCGAAGGCGAGGTAGGAGACGGTCGCCGCCAGCGCGAACAGGATGCCGCCCACGACCGGGACCGGGATGTTGTTGTCGCGCAGCGCGGCCACACGTCCGACCACCAGCGCGCCCAGACCCAGCACGGCGATGGCCGCGGCGAAGGTCTCGACGGGATCCAGCTCGAGATGCATGGGCTCCTCCCCCCGGAACGGATGACGGAGGCCGCACCGTATCACGCGCATGGTGTACCTTCCCAGGATGCGCGAGCGGCTGGCATGGCTGACCTTTCCGGTCCTGATGGGCGGCTTCGTCGCCCTCGCCGCGTGGGGACTGGGGCGCGGGTTCGATCCCGCACAGTGGGGCATGGCCCTCGCCGTCACCAACTTCCTGGTGATCGTCGGGGTGGAGCAGCTGCTGCCGCGCAATCCCGCCATGAACGTGCTGCGCGATCGCCAGTCGTTGAACGACATCGGCCACGGCGTCCTGCTCTCCGCGCTCGCGCGTCCCGCGGGCGGCGCCGCCGCGATCTGGGCGATGGCACACGTGGCCGAGCTGCGCGGAGCCGCGAGCGTGGCGACGCTCTGGCCCGCGGAGTGGCCCTTCGCCGCGCAGATGGTGCCGGCGCTCCTCCTGTGGACCTTCGGCGACTACTGGGTGCACCGCGCCATGCACACCTACACGCCCCTCTGGTGGTTCCACGCGATCCACCACGACACGCCCCAGATGCACATCCTCAAGTCCGGTCGCCTCCACCTGGGCGACGAGCTGATCAACGCGACCCTCAAGCCGCTGCCGCTCCTCGCGCTGGGCGCGCCCCCCGAGATCCTGGTCTTCGTCGGACTCTGGATCATGTTCGACGGCAATCTGGTCCACTCGAACGTCGACCAGCGCTTCCCCTCGTGGGCGCACTACTTCGTCCCGACGGTCCAGCTCCACAACCTGCACCACGCCCAGGACCGCACCACCCAGGACAGCAACTACTCGGGCTCGAGCGCGATCTGGGACGTCCTCTTCGGCACCTTCAGCCACCCGGACCGCTTCCCCCTCGGTCCCATGGGCATCCGCAACAGCCCCGTCCCGGCGGGCTTCGCGGCGCAGGTGGCGTTCCCCTTCAAGGCGCAGCTCAGGAGGCCCTGCGCCTCGAAGGCCGGCGCCGCCGGCTAG
>JANQFA010000097.1 GCA_028278065.1 Myxococcota bacterium
TCGAGCTGGCCGGGTGCGTGCCGGAACGAATCGGGCAGCCGGCCGGGGACGAGCGCCTTGCCGTCCCGGTGGACCACCGGCATCCAGCTCGGCGGGCCGGCGACGGCGCTCTCGAAGAGGCCGGGCGATCGCGGGGCGGCCAGGTACTCGGCGCTCCAGCCGTCGACGAGAGGCAGCACGAAGGAGAGCGGCCGCCCGCGATGGGACCAGGCCGCCGCCCGGGTGCCTGCACCGGAGCGGCCCAGGTCGATCACGGCGTCGCGGGGGGCCCAGGCAGCGAAGGGCGCCGCCAGCTCCGTGTTGGGAGCGGAACGAAGCTCGAGCGCCGCCTGGGCGAGCTTGCCCAGAACGTCGAGGCTCATCTGCAGGCGGCGCGCCGGACCGCGGTAGAACATCGGCGTGCGCCGCTGGTGGGCGCGAATCACGCCGTCCGAGAACCAGTCGCGCAGCGCGTCGAGCTCCCAGGCAGCGCGGGCCAGTCCCGCCGCCGGCCTCGCGGCCAGCCCGCGGGCCGCGCCGACGGCTCCCAGCTCGATGGACATGGCCATGCCCAGCGCGCCCACCGAGCGCCCCCACACGATGGCCCCGCCCGGGAGCGCCAGCGCGTCCACGTCGTCGAGCACGCGACGCATGGCGTCGGACCAGACCGCGCCCAGACGTGCGGCCAGCGGCTCCGCGAAGAGCAGCATGTCGGGTGTGTAGATGTCGAACTGCCCGCGAAGCTCGTGGGAGTCGTCGATCCACCCCTCGGCGACTCCCGCGAAGAGCTCCCGCGCTCTCGCGAGGAGACGCTCGAGCAGTGCCTCGTCCTCGAGGAGGCCGAGCTGCCCGCGCGCCCACTCGCAGCGCGCCACCACCACGGCGTAGTTCACCGGCAGGCGCCCCTTGCCCAGGTCTGCGGCTGCCGCGGTCGAATCGAAGGCCTCGGCCAGGTTGGCGCGCTCCGCGTCGGACCAGGAAGCCAGGTGCGGATTCCCCTCCCAGCCGCCGAAGCGGAGCAGACTCTCGGCGGCCCGGTAGCTGTAGAAGGTGTGGGTGGCGGGTCCGTCGAGACCGCGCAGGGTCTCGAGCACCACGGGCTCGATCCGGGTGCCGTCGATCTCCTCGACCCCGGCCTCGGCGAGGAGACCCAGCGTGAAGGCGAGGTCGCTGCGCGCGTCGGGCCCCACCGGGTGACCGGCGAAGACCCGCGGCAGCACCAGTCCCGGAGCGTGCCGCGCCTGGAGCCGCGCGATCTGCTCCCGGACGAAGGCCACGAGCGCGGCGGCCAGCTCTTCGCCGGTGCGCGGGGCGACGGCGGGGCTCATGGCCGGCGCCTCATCCCAGGGCCTCGCGCAGGACGGCCAGGTCGCGGACCGCGGCGGCCAGGAGGTCGGCGGGTCGGTCGCGCTCTGTCCCGACCCCGCTCACGAACTCGATCGTCCAGCTCCCCGAGAAGCCGTGGCGAGCCAGGGCCGCGATGCGCTCCCGCACGTCCGCCTCGATCTCCTCGAGCTGGGGAGCGCCCTGGCGCAGGAAGTTCACATGAACGTGTCGGATGCGCGTGCCGAGGGCGGCGAACAGCTCGTCGACGTAGTCCGGCTCGTCACCCAGGTGAACGATGGCCGCGAAGCGCTCCGGGGGCCCGGCCGCCTCCAGGATGCGCGCGGCGACGGCCGGATCCTCCGCCGCGGTACCGGCATGACACTCGCAGAGGAGCCGCACCTTCTCCGGCAACACCTCGGACCACGAGCGCAATCGGTCGGCATAGCGTTCGGCGTTCGCCGCGTCGCCGCCCACGTTGTACTTGACGGCCTCGCATCCCGAGCGTCGCACCCAGCTCGCGATCGCCTCGCGGGCGGTGTCAGCCTCGTCCTCGAGTGATGCGTAGCTGTTGAAGATGCGCAGGGGCACCTCGGAACCCAGCACGGCCGCAACGTCTTCGGGCGTCGCGCAGAGCAGGTGGTTCTCCCAGAGCTCGATTCCGTCGAAGCCCGCTACGCGCGCGCCCTCGAGCCAGTCGGAGGGCCGCAGGAGCGGGCGACGGTCCCCGGACACGAGGCCCCAGCGATTCGGCTCGAGCGCGACCGTGCCGAGGTAGATCGGATGCTCGTTCGGCATGCGCGCAGCCTAGCGCGAAGGGGCGACTCGACTATGCTCCAAGGCCGGGGGGCAGGAGCGAGTTCCTGCGCAAAGCCGACGCGTTCAACGTCATCACCGGCTCCCTCCTCCTCCTCGCCGTCGGGGTGTTCCTCGGTGGTGTCGCGGTTCTCGCCTGGCTGGGACCCGTGCCCGACCTCGCGCCCATCCTCGAGCACCGCCCCACGCTCCCCACCCGCGTGCTCGACCGTCGCGGCGACCTGGTGGCCGAGTGGGGTGGGGTGCGCCGCAATCCGGTCGACCTCGACGCGCTCCCCGGGCACGTGATCGACGCCTTCATCGCAGCCGAGGACGCGCGCTTCTTCCAGCACGGGGGGATCGATCCGGCAGCGATGATCCGCGCGGCGTGGGCCAACACGACCCACGGTCGCGTACTCCAGGGGGCCAGCACCATCACCCAGCAGGCGGTGAAGAACGTGCTCCTCTCGCCGGACCGCACCATGCGCCGCAAGGTGATGGAGGCGGCCCTGGCGCTGCGCCTCGAGCGGCAGGTCGACAAGCGCGGAATCCTCGAGGTCTATCTGAACGAGGTCTACCTGGGGAGCGGCGCCTACGGCGTGGAAGCGGCCGCGCGGGAGTACTTCGGGAAGGAAGCCGGACGCCTCGACCTCTCCGAGTCCGCGCTGCTGGCCGGGCTGCCCCAGCGACCCTCCGCGTACTCGCCCCGGGTCTCGGCGGAGCGGGCGGAGTCGCGCCGCCGCTACGTACTGCGCCGCATGCTGGACGAGGGATTCATCGACGGGGAGTCCTTCGAGGAGGCGCGCCGACGGCCGCCGCGCATCCGGCCCAGGCGCACGGCCGACGAGATGCGCGCGGCCGACTGGTTCCTCGACGAGGTGCGCCGACGCGCCCTCCGCCACGTCGGGCCCGGGCTCGAGAGTGACGGGCTGGAGGTCGAGACGACCCTGGATCTGGACCTCCAGGTGGCCGCCCACCGCGCCGTGCGCCGCGGACTCGAAGAGGTGGACCTGCGCCACGGCTTCCGCGCACCGCGCGCCCGGATGCGCGACGCCGATCTGGCTGCGCTGCTGCTGCGGCTCGGTTCGGAGAACGACCTGAGCCCGCTTCGCCCGCAGCTCCCCGACCGTCCGCTGACAGCCGTGGTGGTGGAGGTCGATCCCGCGACGCGCACCACCACGGTGGCCCTGGCCCTCGAGCGGATCGCACGCCTCGAAGCGCCCCGCCCGATCCGGGAACGGCTCGAGGTCGGCGACCGACTGCGCGTGCGGCCGGCGAGACCCGCCATGTCCGCCGACGCGCGGGGATCCGAACGGGTTCGTCTCGCGCAGGAGCCCCGCGTGCAGGGCGCACTCGTGGCGATCGAGGCGGACACCGGCGAGGTCCTCGCCCTGGTGGGCGGCTACCGGTACGGCCGCAGCTTCTTCAACCGTGCCACCCAGGCGCGCCGCCCCCCGGGCTCGGCCTTCAAGCCCTTCGTCTACGGCGCCGCGATCGAGCAGGGGCGCACGGCCACGTCCCGCGTCGTCGACCGACCCTTCCTGCGCGCCGGCTGGGCGCCGCGCAACCACGACCGCCGCTTCCGCGGCTCGCTCACCCTGCGCCAGGCACTGGCCCGCTCCGCCAACAACGCGACCATCCACCTCCTCGACCAGGTCGGCGTCTCCGCGGTGGCGGGCTTTGCGGCTCGGCTCGGCATCCGCAGCCCCCTGGCGAGCAACCTCACCCTCGCCCTGGGCACCTCGCCGCTGACGCCCATCGAGCTGACCAGCGCGTACGCGGCGCTGGCCGCCGGCGGTCGCGCCCACGATGCCCACCTGATCCGCCGCATCCGCGATCGCCGCGGCCGGATCCTCTACGAGGCGCCACCGCCGGATCCCGGGAAGGTCGCGCTCGCACCGGCCGTAGCCTACGTGACCGGCGACCTCCTGCGCGGTGCCGTGACCGATCCCGGGGCGACCGGACGCGGCGCCCTCGCGCTCCCCCACTTCGTGGCGGGCAAGACCGGAACCACCAACGACCTCGCCGACGCCTGGTTCGTCGGCTTCTCGCCCCAGATCGCCGCGGGTGTCTGGGTCGGATACGACCGCGGGCGCGTGCTGCGGCGCGGCGAGAGCGGTGGCCGGACCGCACTGCCCATCTGGAGCGAGTTCATGGAGGAGGCCCTCCACGTGCGCGGCCCCGGTCGGCGGGCCGTTCCGGAGTCCGTGGTGATCCGGCGTGTCGATGCCGACACCGGCCTCCTGGCCGACGCGGTCAGCCGGCGCAGCTACGAGCAGGCCTTCGTGCGCGGGACGGGTCCGGCGCGCCGCGCCAGCCGCATCCTCGAGGCCCGCCTGGAGCGGCAGATCCGCTTCGGCATGTAGACCTGGACGACGACGGCGACTGCGCTGCCATCCACTGCGGCCTCAGCGAGGCGTCGAACGAGGTGTCGGCGGGCAACGCACGCTCGATCGGCCTCGACCCGGACGTGAAGATCAAGCGCAATCTGCTCTCGGGCAACGAGGTCGGGCTCCACGTCGAAGGCACCGGGTGTCACATATCCGACAACACGGCCCGAGCCAACCTGGACGAGGACCTGCGAGACGACAACTGCGGCCTCGCCACCTGCAGGAAGAACGACTTCGTGCGCTCGTTCTCTCCCTGTGTGCAGTAGAGCCGGATCTCCTGCCGTCCCGAGCTTGACAGTCTCCCCCGGCTGAAACACGGTTCTCCAAGGGGAACGGGAGAACGAGGGATGGCTGCCTACCTGAACGACGGAATGCTCCTCTATCTCGACCACCTGGTCGACTGGGACACCTACTTCCGCTGGCGCAAGGGCGACGATGCGGACGTGCCGACCGAGCGTGAGACGCTGCGCGTGATCTGCGACACCGCCGCGGAGATCTGCGCCTCCATCGAGCCGGCCGCGCGAGCAGACTGGGAGGAGTCGGCGCGCCTCGAGAACGGCGAGGTCCGCGTCCCGAAGCACATCGCGGACGGCTACGAGAAGCTGCGCGAGGCGGGGATCGTGAGCTTCGGGGTGGAGGAGGAGTACGGCGGGGTGGCCCTGCCGGGTCTGGTGGGGAACTGGATCCTGCAGATGGTGGCCCGGGCCGACGCAGGTCTGATGACGATCGTGGGGCTCCAGGCGGGCGTGGCCCTGGACATCCAGAAGTACGCGCCCGAGGAGCTGAAGCGGGAGTGGCTGCCGCGCTTCGCCACCGGCGAGGTGCAGGGCGCGATGGACCTCACCGAGCCCCAGGCGGGCTCGGACCTGGGCGCGATCACGACCATCGCGCGCGAGGACGGCGACGCCACCTTCCTCGACGGCGAGAAGATCTTCATCACCAACGGTGGCTGCGAGGTCCACCTGGTGCTGGCGCGCGATGCCGACACGGCCGAACAGAGCAAGGGCACCACGCGCGGGCTGTCCCTCTTCGTCTGCCCGCGTCACCTGCCAGACGGAACGCCCAACGGCGTCCACGTCGAGCGGCTCGAGCACAAGCAGGGCATCCACGGCTCGCCCACCGCCGCGATCCGCTTCAGCGGGGCGCGCGCCTGGCGCATCGGCACCAAGGGCGAGGGCTTCAAGGCCATGCTCGACCTGATGAACAACGCCCGCCTCGGCGTGGCGGCCCAGGGCATCGGGATCGGCGAGGCCGCGCTCGACGAGGCCCTGAGCTACACGCGCCAGAGAGTGCAGTTCGGGACGCCGATCGGCGAGCAGCCCCTGGTGAAGAACATGCTGGCGCAGATGGTCCTGGAGCTCGAGGCGAGCCGCGCCCTCCTCTACCGCTGCTGTGCCCTCCTCGACCGCAACGACGCCATCGCAGCGCGCCTGGCCCGCGGCGGCGTTCCCGAGGCCGAGGCCGCCGAGCTGGAGCAGATGCGCGAGCGCAACAGCACGCGCGTGCGGCTCCTCACGCCGCTGGCCAAGTACATGGCCACCGAGACCTGCGACCGCCTCACGCGCTGGGCCGTGCAGCTCCACGGCGGCGTGGGATTCATGGCGGAATCGGTGGTCGGCCGACTCCACGACGACGGCATCATCACCACGATCTACGAGGGCACCTCGGAGAT
The DNA here is from genome assembly GCA_028278065.1 of Myxococcota bacterium. Taxonomy (GTDB): domain Bacteria; phylum Myxococcota_A; class UBA9160; order UBA9160; family JAFDET01; genus JAFDET01. Next base: position 6,160 of record JANQFA010000097.1, read on the forward strand.
CCAGGTGTCCTTCGCGCTCAAGGAGATGAGCAAGGGTGCGCTCTTCGTCGTCTTCGACGAGCTGCGCAAGGAGCTGGACGAGCTGGAGGGCGAGCCGTTCGACGCTCTGGCGGAGAAGGTGCGGACCGGCATCCAGCAGATCCTCGACGCTTCGTCGGCGCTGATCCAGGACTTCGGCTACGCGCTCCTCTCCGCGCGACGCCTGGCCGACGCCGCCGTGGACGTGATCGCCGCCACCGAGCTCCTGCGCCAGGCGCGCGTGGACGAGAGACGCGTGGACCTGGCCACCTCCTGGGTGAACCGCCGCATGCTGGCCGTCGAGATGAACACGAAGCGGATCGCCGAGGGCGACGTCTCCCGGATCGATCGCTGCGAGCGGATCATCGGCGTCTACGAAGCATCGTGAATCCGCGCGCGTGACCGGAGGCCCCTCGCGGTGAGCGCGCCCGACGACCGGACCATGGCCTGGATGGCTGGCTGGTGGGACGACGACGCCTCCCTGGTCACCTACCCGAGCAGCGAGGGCTCGCCCCACAATCCCTACCAGCGCCCCGGTGTGCACCTGGTGCGCGAGTCGGCCTTCTACGCCGTGGGCCTGCTCGAGCGCGACCGGTCCGGCGACCGCGAGCGGGCCGCGCGGGCGATCGGCGCGGTGCTCGCGCAGCAGATCGATCGCCCCGGCTCGGTCGTCCACGGCACCTGGCGCCGCGCTCCCGTAGAGCCGTTGCCGGGCCAGAAGCCGCGCGAGTGGATCGACTACGACCCCAACTGGCGCGAGTTCGTGGGAACGGCCCTGGCACTGGCGCTCTTCCACGAGGAGAAGCTCCCCGGCGAGCTCGTGTCCGACGTCGACGCCGCGCTGAGGAAGGCGGTAGAGGGAGCGCTCGCGCGCGACGTGGCTCCCGACTACACCAACATCGCCCTGCTGTGCGCCTTTCTGCTGGACTGGACGGGCGAGCGCTTCGCCGAGGACGCCTGGCGCGAGCGCGGCCGACGTCTCGGCGACGCCGTGGCCGACGCCTACGACGCAGTCGGTGCCTTTCCCGAGCACAACTCCCCGACCTACTACGGGGTGGATCTCTACGGCGCGGCGCTGTGGCGCGAGCGGGCGCCGTCTGCGCGTCTGCGAGCACGGGGCGCCGCACTCGAAGAGGCGCTGTGGCGTGACCTGGCGCGCTTCTACCACGCGGGGCTGCGAAACCTGTGCGGTCCCTACACCCGCGCCTACGGAATGGACATGACCCGCTACGTGGCCGGGCTGGGGACCTGGATCGCGGCGGCGGTGGCGCCGGAGAACGCGCCGACCCCGGAGCCGGGCGATGCGGTAGAGCACGCGCACGACTTCTTCGCGGCGCCGCTCGTCGCGGCCCTGGGCAGTCGGCCACCGGACGACGTCCGCGCGGACCTGACCCGCTTCGGGGGTCCGCACTCCGTGGAGCAGATCATCCGCGCGCGCCCGCGGCGCGTGGCGACCGCCCGGCTCCGGGAGAGCGCCATGTGGGGTGGGGAGGACAGCGGGGGGCGGCCGATCCACTGGCAGCACCACCCGGCCACACTGCACTGGCGCAGCGCTCCGCTGCAGGTCGGCTGGCTCCGCCTCGTCTGCAACGCCCCGGCCGACGCGAGGGCCGACGACGAGGGCCTGGCGATCACCGTCCACACCGGCCTCGACTGGCTGCGCGACGCCGAGATCTCGCTCTGGCTCGAGATCGAGCCCCTGCCCGCGGGAACAGAGCCCGCGGCGCCGGTCTGGAACCTGCCGGGGCTGCGGCTGGGAGTCAGCTCGGATCCGAACCTGGCCTGGCGCATGCGTGCCGAGCCGGGAGCGCCGACCCGGGTGGGCACCGTCTTCGCTGCGGGCGCAGCCCCGGAGCGGGTCGTGCTGCGCCTGCGCGTGGATCCCCCCGCAGCCTGAGAAGCGCTGCCCGGCCCGGCTTTACATCCCGTCGACGTCCGGCCGATACTGGGGTTTCCCATGAATCCCCATCCGCGACTCACCGAGGAGATCCGAAGCGGCCCCTCGGGCCCCAAGGTCGGCGCTCTCTTCGACCTGGACCAGACCCTGCTGGCGGGGTTCTCCGCGACCTCCTTCATGCAGGAGCGCTTCCTGTCGGGTCGCATGGCGCCCCGGGAGATGGCCGAGACCTTCTTCGGCCTGCTGTCCTTCGCGCTGGGTCGGACCGGCTTCTCCGGGTTGATGTCGGCGACCACCGCCGCCTACCGGGGCCTGGCCGAGTCGGTGATGGAGGAGGTGGGCGAGGAGGTCTTCCAGAAGCACCTGGCCACCCAGATCTACCCGGAGTCCCGTGCCCTGGTGCAGGCCCACCAGGAGATGGGACACACGGTGGCGATCGTGTCGTCGGCGACGCGGTACCAGGCGGCCCCGCTGGCGCGCGACATGGGGATCCACGATGTCCTCTGTACCGATCTCGTCGTCGAGAACGGTGTCTTCACCGGGGAGGTGGCCCACCCCACCTGCTACGGCGAGGGCAAGGCGGTGGCGGGCCGCAAGCTGGCGGAGCAGCACAGCCTGGATCTGAAGCAGAGCTACTTCTACACGGACAGCCACGAGGATCTCCCGCTCCTCGAGATCGTCGGCAATCCGCGCCCGCTCAACCCGACCCGCCGGCTGGCGCAGATCGCCAAGGAGCGCACCTGGCCGGTGCGTCGTTTCAAGAGCCGCGGCCGACCGAGCATGGGCGACCTCGTCCGCACCGGCCTGACCTACGCCAGCATCGCCCCGTCGGTGTGGGCGGGTGTCGCGTCGGGGCTGGTCAATCAGTCGGTGCGCGAGGGTATCAACGTGGCGGGCGCCGTCTGGGGAGACCTGGCGACGTCGCTCGCGGGAATCGATCTGCGCGTCGAGGGCGAGGAGAACCTGTGGGCGGAGCGCCCCGCCGTGTTCATCTTCAACCACCAGAGCGCCCTCGACGCGGTGCTGATGATCAAGATGCTGCGGCGCGACCTGACCGGCGTCGGCAAGAAGGAGATCAAGCGCAACCCGATCTTCGGCCCCCTCTTCTCGGCTGCGGGAGTCGCCTTCGTGGATCGCGCGGACACGGGACGGGCCATCGAGGCGTTGAAGCCCGCGGTGGATGCCCTGCGCCACGGCCGTTCCCTGGTGATCTCGCCGGAGGGGACGCGCTCGCCCACGCCGCGACTGGGCCGCTTCAAGAAGGGCGCCTTCCACATGGCGATGCAGGCCGGCGTTCCCATCGTGCCCGTCGTCTTCCGCAACGTCCTCGACGCGCTGCCCCGGGACGCGCTGGTGGTGCGACCCGCCACGATCGAGGCGGTCGTGCTTCCGCCCATCGACACCACGGAGTGGAGCGTCGAGAGCCTCGACGACGAGATCCAGGCGATCCGCGCCCGCTACCTCCGCATCCTCGAACCCCCCGACCACCTCGCCTAGGAGTCGCCGTGCAGCTTCGCGTCTCGGTCCTGGGTGCCGGCTCGTTCGGCACGACCGTCGCCCACCTCGCCACCCACAACACGCCGACCACGCTCTGGTGCCGGCGCACGGAGGCGGCCGAGGAGGTCAACGCCCAGCACACCAACTCGCGCTACCTGCCGGACTACCCGCTCTCGCCGCGGCTGCGGGCAACGGACTCGCTCGAGAAGGCGGTTCGCGATGCGGACGTCCTGGTCATGGGTGTCCCGTCCCACGGCATGCGCGACGTGCTGGCCGACGTCGCGCGCTACATCCGGCCCTGGGTCCCGGTGGTGAGCCTCGCCAAGGGGCTCGAGCCGGAGTCGCACCTGCGCATGACCCAGGTGATCCGCGAAGTGCTGCCCGAGCACCGGGCCGGGGTGCTGACGGGCCCCAACCTGGCCAAGGAGATCATGGCCGGCTTCGCCGCGGCCAGCGTGATCTCGTTCGAGGATCCGGATGTCGCGCGCCAGCTCCAGAGCGTGTTCCACCTGGGGGTGTTCCGCGTCTACACCAACCGGGACGTGGTGGGCTGCGAGCTGGGGGGTGCCCTCAAGAACGTGATCGCCATCGCCACCGGGATGGGCGACGGCCTGGGCGTCGGCGACAACACCCGGTCGGCGGTGATCACGCGCGGTCTGGCCGAGCTGACCCGGCTGGGCGTGGCCATGGGCGGCCAGCCGGGCACCTTCGCCGGCCTGGCGGGGATGGGCGACCTGATCGCCACCTGCACCAGCCGCCAGAGCCGCAACCGACACGTGGGCGAGGAGCTGGGCAAGGGACGCAGCATCGACGAGATCATCGCCGACATGAACCAGGTGGCAGAGGGCGTGAAGACGACCCGGGTGGTGATGGAGCTGGGCGCGAAGTTCGACGTCGACCTTCCGATCACGCGCGAGGTGCACGGCGTCCTGTACGAAGGCCGCACCGCGCTCGACGCCTACCGCGGGCTCACCCGTCGCGGACCCGGATCCGAGGACGATCCCGACTGAACGGCCGGACGAGTCCGCGCCTTCGCAGCGGATGTCGGCCGCGCGGCACGGCCCCGCCCCATCCTATAGTCTCGGACGCGGAGGAGGATCCTTGTCCACGTTCAAGAAGACCCTGCACTCGGCCGTGCTCCCGGTCACCGGGCTCCTCACGAAGCTCCTGCCCGACCGCATCCCCGTCACGTTCACGGGCGCGGGCGCCTCCCGGGAGCTCTGCGAGGCCATCGGCCAGCTGGGCGCTCGCAGGGTGCTGGTGGTGAGCGACGCCGGGCTCGTCCAGATCCGCCTCGTCGAGCGCATCACCGACGCGCTGACGGCGGCCGGGGTCGCCTGGACGGTCTACGACGGGGTCGAGCCCGACCCGACCTTCGCCCAGGTGGATGCCGGGTTCGCGCGCCTCCGGGAGGAGGACTGCGATGCCGTGCTCGCCGTCGGCGGGGGCTCGCCGATGGACGCGGCCAAGGTGATCGCCGCCATGGCCACGAACGGGGGCCATGCCCGCAAGCTGGAAGGCATGATGAAGGTCAAGGAGCCCACCCTTCCGCTCTTCGCGATTCCCACCACGGCGGGCACCGGCTCCGAGGTGACCTACGCCGCGGTCGTCTCCGACTCCGAGACCCACACCAAGACCTTCTTCGCCGACCCCAAGCTGATGCCCTCGATGACGGCGCTCGATCCCGCGTTGATGACCGGACTGCCGCCCCACGTCACCGCCGCGACCGGGATGGACGCGCTGACCCACGCCGTGGAGTCGTACATCGCCACGACGGCCTCGCCACAGACCCGCGCCTGGGCCACCACCGCCGTCCGACTGATCTTCGAGAACCTGCCCACGGCCTTCGGCGACGGCGGCGACCTGGCGGCCCGCAAGGCGATGGCGCTGGCCTCCTACTACGCGGGCCTCGCCTTCACGCGCACGAGCGTCGGCTACGTGCACGCGATCGCCCACGCCTTCGGCGCGTACTACCGCACGCCCCACGGCTGGGCGAATGCGGTGGCGCTGCCCCACGTGCTCGAGTTCTCGCGCGAGGAGGCCGCTGGCGAGCTGGCGAAGCTGGCCGCCGCGATCGGGCTGGAGTTCGGCGACCAGGCCGACGGGGCCGCCCGCTTCATCGAGGCGGTGCGCGACCTCAAGGAGCGGGTCGCGATTCCGGAGACGCTCGAGGACCTGCGCCGGGCGGACATCCCCGCGATCGCCGCCCAGGCCGTCGCCGAAGCCCACATGAACTACCCCGTGCCGCGCATCATGAGCGAGGCCGAGTGCGGAGCGCTGTTGCAGCGAATGCTGGGGACGAGCGCCGCCTGAGAGCCGATTCCGGCGGCCGTGTGCGATACCCCTCGGCTTCAGCCGACGCCCGTCCTGGAGGCGGGCGTCCATCCGCCTTGCCGGCCGCGATCAAGGGCCCCTGGAAGCGCGCCGATACGCAAAGTCGTGACGATCCGTGCGACCGCCCTCCTCGTTCTCCTCCTGGTCCTGGTGCCGGGGCACGCCCTGGCGCTCGACGACTACCAGGTGGGAGCCGATGGCGCGGACGGGGCCGCGGGCGTGCCGGGTGACCCGGGCAGCGACGGAGCCGACGCCGTGGCGGGCGGCGACGCCAGCGCCAGCGCGGTCTCCGGTGATCCCGACAACCGCGCCAACGCGAACGCCGGAGAAGGAGGTATCGGGGGCGATGGAGGCGACGGCGCTCCAGCCGGGGCCGACGGGGGGAACGGCGGGCACGGCGGTGCGGGAGGCGACGCCAGCGCGGACGCCCGGACCTCCGCCGCGGGCGACGTCTACGCCGGAGCAGGCGCCTCCGGGGGATGGGGCGGCGAAGGCGGCGCACCCGGCTCCGCGAGCGGCGGCGGGGCAGCGGGAAGCGGGGGCGACGGTGGCGACGGCGGGGTGGCGAGCGTCGGCGCTGCAACCGCCGTGTCGACCGACGGCGGCTCCGCCTGGGCCGCGGCCCAGGCCTGGAGCGGGAGGGGAGGGGCTGCCTCGGACGGCAACGCCGGAAACGGCGGCGGCGCAAGCCTCGTGGACGCCGTGGATGCCGAAGGCGCCGGAACCCTGACACTCTGGCAGGCGGCCACCGGCGGCGACGGTGGCTGGGCCTTCAGCGGGGCCGGGGGCCGCGGGGGCGACGCCACGAGCTCCATCACCTCCGCGAAAAGCGCCGCGGTTCTCCAGATACAATCGTACGCAACGGGCGGCGACGGCGGCGACGCCGGGAACTGGGGCGGCACGGGGGCCGGGGGAGGCGACGGGGGCACGGCGAGCGCCAGCGCGGCGGCGACCAACGACGCCGGGGACGTGCAGATCTACGCGGACGCTCAGGCGGGCGCCGGAGGCGCATCCACGAACGGGGGCACGCCGGGCGCCGGCGGGAACGCCGACGCCACCGCGCACGGGGACGGCGCGGGAGTGGTCGGGGCCAGCGCCGACGCGTCCGCGGGTGACGGCGGCAGCAGCGGCACGGAGACGGCGCGGCGCGGCGGAGACGCGCTGGCCTCGGCCACCGCCTCCTCGACCCTCGACGACGCCGCCGCCGTGATCCGAGCGGCCGCGTGGGCCACCGGAGGCGACGGCGGCCACGGACCGACCGCGGCCAGCACGGGCGGCGGCGGGGACGCGGACGCCACCGCGGTGAGCACCGCCAGCGGTGCCACGGCCAGCTGGGCGGAGGCGTTCGCCTTCGGGGGCTACTCGGGCATCACTCTCAGCGTGGATCTCCCGGGCGCCGCAGGCGGTGACGGGACGGCGAACGCCACTGCCCGCGGCAGCGCATCCGTGGTCGCCGAGGCAACGGCCCGGTCTATTGACCGCGGGGGTGCGGCGCAGGCCACGGCCGACGCGGACGGCGCCACGGGCTCGGCGACCGCGACCGCCTCGTCCTCGGCCACCCTGTCGCCGTGGGCGGTGTTCGTCGCTGAAGCCGAGGTGAATGCGAGTCCCGCCCTGGCTCGTGCGGAGGCCGCACATGGCGGCGAGACGCCCAGCCTGGCCGACGGGGCCGGCTTCGACGCATTCGGCCTCGGCCGCGCCGACCCCTCCTCGGTCCAGGCCCTCGCGGCGATGGCCGGAACACCCAACGTGGCTGCCGAGCTCGGCCCCGACGCCGACTTCCTGGTGCTCGCAGCGCTCGGCGGCGCGACGTCCAATGCGATCTCGGGTGGGGTAACGAACTCGAGCCGGCTCGATCTCCACACACCGGTCTACATCATCCCGAGCCCCGGCGATCTGGTCATCGGATTCCTCGATGCCGCGGGCAGTGGACTCGGCAGCCTGGACGTCGAGATCCTGCTGGAGGGAACCAGCGTCTTCAGCGCCGCCTACGCGGACTTCTCCCTGGCGGCAACGGCGCTCCACGACACCGTCGTGAACCTCGGAGACTGGACCGCGGCGCTCACGGACTCGAACATGGACCTGGAGATCGTGCTCGAGCTCTCCTCCAGTGACCCAACCGCCAGCTTCGGCCTGAGCCTGGTGGCTGCGAACGCGGTCCCCGAGCCCGCC
>JANQFA010000102.1 GCA_028278065.1 Myxococcota bacterium
CAGGCGCGAGCAGAGGCGGAGGGCGTCGTGGACGGCCGCGTGCACGTTGCGGCTCGCCACGGCGTCGCCGATGCGGAAGAGCTGGAAGCTCCCCTCCGGATGGGTGTGGATGGCCTGCTCGCGCCCCTCGACGAGAGCGCGCCAGTCGGTCTCGCCCCGGTTGCTGGCGTGCTCCTTCAGGGCGAAGTAGAGCGCGTCGACCGGCTGCGTCCCCAGCTCGATCACGACATGGTCGACCGGAGAGGCCCGCTCGATGCGCGTGTACTCGTTGGACAGGACCGCCTCGAGTCCGGCGTCCCCGGGCTCGACACGCAGGAGCCGGTGGTCGGGCGTGAGACGCACTCCGGCGCCGTACAGCTCGCGCAGGTGTACGGCGAAGTTGATCGCGCCCAGCTCTTCGCCGACCAGCCGGGCCGGGGTCGCGATCTCGACCTCGGCTCCCCGGCGCGCGAGCGACTCGGCCGCCGAGAGCGCCTGGTGCTCACCGTGCTCGTCGTAGACCAGCACCCGGCCCGTGAGCTGCGCCTTCCCCGAGAGCACCGCCCAGGTGTCGTGGGTGTGCTCGTGACCGGGGATCGCGCTCCGGTCGGGCCGTCCGCCCGTGGCCACGATCACGACGTCGGGCAGCTCGTCGAGTACGCGCTCGGACGTGGCCTCCCAGCCCAGACGCACGTCCACGCCCAGCTTGCGCACGCGCGCCTCGAGCCAGCTCGTGATGGCGCCGAGGTCCGAGCGCCAGGGGGCGCGCGCGGCCAGGCGCAGCTGGCCGCCGGCGTGTGCCTCGCGCTCGAAGAGCACCACCTCGTGACCGCGCTCGGCGCAGACACGCGCGGCCTCGAGACCACCCGGCCCCGCGCCGACCACGACGACACGGCGCGTCCGCTCGGCGGCGCGCGGCTCGTGGGGCAGCGTGGTCTCCCGGCCCGTCGCGCCGTTGTGCAGGCAGACCGCGTCCTTCCCGGCGTAGAGGCGATCGATGCAGTAGTTGGCGCCGACGCAGGGCCGGATCTCCTCGAGCCGACCCTCTTCGAGCTTCCGCACCAGGTGGGGGTCGGCGAGGTGAGCGCGGGTCAGCCCGACCAGGTCGGCGCAGCCGTCGGCCAACACGCGGGCGGCGTCGTCCAGCGTCGAGATCTTGCTGGCGTGGAAGATCGGAAGCCCGGTGGCCTCGCGGACGTCGCGTGCGAGATCGCGGTAGGGAGCCTCGGGCCAGGCCATGTTGGGCATGTAGTCGGCGAGCTCCCGGTGCGTGAACACCTCGCCGCCGATCACGCTGAGGAAGTCCACCAGGCCGCTCTCCGCGACGTGGCGGAAGGCGTCCACGCACTCCTCGTGGGACAGGCCGCCGGCCGCCATCTCGTCGGCCGTCATGCGCACCCCGACCAGGTAGTCGTCGCCCACGGCCGCGCGCACCTGCTCGAGCACCTCGATGCCGAAGCGCATGCGGTTCTCGAGCGACCCGCCGTAGACATCGTCGCGCCGGTTGACGCGCGGGGTGATGAACTGCCAGATGAGATGGCTGGCGAAGAGGATCTCGCATCCGTCGAGGCCTCCCTCGCGGCAGCGCACGGCCGCCTCGGCGTAGCGGCGCTGGATGCGCGCGATGTCGTGGTCTTCGGCCGCCTTGGGCACGGTGTTGTGCGCCGGCTCGCGCACCGCCGACGAGGAGACCGGCGTGATCCAGTCGCCCGCGTCCCAGCGCGTGCGCCGCCCCATGTGGCTGAGCTGGCACATGAGGGCCGCGCCGTGGCCGTGGATGCGATCGGCGAACTCGCGAAAGAAGGGAATCACATCATCGCGGGAGACATCGATCTGGTTCCACAGCGTCGCGGGCGAATCGATCTCCACGGACGCCGAGCCGCCGAACAACGTGAGCGCGAGGCCGCCGCGCGCCTTCTCCTCGTGGTAGCGCTGGTACCGCTCGCGCGGCATGCCGCCCTCGCCGTACGCGGGCGCATGAGCGGTGCTGATGATGCGGTTGCGAAGAGCGAGGTGCTTCAGGCGGAAGGGCTGGAGCAGCAGGTCGCGGGCGGCCACGGCATCCCTCGCGAGCCGGGTGGGGAGCGCCCGGCCGGCCACGATGATGGGCGAAGCGCGTTGGATTGTCCATACTCGCCGGTATGTCCGAGGCGACGAACGGCCTGGAGCCGCATCCCCGCGGGGAATCCCGTGCCGACCGGACCGGCACCCGGCGGGAGCTGGTCGAAGCCGCCATGCATCTCTTCCTGGAGCGGGGCTACCAGGACGTGACCCTCGACCAGGTCTCGGCCGAGGCGGGCTACACGAAGGGCGCCTTCTACTGGTACTTCGACTCGAAGGAGAGCCTGCTCGTGGAGGTCTTCGACGCCTGGGCGCGCCAGGGCGTCGAGAACCTCTCCGCCGCCCTGCGGGCTCGGGACTCGTCCGAGCGCGTCCGCGCCCTCGACGCCTGGCACGCAGGCGACGAGCGACGCAGCCGCCAGTGGGCGCTCTTCGAGCTGGAGCTGGTCCGCATGGCGGCGCGCAAGCCGGCCCTGGCCGAGCGCCTGCGCGATCGGCAGCGCGCGGTGTGCCGAATCCTCGCGCGGGTCGTCGAGGACGAGCTCCTGCTGCCCGCCGACGCACCCCTCGACGCCAGTCAGGTGGCCACCCTGCTCTCGGCGCTCAGCGACGGCCTGCTCCAGCACCGCCTGCTCGATGCCGAGGCCGTGCGGGGGCTCTACGGGGCGGTCGTGCAGCTCCTGCTGGGCTCGAGCCGGCCGGACCCGGGCCGGTAGAGCGAGACCGCTCCCGGCCCGTATCGACACGAACCACGTCGGAGCTCCCTGCCCGAGCCGACTCCTAGTCCAGAGCGGACTCGAGCAGCCGCTCGACGAAGGCGGCGCCGAGCCAGGAGCCGAGGCCGATCGCGGTGTAGAGGGCGAAGCGCAGCAGGGTGGATCCGCTGAACGGCCAGTCTCCGCCGGACGCGATCCGTTGCTCCCACGCGATCAGGTCCGCGAGCCGCCCTCCGCTCACCTGGTCTGGCGGCGCGCCGAGTGCGCGCTCCCGGAGCTCCCCGATCTGCGAGCGTATCCGGGCGAGCTCCTCGGCCTTGGCCTCGCGCAGGCGCAGGTGAGCACCCCAGACGGGCAGCAGGAAAGCGGCTACCGCGAAGGCCACGACGAGCAGAAGGGTCGCGCCCAGGATCGGCTCGGCCGTTCCCAACGCGTACTGGAGCGAGAACAGTGACAGATACAGCATCCAGAGCAGCACACTGCGCAGACCGCGGCGGCCGAACGGGTCCAGGGGTGTGCGGTCCACGACGTCTACTGCGGGAAGCCGCGCGCCGAGTCTCGAGAAGGCGCGGGCGAGAAGGACTTCGATCGCGACGGCGCGCGAGATCAGCCACCAGTTCACGACGTTCCGGCCGACGTACCACACCAGGGCGGGGTCGCCGAGCGCGCGCCGCTGCCCTCCTTGCCAGGCCGTTTCGTCCTGGAACGCCACGGCCGCGGTCACCAGCGCGGTCACGATCCCCACCGTCGTGAGGAGACCGGGCGAGACCGTGGAGATCTCACGCCGCAGCTCCTCGAGCTCCGCAGCCGAGACCCGCAGGGCCGGCGCCAGATCGACCAGGTCGCGCGCGGAGCCACGCAAGGAGGCCGCCGTCACGGCGGGTGCCATGCCGATGACCAACGCCCAGCCCAGCTCGGAAGGCCAGAAGCGGTCCGGCCCGTCGAGCAGCAGGGCGGAGTACAGGAGATAGAACAGGAACCACGCGGCGGAGAGGCCGAGTCCCACCCAGAAGGGGGACACACGCGCCCGCGCGAACACGCGCAGGGTCAGCGGCGTGCGCGGATGCAGGGCGACGTTGGCTTCCGGCATCGGCCCAGTGTATGCGAAACGCGGCCGCCCTCCGGCCTCCCTGGATCAGGCATCGAGATGGCGATGCCGCCCCCAGAACCTGCCGCTCCAACCTTCAGGGAACCTGAAGCACCGCAGGACGGGACCGCGCCGCTTCGCTAGACCGGGGGAGCGCGCCTGCGAGAGCGCCAGGCCTACCTTGCGGAAGACCTCCTTGTACCACGCCGCCCCTGCCTTCCCGCGGCTCATCGTCGCGGGGGCCATCGCAATGGTGCTGCTGGTCGGCTGCGGCGAGGAGCGCGAGGCCCCGCCGCCGCGAGCCGACTGGACGGCTCACGCCGAGCTGGGACCGGGCTTCCTGGTCTGGGAGTCGAACCGGACCGGCCGCTGGCGCATCTGGGAGCGGCAGCTGGGCGGAGCGGGGCTGCGACAGCTCTCTCCCGACGAGAAGCGGCGCGATCACTACGCGCCCCACATCTCCCCCGACGGAGAGCACGTCGTATACCTCAGCTACCCCGACGACATGAACGCCTATCAGAAGCGGCGCGACGGTGTGCGGACCCCGCTGCGGCTGCACCATCGCGCGAGCGGCTCGGATCGGGTCCTGGCCCCGCAGGCGCGCAGCTACCACGAGGACCGGGCGGCGGTCTGGATCGACCACCGCAGCCTCGTCTACATCGGCGGCGACGGCTCGACGCGGCGCATCGACATCCACACCGGCGAGGAGGAGGCCCTGCTGCCCCCGCGCTCGAGCCGTGACGCCTACCTGATCGACCCCACGCTCGGCCACGCGACCACGGGCAAGCCCGCGTGGGCCGTCTACGACGCGCAGCACCGGATCGTATTGGATGCGGCGAGAGAGCGCGGATGTCAGCCGTACTTCTCGCGGGATGGTCGCTGGGGCTACTGGATCCAGCGCGGCGGGGGGCCCCTGATGCGGATCGATCTCCGCTCGAGCGAGCGCGAGCAGCTCCTGGCGCGCGGCGATCAGCGGCTCCCGGCGGACTTCGGCTACACCTACTTCCCGATGCTGGGCGCCACCCAGGATCTCCTGGCCTTCGGCGCCTCGGGGAACGAGCACGATCACTTCCGGGCGGACTACGAGGTCTTCGTGATGCCGGTCGACCCCGACACCCTCGAGCCGACCGGCTTCCCGCTTCGCTACACGTTCGACCCGGGGACGGATCGCTTCCCCGACGTGTTCCGGCCCGGTGCGGAGCTGGGGCGCTTTCGAGGCGAGGCCCCGATGAAGCTCTCGCTGGCGGTTCCGGAGCCGTTCGCCGGCCAGAGCTGGCAATGGAACCTCGGCGATGGCAGCACGGCCGAGGGCGGGACGGTGGACCACGCATGGGCGACGCCGGGGAAGTTCCAGGTCGAGGCTCGCTCGGGCGACCGGGTGCTCGGTGCGGTCGTTCGCGTCGAGGAGCCGGCACCACCGCGTCCGGTCGACGTGCGGGTCCGACAGAGCGGCCTCGAGGTGACGGTCCATTTCGACGAACGCATCTCGGCAGATCGGGCGCGAGCGGTCTTCGATCCCTGGGGCCCCGCAGCGTCCGTGGACCTGGGCCCCGACGGCGCATCGCTGCGGATCGTTCCGCCCGAGCGCATTCGCGATCTCGGCGAGCTGCGCCTCGAGGGCGTACTCGACCGTGCGGACCCTCCACACGAGATGCCGCCCACCACGCTCGCGGTGGAACCCCAGGACTGGCCGCGACGCAGCGAGGGGCTGGTCTTCGTCTGGGAGACGTCCGAGCAGGCCAACCGCGTGCGCGATCCCATCACGAATCGGGACGTGACGTTCCCGCTGGAGGGCCGTGGCCAGGCGCGTCTGAACCGCCACTTCGGCATGGACGTGGCCGGCGGAGCCTTCCACAGCTCGAAGTTCCGCGAGCTCGCCTGGCGTGCGCGCGAGAGCGGGGCGTTCTCCCTCGAGCTGACCCTGACCCCCGAGGCGGTGCCGGCCCCTGCACCGGCCACCATCGTGGCGTACTCCGACTCACCCACCCGACGCCGTTTCGCCCTTCGGCAGGAGGCTGCGGAGCTGGTCTTCTACCTGACGACGGCGCAGAGCCCGCGAGCCGGCGAGCGCTTCGTCATCGCTTCGCTGCCCGATGCGAGCACCCGGCACGTGACGGTCACCGTCGGCGACGGTCGGATTCGCGCCTTTCTCGACGGCGACCGCGTGTTCCAGCGCCGACACGACGCCTTGGACTTCGAGGTCTGGAAGGACTCCGATCTCCAGTTCGGAAGCGAGCGCGGCGACGACCACGATTGGCGCGGTACCCTCGAGGGCATCGCCCTCTACGACCGGATACTCCCGCGCCGCGAGGTGCGTCGCAATGCGCTGGCGTACGAGAACATCCGCGCCGAGCGCAGCGAGATCAACACCGAGTACGTGCGTGCGCGGCGCATCGCCGCCTCGGCGGCACCGACCCTCGAGGAGATCCTCCCCTACCGCGACGCGCTGACGATCCACGAGTACGAGGTGATCGAGGTCCTGGAGGGAGATCTCGGCGATCCGCGCATCCGGGTGGCCCACTGGGCGCTCCTGAACGGAGAGGGCCACCACCGCGCCACGGGTCCCGTGGGCGAGGTGCTCGACCTCGAGATCGAGCTGCTCGAGGATCATCCCCAGGTACGCGACATCTGGACGGCGGACGATCTCCCGCTGGATCTGGACGAACCCGTCTACCTGGAGCCCAGCTCCTGAGCCGTGGTCTTCAGCTCTCCCACCTTCCTCTTCTGGTTCCTGCCTCTCGCACTCCTCCTGTACTGCGCGGTGCTCCGCGGGCCGCGCGCCCTGGGACACGGCGTCCTCGCCGCGCTCAGCTACGCCTTCTACGGCTGGGCCAATCCACCGTTCATGGCGCTCATGCTCCTGTCCACGAGCATCGACTACGTCTGTGGTCGCGTGATCGCCGGCGCTCCGCCAGATGCGCGCCGCCGCCGTGGAGCGGTGGTCGTCTCCGTGATCTCCAACCTCTCCATCCTGGGCTTCTTCAAGTACTTCAACTTCGGAGTCGAGAGCTACAACGCCCTGATGGCCGCCGTGGGCATCTCCTCGCTGGCCGCGGACGACGTCCTGCGCGTCACGCTCCCGCTCGGGATCAGCTTCTACACCTTCCAGTCGATGAGCTACACGATCGACGTCTACCGGGGGCACACGCGCCCGGCACGCGATCCGCTCGAGTTCGTCTGCTACGTCTCGCTCTTCTCCCAGCTCGTCGCCGGACCGATCATCCGTTTCAGCCAGGTGGCGGACCAGCTCACGTCGCGCACCCACACGGCGCAGAAGTTCGCCCGCGGCGTAGCCATGCTCTCGCTCGGGCTGGGCAAGAAGGTCCTCCTCGCGAATCCCTGCGGTCGCATCGCCGACGCCGCCTTCGAGGCGGACTCGCTGGTGGCGGCCGATGCCTGGCTGGGCGCGCTGGCCTACGCGTTCCAGATCTACTTCGACTTCTCCGGGTACACGGACATGGCCATCGGGATCGGACTGCTCTTCGGGTTCGTCTTCCCGAAGAACTTCGACGCACCCTACAAGAGCGCCTCGCTCACCGAGTTCTGGCGCCGCTGGCACATCTCGCTATCGAGCTGGCTGCGCGACTACCTGTACGTGCCCCTCGGCGGGAACCGGCGCGGGGCGCTCGCGACCTACCGGAACCTCTTCGTGGTGATGTTGCTGGGCGGGCTCTGGCACGGTGCGGCGGCCACGTTCGTCGTGTGGGGCGCGGTGCACGGCGTCGGCCTCGCCCTCGAACGCGCACTGGGGCGCCGCCCGGCGTGGCCGGGCCTTCCCCGCCCGCTCCAGGTGGGCGCGACTTTCGCGGTGGTGCTGCTCGCGTGGGTGGTGTTCCGGTCTCCGGATCTCGCGAGCGCAGGCCGCTACTTCGGCTTCATGCTGGGCCTGGGGGAACCGGTTCCGGAGGCGCTCCTGGTAGGGGGTGTCCTCCACCAGCCGTACGGCCTCCTCACCCTCGTGGCGGCAGCGGGGGTGACCTGGCTCGCACCCACCTCCTGGGACTGGACCCGACGCCTGACCCCGTTGCGGGCCGGCCTCTCCCTGGGCCTCTTCGCCCTGGCCGCGGCGCAGCTCTTCACCCAGGCCTTCAACCCGTTCATCTACTTCATCTTCTGATGGGATGCCCGTGAGTACACGCGAACTGGACGAGGCGCGCATCGAGGAGGCGCGGCGCGAGCTGGAGGCGACCGAGGTCGGTCGCGGCACGGCGTGGGCGACCTCCGCGGCGTTCGTGCTCTGCCTGCTGGCGGTTCCGCTGGCGGACATGCTCTCGGGGGGGCTGGACCCGGGCTGGGTGCGCGATGGACGTCCCGCACATTGCCGGCTGCGCGAGGTGGAGCGGGTCCTCGACGAGGAGACGCGCGTCGCTCGGATGCTGCGCCCGACGGTGCAGTCGCTTCTCCTCCTGCTCGGGGCGGGCAACGCTTCGGTGGAGCCGGGGCGAGATGGCTGGCTCTTCCAGCGCGAGGCGGTCGCGTCGGTGACGGGTCGCGCGTTCACCGCACCCGACGTCCAGAACCGCCGCCGGATCGAAGGCGACGGCTGCACTCCCGACCCGCATCCCGATGCCCTCGAGGCGGTGCTCGAATTCGAGCGCGCCCTGTCGCAACGTGGCAGTCGGCTGATCCTGCTGCCGACGCCCGCCAAGGCCAGTGTCGAGCCCGGTCGCCTGACTCGCCGGTTCCGCGCCGGGGATCCCCCTCCGCGCAACGCGGGGTTCGCCGGGTTCGTGGCAGCACTTCGCGAGCGCGGGGTGACCGTCTTCGATCCCCTGCCGGTACTGCGAGACGTGGCCCGGACGGGAAGCGCCTATCTGGCCACCGACACCCACTGGGGCCCCGGGTCGGTCGAAGCCGTGGCGAACGGGCTGGCCCGGTTCCTCGAGGCGGAGGGACTGCTCTCGCGAGGCGATTCGTCGTACACGCGCACGCGTCTCCTCGTCCGAAACCGCGGCGACGTGGCCGCCCTCCTGGGCGCCCGGCCCGCCTCCGTTCCCCTCGAGGAGTCGACGATCCGACCCGTCCTGGCAGCGGATGGTGCAGCCTGGCGGCCGGAACCGAGCGCGCAGGTGCTCCTCCTGGGAGACAGCTTCAGCAACGTGTACTCGGACCGCGAGGCGTTCGCCCGCGAGGAAGGCCGGCTCCACTGGGGCGAGGGCGCGGGCCTCGCCGAGCAGCTCTCCTTCGCGCTCCAGCGCCCGGTCGACCGCCTGGTCCGGAACGACGACGGCGCATTCGCAACCCGGCTCGAGCTGGCGCGCCGCCTCGAGCATGTCGGCGGATCGACGTGGCCGCGCATCGTGGTCTGGCAGTTCGCCGAGCGCGAGCTCGCCTTCGGCGACTGGCGGCCCGTTCCGCTTCCATCGGGCGACCCGACCCCGACCGACGATGCCGGCGACGCGCCTGCGCCGGGCGAGTCCGGGCCCCGAGTCGTACGCGGCACCGTGGTCGCGCGCGCCTCGCTTCCCGCCCCCGGCGAATCGCCCTATGCCGACGCGCTCTTCGCCGTGCGCCTCGCCGATCTCGACCAGATCTCGGGCGCAGCGCTGCCCGAGGACCTGGTGGTCTACCTGCGCGGTCTCGAGGACGGACGGATGGCGCCTGCGGCGCGCGTGGGCGTGGGCGACACGGTGGAGCTCGTCCTGCACCCGTGGCAGGACACGGCGGTGCAGGCGCGCTACGCAGGGCTCTTCCGGGCCGAGCTGGAGGAGGACGACGCGCTCTTCCTGCCCGCCTTCCACGGAGTGCTTCGATGAACGTGCGAATGGCGATCCCGCTCGTGCTGATGCTGCCGGCCCTCCTGGCCGCACCGCTCCCGGCCTGCGCGCAGCCGGAAGCCGCGGCAGCGGTCCTGCGCGGAAGCGAGGGCTGGCTCTACTTCCGGCCCGAGCTCCGACATCTCTCGTTCGCCCGCTTCTGGGGTGCGGATGCCGCGGCGGCGAGTCGTGCGCGCCGCCCGGACCGGGCCGACCCCCTGCCCGCCATCCTGGACTTCGCCCGCCAGCTCGATCAGCGGGGGACGACGTTGGTCCTGGTGCCGGTTCCCGCCAAGGCGGTGATCCACCCGGAGGGGCTTCCCGAGCCGGAGCGAGCCGTGTCCGATGCCGGGGATCAGGCCTTCTTCGCCCTGCTGCGGGAACGCGGCGTGGACGTGCTGGACCTGACGGCTGCCTTCCGGGCGCTGCGCGAGGCCGACGGGACTCCGGTGTACCTCAAGCAGGACACGCACTGGGGCGACCGGGGCATCCGCGAGGCGGCGCGCCTGATCGCAGAGCGGCTGGGCGAGCGCGGCGTCGCGCGCCGCGCTGCACCCGCCGAATGGCGCACTCGAGAACGCGATGTCGAGATCGACGGCGACCTGCGGCGCATGCTGGCCGACGCCGCGTTGGCGCGAGAGCGGATCCGCGTCACCGAGGTGGGACGCGGCGCGTCGTTCGAGCCGATCCCACCGGACCGGGAGAGCCCGGTCCTGCTCCTCGGCGACAGCCACGCCCTGGTGCTCCACGCAGGCGGCGACCTCCACGCACGGGGCGCAGGCCTCCCGGACCATCTGGCCCGCGAGCTGGGCTTTCCGGTGGACCTCCTGGCGGTGCGCGGCTCGGGCGCCACACCCGCCCGCATGGATCTCCTGCGCCGCGGCGACGGGCTCGCGGGCAAGCGCGCCCTCGTGTGGTGCCTCACCGTGCGCGAGTTCACGGAGTCGTCCCAGGGCTGGCGGGTCCTGCCCGTCGCTCGCTAGGGAGCGCCTCGCGATGGATCGGGTCCGACCCGGATGGGACGCGTCGTCGTCCGCGACCACCCCACCGGGGACTTCCGCACCTCGGCCGCGCTTCCGCAGCGGGGTGGTAGGCTGTGCGCGCCCATGGTCCTCGATGTCCCAACGCACGGCCGACGAACGCATCGCTGAGGAGCTCTCGCGCCATGGCCTCCGTGCCACGCGCCAGCGCATTGCGGCGCTCCGCCTCCTTCGCCGACTGAAGAGTCACCCGACTTCGGCGGAGCTCCACGCGCGGCTGCTGCCCGCTCACGAGAACCTGAGCCAGAAGACCGTCTACGAGATCCTGGATGCCCTGGTCGAGTCGGGCCTGGCATCTCGCGTGACTGCGGTCGGCGAGCCCTACCGATACGAAGCGAGGCCGGAACCCCACTATCACGCGACATGTCGCGTCTGCGGGCGTCTGTACGACGTTCCGGCGAAGGCGGACTCGCAGATCCGTGGACGAGCGGACCTCCCCGAGGGCTTCCACGTCGAGAAGATCGACGTCACGATCCGCGGCGTGTGCCTTCGCTGTCGAGACGAAATCTGAGGCCGATCGCACGGCCCAGCGGCGAGGCCGTGCGCTCTCCGTTTGACTATATAACAATAGCTGTTATCTACGCGGGAACCAGAGAGGAGAGTCCGATGCGACGCCGTTTCCCTCGCCTGATCCCGGCCGCCCTCGCGGTCGCGATGCTCGCGGTGTTGCCTTCGAGTCCGGTCTTCGCCCAGGCTCCGAAGCCCAACGAGTTCTGGTGGCCCAAGCGGCTGGATCTGTCGCCCCTGCGCGACCACGACCGGTCCTCCAATCCCTATGGAGAGGACTTCGACTACGCGCAGGACTTCGCCAGCCTGGACCTCGAGGCCGTCAAGCAGGACCTCCAGAAGCTCATGACCACCTCCCAGGACTGGTGGCCGGCCGACTGGGGGCACTACGGCCCCCTGTTCATCCGCATGTCGTGGCACGCCGCGGGCACCTACCGCGTGGCCGACGGCCGGGGTGGCGCCGGCGGCGGCCAGCAGCGCTTCGAGCCGACGAACAGCTGGCCCGACAACGCCAATCTCGACAAGGCCCGTCGCCTGCTCTGGCCGATCAAGCAGAAGTACGGCCGCAACCTCTCCTGGGCCGACCTGATCGTCCTCGCGGGAACCGTCGCCATGGAGGACATGGGCTTCCAGACCTTCGGCTTCGCCGGAGGTCGGGCGGATGACTGGGAGCCGGATCTCGTCTACTGGGGTCCGGAGCTCGAGATGCTGGCCCGGGAGCGCTTCGACGAGAAGGGCATGCTGGCGAACCCGCTGGCCGCGACGCAGATGGGCCTCATCTACGTGAACCCGGAGGGCCCCGGCGGCAATCCCGACCCGCTCGCGGCCGCGGAGCAGATCCGCGAGGCCTTTGGCCGAATGGCCATGAACGACGAGGAGACCGTCGCCCTCATCGCCGGCGGCCACACCTTCGGAAAGGTGCACGGCGCGCACAAGCCGTCGGATTGCGTGGGCCCGGAGCCCACCGCCGCCCCCCTCGAGGAGCAGGGTCTCGGCTGGAGCAACCGGTGCGGGAAGGGCAACGCGGAAGACACGGTCACCAGCGGTCTGGAGGGCGCGTGGACCGCGGCGCCCACGCGCTGGACGATGATGTACCTGGCCAACCTGTTCGCCTTCGAGTGGGAGCAGACACGCAGCCCCGCCGGTGCCATCCAGTGGATCCCGAAGGACGGGCAAGCCGCCAACACCGTTCCCGACGCCCACGTCGAGGGTAAGCGGCACGCACCGATCATGCTGACGACCGATCTGTCGCTGAAGATGGACCCGACGTACCGCGAGATCTCTCAGCGCTTCCTGCAGAACCCGAAGGAGTTCGAGCTCGCCTTCGCGAAGGCCTGGTTCAAGCTCACCCACCGCGACATGGGCCCGCGTGCCCGCTATCTCGGCAGCGACGTGCCCAGGGAGGTGCTGCTCTGGCAGGATCCGGTTCCCGACATCGAGCCTCCGCTCGTCGGCGATCGCGACATCGAGAAGCTGAAGGCCGAGATCCTCGCTTCGGGTCTGACCGTCCCCGAGCTCGTCCGCACCAGCTGGGCGGCCGCCGCCAGCTTCCGCGGCAGCGACCTGCGCGGCGGCGCGAACGGCGCGCGGCTCCGCCTCGCACCCCAGAAGGACTGGCCGGTCAACGATCCGGCGGAGGTCGCGAAGGTGCTCGCAACCCTGGAGAGGATCCGGAGCGACTTCGCACGTCCGGTCTCACTCGCCGACCTCATCGTGCTCGGCGGCGCGGCGGCCATCGAGAAGGCGGCGAAGGAGGCCGGCTACGACGTGGAGGTCCCCTTCACGCCGGGCCGCACCGACGCCACCCAGGAGCAGACCGATGTGGATTCCTTCGCCGTGCTCGAGCCGAAGGCGGACGGCTTCCGCAACTACTACGGGGAGGACAGTCGGCTGTCGCCCACGGAGAGCCTCGTCGACCGCGCCGACCTGCTCACCCTGACGGTGCCCGAGATGACGGTGCTCGTCGGCGGCCTGCGCGCCCTCGGCGCCAACAGCGGCGGCGCGAAGCACGGGGTCTTCACCGACCGTCCCGGCACCCTCTCCAACGACTTCTTCGTGAACCTGCTCGAACCGTCCACCAAGTGGGAGAAGTCCTCGAAGATCGACGGCGTCTACGAAGGTCGAGATCACGCGACGGGCGAGCTGAAGTGGACGGCCACCTCGGTCGACCTCATCTTCGGCTCGCACTCCGAGCTGCGCGCCGTCGCGGAAGTCTACGCCTCCCGGGACGGCGGCGAGCAGTTCGTGGCGGACTTCATCGACGCCTGGACCAAGGTGATGACCCTCGACCGCTTCGACGTGTAGTCGGGGGAACACAGCGGCGGGCCGCCGCGACTCACGAAGAGCGCCTGGCATCCGCTAGAGGCAGCCCCGCGTCGTCTCGGGCCGCGGCAGGCCAGGGCCGGCGCGGAGGGCGACGCGCGGACGTCCCGAATCCAGGCTTGCGCCGAGGTGTTGCGCGAAGGGGCGAACGAGCATGGCCTGGCTGTCCACCGCCCACGCCTGTACGTGCCGGACCTCCGGACCCTCCGCTGCGATCGCGCTCCAGGGGAGCTTCTTGCGGAAGCCCGCCCACTCCTCCAGGCCCGGGAGACGCACCCCGTCGAGCCGATGATCGGCCGGGGAGATCGCAGCGTACGGCATTCCATCGAGCTCCGCGGCCGCCACCACGACCCTTGCGGCGGACGGATCGGCTCCCACGACCGTGAAGAGGACGCCGTCGGCGCGGCGTCCCACCTCTGCAAGCCACGCCTCCCCTTCCACGACCACGGTGTCGCCGGAAAGGCGCGCGGCGCGAAGGCGCGCTTCGGATTCGGGAAGCGGCCTCGGGTCGACGCCGAAGTGGCAGAGCCGCAGGTCGGGCAGCATCGGGGGGACCAGGTAGCCCACGTCGTGGAGCCGATTCACCAGCAGGAGCGATTCCTCCAGGTCCCCACCCACACGACGCACATACGTCGGAGAGAAGTGGTTCAGCAGGATCATGGCGGTGCGCGACTGCAGGCGCGCCGACTTCCACTCGCGCATCCCCAGCCATCCGATCCCCCACTGGAGCGTCTGGAAGGCCAGCAGCGCGCCGAGGCCCGCCACCGCGATCCGCGACAGGAGCGCACGCACCCGCGGGCTTCGCGTGCGCGCGTGCACGTCTTCGCAGAAGAGGATGCCCAGGACCACGACGGCGAGGAGGAGGTACACGGTCACCGTCAGGTAGTGCGGCACCAGACCGTAGCTCCACTTGAGCAGGGCCGAGCGCCCGATCGACGGAGCCGCGCTGGCCACCACGGCGTAGCCACCCATCGCCAGCCAGGGGAGCCAGCGATCCCAGAGCGCCGGATCCCGCCAGCGCAGCAGCGCGCGGCCGGCCGCCACGGCGAAGAGGCCCAGCAGGAAGGCCGCCGCGAAGGGCGCCACGCTGCGGGGGTCCAGCACGGTGGTGCGCGCGAGCGGACTTCCGATGATGGCGCCGAAGAAGTTCGCGGCGCGCGGCGCCCGATCGGGAAGCGTCGCCAGCTGCAGGCCCGGCGCCCGCTCTCCCTGGGCGACGTAGGCGAACTCGGAGGTGTTGACGTAGCCGTCGACGGTGAAGTGCGGCACGAGCACCGCCGCGGTGGCGACGAGCCATGCCGCCAGGAAGGCGGCGCGGGCGCGACCGGAGCCGAATCGATGCTGCAGCGCCACCGCCGCGAAGACCAGAGCCCAGAGCAGCACCCCATGGCTGAAGCTGTTGCTGGCCAGCAGTGCCGCGACGAAGCACAGGACGAACTTGGCGATCTGCCCCGTGCGCGCGTTCAACGCCCACAGGGCGAGACACAATCCGAACGGCGGCACCACGAAGCTCGTCTGGATCGCGAAGAGGAAGGTCTCCCACTGGAGAGGCGAGAAGAGGAGCACGTTGGCTACGAAGGCGAGACCCAGGGTGCGGAGAGGCCGGTCGGGGAACGTCTGCCGCAACAGCCCGAACACCAGAATCGCCGTCGCCAACACCACGCCGAAGATCAGGCCCTGCTCGGTGACGAGACTCCCGTCGCCCAGCGCCGCGCTGGCGAGCGTGATCAGCCGCGGCACCGTCATCCGGTGCTCGATGTGCGGCGAGTACACGTAGCGCCAGTCGAGCGTGCCCTCGGCGCGCTTCTGCAGCAGGGTGGCGCGCTCGAGGTCGTCCCAGATCGGCACCTCGACGGCGTGCTCGGCCACCAGGATCCCGCACAGGAAGGCCGGAGAGAACGCGACCAGCAGGAGCGCGGCCCGGGCGAGTCGATTCACGATTCGCCGTTCTCGCGGCGAGCCGAGAGCCCGTCCTCGCTGCGTTCGACGACGAAGTCCCCGGGGAGGCGGCGCAGCTCCAGCAGCTCGGCGTCCGCGGCGAACGCTTCGATGCGGAACGCCACACCTTGCGGGAGAGCGCCCCGGCGGACCCGCGCCGCCCAGGCGCCCCGCTCCTCGATCTGCGGGAAGCGCGCGCGGTTGTAGATGTGATCGTGTTCGGGGAGGTGCGGAATCGGCATGTCGCGCACCTCGGCCAGGGCCACCGTGCGACGCGGCCCGTCGCCCACCCGGACGGTCAGAAGCACACCGTCCGCGGGCCTGCGCTGCTCGGCCAGCCACGCGAAGCCGCGCACCTCGACCCAGTCGCGAGCCACGCGACGGGAGGAGAGCTCGCCGTGCTCCGGCGCGAGCGCGCCGCCCGGTGTGAAGGGATCGAGGTCCTCGCCGTCCGCCATCGGCGGCCTGAGCTGGGCATGGCGATCCAGCGTCTTCGCGGCAACACGCACCGCGTCCAGCCCGGCGTCGCCACCCAGATGCGTGTGGTGCGCGGGCGCGAAGCGATCGAGGAAGATCAACGCCGTGCGCGCGCGCAGGCGTGCGGCCTTCCAGCCGTGCATCCCCTCCAGCCCGACCAGCCAGCCCATCCCGATCACGACGAGGAGCGCCCCGAAGCCGAAGGCGGGCGCGTGCTCGAGGACCGATCGCAGTCCGACTTCCGAGGCGGCCAGGCGGCTGTGCAGATCGGACGCCACCAGGGCGAAGAGCGGCAGCACGGCAACGCACAGCTGCAGGCCGATGGTGGTGTAGCGCGGCAGGAGGACGTCGCGGGGAGGCGCGACCACCAGCACGAGGGCCGCGCCCGCCAGCAGGGCCAGGCCGCCGATCGCGAGCCAGGGAAGGGCCCGCACGCGCGGCTCCGTGCGGCTCCGCGAGGAGACGACCAGGAGCGCCAGCACCAGGAACGAGGCGAGCAGCAGCCCCCCGGCGACCGGGGCGAGCGTCTCCGGCGGGAGGATGTGGGTGCGGGAGAAGGGACTGCCGAGAAGAGCGGGCAGCGCGCTCAGCCCCGCGCGCGGGCCGTCGCCCGACGCTGCGCCCACGGGTAGCGACGCAGCGACCACGGCGGCGAGCACCCCCCCCGCACCCAGCTTCGAAGCCCGGCTCCAGCGCGAGCCGGCCACGACCAGCCCCGCGCTCAGGGCGGCGAAGGGCAGGAAGGACCATGCCCGTGCGGCCCACAGAAAGGCCTCCCACTGCATGGGGGAGAAGAGGAGGAGGCTCGCCAGGAAGCCGACCGCGGTGGCCGTGCCCGGCCGGTCGCGGAACGTCCGCCTGCAGAGTGCGTAGACGCAGAGCGCATTCACCAGCACCCAGCAGAACCCGAGGGCCATCTCCAGGCGCAGGTCTCCCGAGAAGAACCGCGCGTTCACGCTGGCCACCCAGCGCGGGAGCGGGGCGTCCATCGAGAAGCTGCCCGCAACGGAGCCCGGCTCGAGGAGCTCCGCCCGGGCCCAGTCGTCTGCCACGGGTACGTCCACCGCATTCAGCCAGACGGCCGCGGCGCAGGCCAGGGCCGGAGCCAGGACGATCAGCAGCGCGACGACAGCCCTCGGAGACATCGGCGGAGCGTAGCTCTCGGCGACCGGGTCCGGGCCGACGGCGTCAACCCCGGTGCGACCGCGTCACCCGGAGCCGCTGCCGCGGATCAGCCGGACGCGGGGGTCGGATCGGGCCTCGCTGACCCGAATGCGCTGGGCCAGCGGGTAGAGACGCATGCGCCCCGAGTCGACCACGAAGGCGTCCACGTATACCTCGGGATCGTCGGGAAGCCGGGACAGGTCCACCTTGCTGCGCCAGACTCCGGTGGGCTCGTCGGGATCGAACTCCACCTCCCCGAACAGATGGTCGTGCAGATACAGGGGGCCCGGCGGGCGCGCGCGGCCCTCGCCGATCCCGACCGCACGCCTCTCTCCGTCCTCCCGCACCGTCAGGAGGACACCGTGGGCGGTGCGACCGCCCGCCAGTGCAGCCTCGCCGCGCACCACCAGGTGGGTGCCTGCCACGTGGACACCGGTAATGCGTCCACTCACGCCATCTGCATCGCGGGGGGCCGTCTCGAAGGCGTCGGTCCGCCGATCGTGGGCCAGCGGCGGGTCGAGATAGCCGAGGCGGTCCAGGACCGTCGCGGAGCCGCGCGCCGTCTCCCAGTCGATGTCGATCCGCCGGATGAAGCGCGGCTTGAACGCCTCGATGTAGAGGATCGAGGTCCGGGCCTGCAGGCGCGCCGTCTGCCAGGAGTCGAGGCCGGTGAGTCCGAACCGCCAGCCTGCGGCCACCGGAAACAGGAGCGCGACGCCGAGGCCCAGCACCACCCAGCGCATCCGCCCTCCCCGGGATGCGAGGAGCGCGCCCAGGCCCACCAGGGCGACCAGCACAAACTGGGAGACGCTCACGTAGCGCGGCGCCAGCGCATAGATCCCGCTGGTCGCGATGGCACGGCCCAACGCGGCCAGAGCGCACGCGACCAGAGCCGTTCCCGCAAGCACCCACCAGGGAACGCTCTTCCGCCAGAGCTCGTCGTCCCGGGCGACCGCCACCGCCGCCAACGCGACCCCGAGCAGGAGGTGGACGAAGAGGCCCCAGTACACGGCCACGTCGGCGGGTGCACGAGAGCCCGATCGGGACAGCGGGCTTCCCACCATCGAGAAGTAGAAGTGGGCGATGACGCGCGGAGAGGCCAACGATTCGCGCAGGTTCGCCACGGCCGGGGTGCTGCCGCCGACGGTCGCGCCGTACTGGTGGCTCGCGTGACTGCTCGACGCCTTGTAGTCGAGGGTGAAGTAGGGGACCAGGAAGACCGCGGCGGCGATACCCCAGGCCAGCAGGAAACGCGCACGCCGGTCTTGGGACTCCTTCACCCAGGGCGCCCGCAACACCACCCAGGCGGGCACGGCCAGCCAGATCAGCATGCCGTGGGAGAAGCTGTGGCTTCCGACCACGGCCGCCGCCAGCGCCAGCACGAAGCGCCAGCGCGCTGCGAGCCCGGACTCGAGCGCCCACAGGGCCAGTGCGAGGCACGCCATGGGAAGCACGAACGCGGTCTGGATCGCCCAGAGGAAGTTCTCCCACTGGAGCGGCGAGAAGACGAGAAGGTTGATGCCGAGAAACGCGGCGCCCAGGGCTGCGGGCGAGCTCTCGGGCGAGGTCCTGCGAAGCAGGCCGGCGAGGCCAGCCGACGTGACCATGACCAGCGCGAAGATCAGCGCGTTCTCCCAGATCAGGTTGGCGCCCGACAGCGCCGCGTTGGCCAGGATGAACAGGCGCGGAAACAGGATCCGATGATCGATGTGGGGCGCGTAGAGATCCGAGAAGGACAGCTCCCCCTCGGCGGCCCGCTCCAGGAGGGCCGCTCGCTCGAAGTCGTCCCAGGCCGGTACGTTCTCCACGTGCGCCTGTACGAGGACGCCGGTCACCACCGCCGGAAGGAAGGCGATCAGGGTGAGGAGGAAACGCAAGCGGGAGCCCTTCGACGGGCTCGGCTGGTTCTGGTGGGCCCGCGC
The DNA here is from genome assembly GCA_028278065.1 of Myxococcota bacterium. Taxonomy (GTDB): domain Bacteria; phylum Myxococcota_A; class UBA9160; order UBA9160; family JAFDET01; genus JAFDET01. The sequence goes on from JANQFA010000102.1 coordinate 18,970, forward strand.
CGGCCAAGTCTAGCGGCTCTCCCGAGGCCCACCGATCGAGCCCGATCGCGACGGTTCATGCGCGCACGCGGAGGTCGAGGATCGTCTCCTTGAGCCACGCGTGGCCCTTGTCCCGCGCGCGGGAGCGGTGCCACACCAGATAGGTGGTCACCCGTCCGGATGCGAAGGGAAGGCGGTGGATCGCGAGGGGCGAGCTCCTGGCGGCCTGCTGCGCCAGGCGCTTCGGGAGGGTGGCCAGGCAATCGCTCTGTGCGACGAGGCCCGGCATGGCGGCGTACTGCCGGACCCGCGCCGCGATCTTGCGCGGGATCGTGTCGTGCTGGCGCCAGAGCGACTCGAGCAGCGTCCGGTTCGTGTCGGGCCGCGCGAGGACGACGTGCTTCGCCTCCAGGTAGGCCTTCTTCGTCAGCCGACGGCCGACGGTCGGATGTCCTTCGCGCGCGATGACCACCACCTCCTCTTCGCCCAGCGGGCAGCCTTCCAGCCGCTCGTCGTCGGGAGCCCGATGGTCGAAGGCGAAGTCCACGGCTCCGCGCCGGAGCCGCTCCAGTGTGTCGGGGTCTTCGTCCGGATGGGTGTGGATGCTCAGGTCGCCGCCGCATTCGCGGAGCCGGCGCAGCAGCGCGGGCAGCAGCACCAGCTCGCCGTAGTCCCCCATCGCCAGGTGGAAGGCGCGGCTCGAGCGGGTGGGATCGAAGACGAGCGAAGAGTCGAAGGTCTCCTGCAGGATGTCCAGGGCCTCGCGGATGGGTCCAGAGAGCTCCGTCGCGCGCGGCGTCGGCGACATCCCGTAGCGACCGCGCACGAAGAGCGCATCGTCGAAGGTGTCGCGCAGCCGCGCGACGGCGTTGCTCACCGCGGGCTGCGTCATCCCGAGCGCGCGCGCGGCCACGGAGAGATTGCCGTCGCGCATCACCGCGTCGAAGACGGTGAGGAGGTTCAGATCCACGTTGCGCAGGCTGACGGTCATCGGCGTTCGAGCCCCCCGAGCGATCCACAGTCATTCACGTTGACTATTTCTAGTATCAATATCTTCCATTTGAATTATATCCGGTACTCACCTATCCGTCCCCGACCAGGCGATTCGGAGGACACCGGATGGGATTCGACTGGCTGTTCAGCGCCGAAGCCCGTGCCGCCACGGACCAGCTGGGCCGCATCGGGCTCGTCTGCCTCGTCGCGCTGCTGGCCTACGAGTGGCTCTACGCGCGCGGCCGGGACGGGAAGAAGACCCTGATGGACTGGAAGATGGGCGCGGTCTGCATCCTGGCCCTCGCGCTGGTGCAGCGCCCCCTGCTCATGACGGTGATCTTCCTCGGCCTGACGGCGCTGGTGCCGGAGCATGCGGGTGCCCTGCGTCCGCTGGAGCAGCAGTACTTCTGGGCCCTGCTGCCCGGCTTCATGCTGGTCGACGAGTATCTCCACGGCCGCGCGCACCTCTTCGCGCACTCGAAGCGGCCCCGGAGCCGGATCCTGCGCAAGATCCAGTCCTTCTACCGGGTGGCTCACCGCCCCCACCACCAGATCGGCGGCAACGACGGCAAGGGCGAGCTGAGCGTCACCCAGACCTACGTGGAGCATTGGGGATGGTGGCTATCCCTGCCCAACTACTGGTTCGGCCTGATCTGCCTCTACTTCGGACTGATCGAGGTCTTCCTGTGGGGCACCCTGGTGAAGGCCGTCTGGGGGATGCACGTGCACACCAACTGGGGGCGCAGCTACGACCTGGCACTGCTCGACCATCCGAACGCGACGGTCCGCAGGGCCATGAACGCCCTCTGCCACGTCCTCGTCTTTCCCAACCAGCACCACCAGCACCACGCCCGGAGCGGAAACTCGGCGAAGAACATGACCAACTTCATCGCGCTGTTCGACTGGCTCCTGTGGGACACGCTGGTCATCGAGAAGGCGCGCCCGCGCGTCTACGGCTGGCGGCAGACCGCGAGAGAGGAGCACAGCGCGCTCTACCGATTCCTGAACACCGACCTGAGCCGCGGCTAGGCTGCGGAAGCTCGGGAGAGCTGCTCGCGTGCCTGGACGAACCCTTCTGCGTCGACTGGCGCGGCGACCAGGCGCAGGACGCCCAACCTGAGCGCGGCTCGGCAGACGTATCGACGGACGGGGATGTCTAGGGGACGATCACCTGCACCACGCAAGCGGTGGTGTCGCCTCCGCTCTCGAACACGTTCCCCGTGAACGAGTCGACGGTCCCATCGTTGCAGACGTCGGTGCGGTTGTTCGAGAGCCGGTTGGCGTCGATGTCGGTGTTGGTGGCGAGGCTGCCGTTGGCGATGCCCTCGCCGTGGTTGTCCTTCACCGTGTTGCCGTCCACCGTGTTGCCGTCACCCTCGACCACCCAGATGCCGCCGCGGCCGGAGCCCACCACCTCGTTCCCCTCGATCGTGTTCGAGTCGCCGATCAGGACCTGGATGCCCACCAGGCCACTGAGGCGGACCTGGTTGTTGCGGATCTGGTTGCCGTCGCCGTCGACGACGATTCCGGCGTGCTTCGCGAAGTTCTCCGTTCCGGCGCGCACCACCCGATTGTCCTCGACCACGTTGCCGTCGCCCTCGACCAGGATCCCCTCTTCGATGGCCTTCTCCACCGTGTTGCCGCGGATGGTCAGGTTGCCCCCGAAGGCGTCGATTCCGGGGAGTTCGTCCGCCTGTCCCACGAGCTTGTTCCCCGCGATGAGCCCGCCGGTACAGGTGTCGGGCTGGGGGTCGTCGGGGTCCGCGACACAGTCGACCTCCAGCAGGATGTCGTCGACCTGGGAGACCTGGTTGTCCTGTACGTCGGGGTTCTGGCCGACCACCCGGACCCCGGCCTCCGTGTTGCGCATGATGTTCTGCTGGACGACGGCGTCGTGGCCCTTCACCTCGAGCTCCCCGTCGTTGCTCGCCTCCACCAGGTTGCGGGTCACGACGGCATCGTCGCCGCGGATTATCAGGATGTCGTCCGACACGAAGAAGCTGTTTCGCGTCACGGTGATTCCGTCACCCTCGACCGCGATGTCATGGCCGTCGCCGTTCTGGAACACCGACCGCTCGACGGTCAGCCCGGGACTCGGACTCAGATCTGAGGAATAGACCCCGCCCGACCCGTTGTTGATGAAGCAGGTCTGGGAGATGGTGACGTCCGCGGCTCCGTCCACCGTCACCGCATCGCTGGAGTGACGGATGGTCAGGTTCCGGATCGTGACCCCGTCTCCCGTCACCAGGAAGGCCGGATCGCCGTCCTCGTTCGAGCGGCACGTAGTGGGGTTCGAGCCCGTCTCGCAGCCGTCCACCACCGTCTTCGGACAGGTCTGGCGCTGGGCCGCCCCGGAGGCCTTGCCCACCCCGAAGATCTCGAGGCCCTGCTTGGCCACGCTGACGTTCTCGCGATAGCCGCGGATGTCCGGGTGCGGGAGCACCTTGATCTCGTCGTCCGGGTCGGCCGCGTCGACGGCCCCCTGGATGGTGGCGATGCAGCCGCTCTTGGTGGGGTGGACGCAGAGCGTGGCCGCAGCGGCGCCTCCCATGGGGAGGGCGCACGCGACGGCCGTCGCGATCAGGAGCCGCGTCGTGCCGAAAACCCTCATGGTCACGGCGCCTGCACCAGACAGGCGGTGGACTCGCCCCCCGTCTTCAGCTTGTTTCCGGCGAACGTCGCGATGTTCCCGTCGTTGCACACGTCGTTGCGGTTCCTCGAGAGCTTGTTGCCCTGGATCACGGTGTTGGTCGCCTCCGCAGCATTGGCGATGCCTTCCCCCTGGTTCCCCTTGATCACGTTCTTCTCCACGACGTTCCCGTCCCCGGCCACGATCCAGACCCCGGAGCGCCCCCCCTGATCGATCTTGTTGTTGCGCACGAGGTTGTCGTTGCATGGCGTCTGGCCGGGCTTTCCGATCTGGATTCCGGCCAGGTTGACGAGCTTCACCTTGTTGCCGACCACCTCGTTGCCGTCGGATCCGGCCACCACCATGATCCCCGCGCTCTCACTGGTGTTCTCGGTCCCGACCCGCAGGATCTTGTTCCCTTCGATGCGCGCGTCGTCGCCCTCGAATTCGATCCCCTCCTCGGAGATCAGCTCGATCCGGTTCTTGCGGATCACCAGGTTGTTCCCGCTCGCGCGGATGCCCTGATCGTCGTCGTTGTTGCCGCGCAGCAGGTTCCCGGCGATGAGACCCCCCGTACAGGTGCTCGGATCCGGGTTCTCCGGATCGCTCCCGCAGTCGACGCCGATGTTGTCGTCCTCGGTCCCGAAGACCTGGTTCTTCTGGATGTCGGGCTGGTCTCCGGAGACGCTCGGGCCCTTCGCCGTGGACCGCATGATGTTTCGATGAACGACGGCTTCGTGCCCCTCGACGATCAGGGGCTTGTTCCGCGAGCCCTCGAACAGGTTGCGCTCGACGCGGGCCGAGTCGCCGACCACTTCGAGCCCCTCCGACACCGTCAGGAATGTGTTCCGACCGAGCGCGACATCGTCGCCCTCGATCTGAACGTCGGGAACGGCTCCGATGCTCCCCCGGAAGACCGAGCGCGTCACCGTCGCGCCGTCGGACTGCCCGTTGCTCACGATCGAGCCCTCGTTCCCGATGAAGCAGGACTTCTCGACCGACGCGCCCTGCACGCCGTCGAGGCGCACCGCCTGGTAGCCGTGGCGGATCGTCAGCGCGCTCAGGGTGACGTCCGCCGCGGTGATCCGGAAGATCGGATCCCCCTGCGCGATCACCGAGCAGGTGGTGGGATGCGCCGCGGACTCGCAGCCGTCCACGATGGTCTTCGGACAGGTCTCCTTCGCGACTCCGGCCTTGGCGTTGCCCACCCCGACGATCTCGAGGCCGTCCTCGTCCACGACCACGTTCTCGCGGTAGCCGCGCGAGTCCGGGTGGGGTGCGACCTTGATCCGGTCCCCGGGATCGGCGGCGTCGACCGCCTCCTGGATCGTGGCAAAGCAGCTCGCTTTGTCGGGGTCCACGCAGAGGGTGGCCGCGCTCGCCGCAGCGGTGCCCAGCAAGGCCCCCACGCCGAGCACCGCCAGGTGCATCCGTCTCATGTCTCGGGCTCCCGGAAGTCCTCGTGGCCCGATGGTATGCGATCCCCGGACTCGTGAGAACCGAGAGAAGCCCGGGCTGGGGAACCGAGAGGAAGCCCGGGCTAGCGGTCCGCGGAGACCGAGGCGGCCGGGACGCCGTCTTCCATCGCGAGGAGCGTCACCCGCACGTTCTTCTTGCCTCCCTTCAGGACCTCCACCACGCAGAACCGAGCCTGGGTGGAATCGCTGGTCAGGCCGTTCGCGGTGAGCGGGGGTACGTCGTCGCCTCCATCCGCCAGCACCGTGCCCGTGAAGCTCCGGATCGACACCGCCACCTCGACGGTCTTCTTCGCGGAGACGTTGGTGACCCAGCACTCGAGCTCACCGTTGCTCGAGATGCGCAGGCTGGGGGTGACGAGAAGCGGTCCCGCGTGGGCAGGCAACGCGAGGACCAGGGCCAGCAGGAACGACGACGGGATCCGGGTGCGCATGGGCTCCTCCTTGCGGGGCCGATCCCGGCCCCGTCCCGATCGTCTCGCGCCGGGCGGGCCGGGGCAAGGCTGGACGGGACGGGCGCGACGCCGAGCTAGGAAACCGGCTCGAAGCTCTCCAGACGAGCGCGCAGGTCGGCCCAGGCGTCGACCAGGGCCTGCTCGGCCATCGGGTAGAGCATCCCCTCCTCCTTCTGGTTGTGCTGCTGGATCAGCATCAGGAGGGTGTCTCCCTGGTCGAGGAGCTCGTCGGTGTCGCCGCGGTCGGCGGCCGCGGCCATCTGTCCCAGGAGTCCGCGCATCTGCTCGTGCTCCGAGCGCATGACGAAGGTGGGGCCGCTGCCGGTCATCCCGGTCTGCGTCTCGAAGGCGGGAAAGAGGACGCGCTCCTCCATCTCGAGGTGCTGGCGCAGATTGGCATCGAAGCGTCTCCACAGACGCAGGACCGTCTCCGCATCGCCCCCCTCGGCGGCGTTCTCCACTTCGGCCCACTGGGAGTCGCAGCTCTGATGGTCGAGGGTAAAGTACTCGACGAGCGTCGTGCCGGGCCGCGACATGGCTCCTCCGCGTGGCGTCATGGAATGCAGCGCGAAGGGTACCGTCTGGCCCGCGCGTGGAAAGGAAGGGCTTCGGCCGATGGAGCGAGCACGTGCGTCCCAGGGCCTGGGGGCGACGCCGGCGGACGGGCGCGAGCTGCTCGAGCGCTTCGCGGACGCCGGCGCGATCCTCGACCTGCGCGAGCTCGAGGCACCCGAGCCGATGCAGCGCATCCTCGAGGCGGCGGCCGGGCTCGCGCCGGGAGGCGCCCTGCTCGCACGGACCCCCTGCTTCCCGCGCATGCTCTTCCCGCAGCTCGAACGCCGCCGTCTCGCCTGGGCGGCCGTCGAGGAGCCCGACGAGACGGGGCTCGTCTACGTGCGCAGGCCGGCGTGACCCGCTCCACGCACGCGCTCCACTCCGGGCCGGCGTGACCCGCTCCACGCGCAGCCTCCGCTCCGGGCCGGCATGACCCGCTTCACGCGCACGCTCCACTTCGAGCAGGCGCCGCCGCTGGCGATCCCGCTCGCCTTCTTCCTGACGGCACCCGTGGCGCTCGGGTGTGCGGGCGTGGTGCTGGCCGCGAGCGGCGCTGCGGTGCTCGGCACGCACTGGCTGCCGCTCACGATCGGCCTGGCCCATCTCCTCACGCTGGGGTTCCTCGGCATGGTGATGCTGGGCGCCCTGTACCAGCTGACGGCGGTGCTGTCGGGCAACCCCGTCCCGGCGGTACGCCTGGCTCACGGCGTGCACGTCCTCTTCACGCTGGGGGTCGCGACACTCTGCTGGGGGATCGCCCGCTCCGAGCCGGGGCTCGTCTTCGCGTCGATCTCGGCGCTCTTCCTGAGCGTCGTGGGATTCTCCGTTCCGGTGGCCGTGGCCCTGCTGCGCGCGCCGACGCAGAGCCAGACGACTCGCGGGATGCGGCTCGCGCTGGCGAGCTTCGTGGTCGCGGTGGCGATCGGTCTCTGGATGGCGCACGGCCACGCCGGGATGCGCTTCCCCGGGGTGCGCTCGCTCTGGATCCAGGTCCACGCCAGCCTCGCCCTGATCGGCTGGGTCGGCGGGCTCATCTCGAGCGTCTCGTGGCAGGTGCTCCCCATGTTCTACATGTCGAAGCGGATCGATCCCGGGCTCCAGCGGGCGCTTCGACTCTCGATCGGGCTGCTGATCACGCTCCCCACGGCGGTGCTGCTCGCCGACTACGGGTGGGGAGTCGCCCGGACGAGCGCGGTGCCCGCGCGGATCGCCGCCGTCGCGACCCTGCCGGCGCTGGCGATCGTGTGGGTCTGGCACCCGCTCGCGACCCTGCGGGCACTGCGTGCGCGGCGCCGCAAGCGGCGCGACGCGAGCGCGCTCTTCTGGCAGACCGGGCTCGCCTGCGCACCGCTCGTGGCCGCGACGGGAGTCGCCGCCTGGTGCTGGCCCGATCCCCGTCTCATGCTGCTGTTCGGCTGGCTCGCGCTCTTCGGCTGGGCGGGCATGATCGTCCACGGGATGCTCACGCGCATCGTTCCCTTCCTGGTGTGGTTCCATCGCTTCGCCCCGGTCGCGGGAACGCAGCCCACCCCTTCGGCCCGAGCGCTGCTGCCCAACGCGTGGGCGGAGCGTTCCTTCGCGCTCCACTCCGCGACCCTGGTGATCGGCTGCATCGCGATCCTTGCCGGCGCGGACCTCCCGGCAAGAGTGCTGGGTCTCGCGCTGGTCGGCGTGGCGCTCGCCCTCGCGTACATGCTCGTCCGCGTGTCGGTTCGGCATCCCGAAGCCGCCCCCGCGGACTGATCCGGAAGCGGCCACCTCGGCAGCCGGTCGGCCGAGCGCTCAGCCCCGCTCCGGCGGGAGGAACTGCCCGGTGCTGGCCGTGATGCCACCGTCCACGGGAATCAGCACCCCGGTCACGAACGAGGCCGCCGAGGAGGCGAGGAAGCCGATCACCTCGGCGACCTCCTCCGGCTCGGCCCAGCGTTGGAGCAGCACGCGCCGACGCAGCGCCTCGAACACGTCCGGCGCCGCCGACTCGATGATCGCGGTCATGCCGGTCCGGGTGGGACCCGGACAGACGCCGTTCACCCGAATGCCGGTGTGACCGAGGTCGACGGCCGCCGCCCGCACGAGATTCACCACGCCCCCCTTGGCGACGTTGTAGGCCCACATCCCGGGGTCACCGCCCAGGCCGGAGACCGACGCCGTCATCACCACGGCTCCCTCCCCCGACTCGGCCAACGCCGGAACGGCGGCCTTCAGCCCGAGCACGCTGCCGCGCAGGTTCACGTCCAGCACGCGGTCGAAGCCCTCGAGCGGCAGCGTGTCGATCATTCCCGGAGCCGTGACGCCGGCGTTCAGGACGAGGATGTCGAGACGCCCGAAGTGCCGAAGCGCGGCCTCGACCATGGCCGCGTTGTCCTCCTCGGAGGTCACGTCGCCCACCTGCGCGACCACGCCGTCGACACTCCCGGTCCACTCGAGCGCCTCGGAATCCACGTCCTGGGCGATCACCGAGGCACCGTCCCTGGCCAGCAGCTCGCTGGTCGCGCGGCCGATTCCACTCGCCGCCCCCGTGACGATCGCCACCCTTCCGTCGAAGCGCCCCATACCGGTTCCCTCGTGGTGTGGTCGGCCGGCGGACTCCAACGGCTCAACCGATGTTCAGATCGATCTCGATGCCCCGACGACGAAGCACCTCGACCCCGGCCTCGAGGGCCTTGTGGCTCCACCAATCCTGCCCTTCCCGGACCCGGAGGTCCTTCGCCACCTCGGTCGCGGCGACGTAGCCCGCGCCCAGCGTCGACGTCCCGACGGGCCAGATCGAGTTGCTCAGATAGAGCTTCCCGAAGGGCGTGCGCGGTGCACCGCAGCCCGGAAACGGACGCGCGGTGCCGTACCAGCTCCCGCCGGCACTTCCGCTTCGCGTCGCGCCGAACATCTGGCTGGGGTTCTTGCGGTGGTAGTCGAGCGGTGAGTTGCAGTAGCGGGCGACCACCGAGTCCATCATGGCCGGGTTGTACTGGGCCAGCAGCCGATCGACCTTGTCGCCGTAGTCCTCGCGGATCGCGTCCCACTTCTGCGGTCCGCCGTGCTCCGGCAGCTCGTAGGGAACACACGACCACGCCATCGCGGTGTACTGCCCCGTGGGTGCCTGGGTGGGATCGGCGAGACAGAAGCCCTGGACGGAGAGGCCCGCCACCAGGGGCGGGTCCGGGAGCTCGTCGTTCGCGAGGTTCCGTTCCATGCGGCGGATGTCCTCGACGCTCTCCAGCCCGAAGTTGAACCCGAAGGCCTCGTCGATCTCCTCGGGGTAGCCCTCCCAGCGCGGCGCACGATCGAGCACCCAGTAGTTGGTGAACATCATCCCCTCGTCGTACTTGAAGCCG
>JANQFA010000159.1 GCA_028278065.1 Myxococcota bacterium
GTACTGGGTACCTATGGAGAACAAAGAGGCAAGTACCTGGATTCTCAAGACGTAATGCGAGCTTGTTTCGGGAATGAATGGTCCCATGCACACCCGAAAGAAAGTGAACAGTGGCTTGCGGCGGTTTCGACGGTAAGGGATCGGGCTCTGCTGACACTGAAGAGAGGCGGTGACATCTGGATCATGGAGGCGGGGCAATCCGACTTCTCAGCAGATGTGATAAGGGCTCTTGACGACTCTGGAGAGGACTACGAGCTCAAGAACCGAATCAACATCGTGCAGCACAGCCATTTCAACCACAGATTCACCACGGACATGGATCTGGAATATGTCGTCAACAAGGCAAACTACATCCGCATACCCGACGGCAACGCCTTTGGAAACGGAACACCCAGGTTCGTCACCTATGATCGAGATCATTGGCACGAGCTTCGAGATCTGGAGAGTCCTCTAGGGGCGTGCTGGACGGAAGCCAGAGAACGTGCCGATCAGGCTATCAGCGACGGAATAGCCGAGATCCTGACATTCCAGCACTTCCCCAACCCCGCCATTGCGCTCGGTGGAATGGACTTCTCGGATACCGTCGAAGCCGTCTGGATACTCGGCATCGAGGACATTGACGATGCTGACGACTTTTTCGGGGCATTCATCAGCAAGTAAGGCCCCCGGAAGAGACTCCCCACGTCGCCTCGGAGCCGCGCGCGCCCGCGCCGCGCATGCATCGTCAACCTGATGGACGCCGCGAGGCTCGCGTAGGCGTGAGCGGGGTTCCGATCGGGAACCGGATCTCGAACACGGTCCCCGTCCCCGGCGCGGAGTCCAGGCGGATCTCCGCTTCGTGGCTCTCGAGGATCTGGAAGCTGATCGCGAGGCCGAGGCCGGTCCCCATGCCCACCGGCTTCGTCGTGTAGAACGGATCGAAGATCCGGTCGCAGTCCTCGGGAGGGATCCCGCAGCCGTCGTCCGAGATCCGCACCAGGACGGCGCCGCCCTCCTCCAGCGTCTCGACTCCGATCCGCCCCGGCCCCGCGATCGCCTGGCTGGCGTTCACCACGAGGTTCAGGAACACCTGCTGCAGCTCCGAAGCCGCGCCGAGCACCTTGGGGATCTCACCGAACTCGCACTCGACCCGGACCTCGCACGCGATCTGAGGCCCGGCGACCCGCAGCACCCGGGCGAGGATGTCGTTGAGATCGAGCCACGTCCGCTCCTCGTTTCCGCCATGAGCGAAGTCCTTCACGTCGCGCACGATGTGCACGGTCCGCTCGACTCCGTCGACGCACTCGGTGATCAGATCCCGGCCCTCGTCGATCAGGTCGACCCCTCCGGCGCACCGGCGCTCGTTGTCGGCGAGGCGCTCGCCCAACGTCGTCCAGTGCTGCTCGAGCTGTGAGAGGTTCGCCCTCACGAAAGCCATCGGGTTGTTGATCTCATGGGCGATGCCCGCTGCCAGCTCGCCCACCGCAGCCAGGCGCCCCGAGGTGATCAGGTGCTTGCGCAGCTCCACGAGCTCGCGCAGGTCCCGCACCACGACGACCACCCCGATCGGCAGATCCTGCTTGTCGAGGAGCAGCGACGAGGAGAGGGAGATCGCCAGCTCGCCTCCCTGCGCGTCCGCGAGCGCGCACTCGTGCCCGCGAAGCTCCCGGGGCGGCGAGAGCACGGAGACGCTCAGCGCGGCGCTGATGTCGAAGCCCGGAAGGTCGCCGTGATCGATGCCGAGGAGCTGTGACATGCGCTCGTTGCCGGACAGGGTCCGGCCGTCGAGACCCACGAGGGCGAGACCGCTCGGCAGCGTCTCGAGGATCTCGCGCGAGAAGGCGCCGTCCGCCAACACCGAGAACCCGTAGCGGTAGTACGCCCAGGCGATCGACACCCCGAAGATCGAGAACGAGAACGCACCCAGCCGCGGGAGCTGGATGCCCATCAGCGGCAGGATGCCCGCGAAGGCGCCCGCGAGCAGGAACGGTCCGGCGATGCCGACGGTCACGAGCCAGATCTGCTGGCGGAGCGCCGGGGAGGGCTCGGAACCGACCCGGCGCAGGACGAGCACGTGGGCCGGGATCAGGCACCCGAACGTGAAGGCGAGGTTCCAGACGTGGCCGGGCCCCGCGACGAACCCCCAGCCGAAGGGTGTCTCGACCGGGTCGCCGTGAAGCCACGGCGTTCCCAACCCGATCAACGCGAAGACCCCGGCGATTCCGTAGAGCGGGCCGAGCAGGGGCCCGACGTCCCGGGCAGCGCCCACGTGCCGGGAGAGCAGATGCACGCTGAGCGGCCCGATGAACGTCCAGCCCGGCGTGGACGCGTGGTGCCAGAAGTAGGCCGTCGCGGCGTCCGGCGCGACGGTCCACAGGACCTGGCAGAAGCTCCACCACGCCGCACCCCCGACGAGGGCCGCGGCCAGCCGGTTCGAGAGCTCCGAAGGAGCGCGCAGGAGGATCGCGAGTGCGCTGAGCGCACTGACGAGACAGCCGGTCAGAGGCATCAGGACCAGCGGCTGCAGCGGATCGGAGTCCATGGGGTCGTCTATCGACCGGCCGCTGCCCGAGATTTACCGGCGCGTGAGCGCGCAACCCACGCGCAGAGGGGGCCCCGCAATCTCGCCTTCCAGCCACGCGACGATCATCGGTCGGAACAGCTCTCTTGCGTTCATCCGCGCGCGAGGAACACGGCGACGTCCGCGAAGCTCTGCTCGGCGTCGACCTGCTACCGGCCCAGAGGACGCCGACTCGGCTGGTGGCTCATCGGCCGGCTACTTCAGATCGATCGTCACCTTCTCGATCGAGCCCGTGAACTGGTTGCCGAACTGCGGATACTCGGGCGTCACGTTCGTGTGGTGGTCCATGCCCACGTCGGCGGTCTCGTCGGCCGAGAACACGAGCCCGACCGTATTCTCGATCCTGCCCTCGGCGACCTTGCGGTCGTTGACGTAGAGCACGCCCGTACCGGGACCGCCCGGCTTGTCGCCGCCCTCGTAGGTGAAGTCGTAGCGGATCGTCGCCTTGCCGGGCGGAAGCGCCTCGCCACTGGCCACGGTGTATCGTTCGCGCCCGAGCCAGTTGTGGACGTAGGCCGGCTTGCCGCCCTTCGTGTAGAGGCTCCAGCCCGCGAACTTGCCGCCCTGGGCGATGATCACGCCCTCGGCGCCGGCGTCGGGGATCACGACGTCGGCGGTGATGGTGTGGGAGCGGCTCTTCACGTTGATGAAGGCGTTCTCCATGATGAGACCCATGCCTTCCGACAGGGTGAGTGAGGTCCGGTCTCCCATCAGGTCGGGCCGGCCCGCGATCGCGGCGTTGAATCGTGCGTAGACCCGATCGTCGAGAGGCAGCACGTCGTACTTGAGGGCCTCTTCCAGGAAGAGCGCCTGGAGCTCGGCCAGCTTCTCCGGGTTCTCCGCCGCCACGTCGCGGGCCTGACTGAAGTCCTCGGCGACGTGGTAGAGCTCCCAGGTGTCCTCGGCGAAGGGCCCGTCCGGGGCGGGCGCCCAGGGCGTCCGGTGCTTGACGTTGGCGGTCCAGCCGTCGTGATAGATGGCGCGGTTGCCGAACATCTCGAAGTACTGGGTGGTGTGGCGGTCCGCGGCCGTGGGATCGTCGAAGGAGTAGACCATGCTGGTGCCCTCGAAGGGCTTCTGCTCGACGCCGTTCACGGAGGTGGGGAAGGGGACACCCACGGCCTCGAGCACGGTCGGTCCCACGTCGATCACGTGGTGCCACTGGGAGCGGACCTCGCCCTTGGCCTGGATTCCGCCGGGCCAGTGCACCACCAGGGGGTTGCGGGTGCCGCCGTAGTGGGACGCCACCTGCTTCGTCCACTGGAACGGCGTGTTCGAGGCATGCGCCCATCCCGCGTGGAAGTGGTTGTAGGCGTCCTTGCCCCCGAAGTCGTCGATGCGAGGGAGCTGGTCCTCGACGTTGTCGGGCAGCCCGTTCAGCACGATCATCTCGTTGAAGGTGCCCGCCAGGCCGCCTTCGGCGCTGGCGCCGTTGTCGCCCCAGACGTAGATGAAGAGCGTGTTGTCGAGCTCGCCCATGTCCTGAAGGGCGTCGACCATGCGGCCCACGTGGTGGTCCGTGTGGCTGGCGAAGGCGGCGAAGACCTCCATCTGACGCGCATAGAGGCGCTTCTCGTCGTCGGAGAGCGAGTCCCAGGCGACGATGTCCTCCGGCTTCGAGGCCAGCTGGGTGCCAGCGGGCACCACGCCGCGCTCGATCTGCCGCGCGAGGGTCTGCTTCCGGTAGGCGTCCCAGCCCATGTCGAACCGGCCCTTGTAGCGGTCGATCCACTCCTGGGGCACGTGGTGGGGCGCGTGGGTCGCGCCCGTCGCGAAGTAGACGAAGAAGGGCTTGTCGGGGGTGAGCGCCTGCTGGAAGCGCATCCACTGGACGGCCTTGGCCGCCAGGTCCTCCGTGACGTGGTAGTCCGGGTCCTCGGGGATCTCGACCGGCGCCACGCCGTCGTGCAGGAAGGGCGCCCACTGGTTGGTCTCGCCGCCGATGAAGCCGTAGAACTTGTCGAAGCCCGAGCGCGTGGGCCAGCGGTCGTAGGGGCCGGAGATGCTGACCTCCCACGGCGCCGTCTCGTGCCACTTGCCGAAGGCGGCCGTGCTGTAGCCGTTGAGGCGCAGCATCTCGGCGTAGTACTCGACGCTCTTGGGCCGCACGCCCTGGTTGCCCTGGAAGGCCGTCGCCACCTCCATCACCGAGCCCGCGTTGGCGGAGTGGTGGTTGCGTCCGGTCAGCAGGGCGACGCGCGTGGGCGAGCACAGCGCGGTCGTGTGGAACTGGTTGTAGCGGAGCCCGCCTTCGGCCAGGCGGTCGAGGGTCGGCGTTTCGATGCCGCCCCCGAAAGCGCCGGCTGTCCCGAAGCCGATGTCGTCGATCAGGACGACGACCACGTTGGGCGCGCCCTCGGGCGCGGTGACGGCGAAGCGCGGCGGAGGGGTCGCCTTGCGCGCATCGATCTCGGTGATCTTCTCGGTGGCCGGTGGCTGGATCGGCAACACGGTGCGATCGAGTTCGGCAGCCGTCGCGGCCGCGCCGAGGCTCCAGGTCAGAGCCAAGGCCAACGCAAGACACGTAGAGCTGAGTCGAGTCACGCGGATCCCTCCCGTGGATGGGCGACCCAGCGTAGCGTGCGGCCCAGGCCGATGGGTGGCGCGGCGATCGCTAGCCAGCGGGATCACCTCGGCCACGGCTCAGGCCGATCCGCCCATCGAACCAGGGGCCGCGTGGGGCCGTCGGCGCCGTCCTCTGGACCGCTCGGCGCCGCTGCTGACGGCCCATGCTGCACGGAGAGCGCAACTAGCCGGATTCCCTGCGCATCCGGCGATTCTCCCAACCTGGGGGTCGGGGGCTGGGCGCGGGAGCGCCCGGAACGCGGTGCGGCGCAGCCGCACGAGCAATCCCTCCCGGCGTGCCGCATGTCATTCGAGCAGCGTCTCGATCGCCGCAGCGAGCGCGCCCTGGTCCGGCCCGTCGGCTCCATCGAGCGCGTCGAGCACCGGCCGAAGGCGGCGCATGTCGAGCGCGCGGCGCTCCTCGCCCTCTCCCACGGCCGGCCCTTCGCCCGACCCCCCGCTCGTCCCCCCGTCCGCAGGGGCCGGATCGCCTCGGCTCGCGTCGCCCCCGAGTCGGAGGCGGTCGCGGCGGGCGTGCGCGCGCCGTGCGACGAGGCGCTCGTGCAGGCAGGCCCGTCCCAGCAGGACCGCCACGAAGTTCGGGCTCTTCGCTGGCCCGTAGCGCACGACCTGCCCGCCGAGCGGCTGTCGCATCACCTCGAGCTGCCCCAGGCGGTCCCCGCCGAGCCAGCCGAGCACGCCGCCCACGACTCCGCCCAACGCGGCGCCGGCCAGGAAGCTCGCGCCGCCGAGCGCCACGTCGATCGTGCCGCCGGCGGCCGCGCCGGCCGCAGCACCCGCCGTGGCGAGGTCGCGGCCGCGCAGGCCGAACACCAGCCAGGTGTCGCGGTCGAAGAGATCGTCCTGCAGTAGCGCCTGCGCGGTCTCGTGCTCGGTCGTCTCGTCTTCGTCGACCTCCAGGTCGTGGAAGTCGTGGATGGCCTCGACGGCCCGTCGCTCGCGTCGCTCGAGTCGACGCAGCGCCTGGCGAAACTCCTCCTCGAGGCCTTGGCGCTGGTGCTCCGCCTGCTCGTCGCGGCCGATGCGCCGCTCCACGGCGAGGGTCGTCGCCTCGGCGAGCAGGCTCGCGATCTCGGTCGCGGCGCGCTTGCGCCGCGCCTTGCGGTCGGCACCGAGCACCGCGATCGCCGTGCGCAGCGCGTCGCGAAAGTCCTCCTCGAGCTCGCCGAACGATCGCAGCAGCTCGAGCCGCTTGTCGAAGTCGGCGTCGAGCGCGTCGAATACACGGACCGCACGGAAGTACTGGCCGAGAGCGGCGCGCCACTCGTCGACGTAGTCGGCCTCGCCGATGGGGTTGATCACGGCGAGGCTCGGTCGGCCCGTCCAGCGAAGCACCTCCATCTCGGCCTCGTACTCGGCGCCGTAGGGCACCGAGCCGTCGACCACGTAGAGAATGCCTGCGCCGTCGACGATGGGCGCGAGCAGCTCGACCTCGTCGGAGAAGCGCTCGCGGTGATCCGGTGCGCGCACGAAGCGATCGACCAGCCCCGGTCGATCGGCCGCCGACGCGTCGGCGCGCTGGGCCTCGGCCTGCAGCCAGGCGAGGACGCCACGTGCGCGCTGAAACCCGGGCGTGTCGACGAGCTCGTAGAGCACGTCGCCGTCGACGCGCATGGGGTAGCGCCGGGCCGTGGTCGTCGTGCCCGGATCGGGTGCGATCGGGACCCGGTCGTCCTGGGCGAGCGTCGCGACGAGGCTCGACTTGCCCTTGTTGGGGTGACCGACCACGGCGAAGACGGGGAGCGTCTCGCGTGCCTCAGCCACGGCCGTTCCCTTCGTGCGCCCCGACCGCGGGCGCAGCCGCGAGCCCCGTGTCCTCCGGGACGAAGGGCACGTCGCTCGTCCACGCCAGCCAGGGGTCTCCTGTCGCGGTGAGCCGTCTGCGCCAGGTTGCGACGTCGCCCGGGCCGGCGCCGACCAGCCCGACCACGATCTCGTGGCCCGTGCCGAGCTGCCTGCGCAGCTCCGCCAGGAAGTCGAGCAGCTCGAGCAGAGGCGGCTCGAACCCGCGCACGAGGATCGCCACGGGGCGGTCGCGCTCGCGGGCGGCCTCGGCGGCTCGGGCGGCCGCCGCCAGGTCGTCGGCGGGCGAGAGACGGCCGCCGGCCTCGCCGTGCGGCGCGAGTGCGTCCGGCCCGTCTGCGTCGTTCCCCGGTCCGCGCGCGACGGCGCCCGCCCAGCTCAAGACGACGGCGCCTTCGGGCCACGGCACCGAGCCGTCGCGCTCGGCGCCGGCCGCGCCGTCCGACGGGGCGCCCGACGCGTCCCCGTCGTCGCCCGCCGCGGTCTCGACCAGGGGGTCGCGCATGCGCCCGAGCAGCCGCCGTGCGCCTGGGGCGTCGACCATGGCGCGATCGAGGCCGCGGCGGAGGCGCACGCGCGCGAAGACGAAGAAGGCCAGCCGCGGCGCGAGGCCGTAGACGACGAGCGCGGCGACCACGAAGCGCCACCACTGACCGAAGAGCTCGGGAGCGACGTCGGGCGCGGGGCGCGCAGCGATGCGAAAGAAGCGCGTCTGCTCGATCAGCTCGCTCGAGGGCACGGCCTCCGGCCACAGCCCCGCCCACGGCGTGGCGAGCAGCGTCGTCGCGCGATGGGCCGCCTCCGGCTCGATGCGAAGCGTGGTGCTCCAACCGAACGAGAGGTCGCTGAAGACGACGAGCGCGAGGGTCGCGACGAGCGCGCCGAGCTGGAACGCCACGGCCGCACCCTGCGAGGCGGCGAGGAGCCCCCAGCGCTGGATGGGTGCGGCGAGCCGCTCGAGCGCGCGGCCGCGTCCGAAGACGCGCTCGAGCGCGGCGCGCAGCCGCTGGGGCAGGGCGCGCAGCACCCAGCGCGCCGGCTGGAGCAGGCCGCCGCCCTCGGGCTCGGAGCCCACCAGCGGCAGCCTGCGGCGCAGGCGCGCAGGCAGCGCGTTGAGCAGCGCGAACAGCAGGAGCACCGCGGGTGCAGCGACGAGGACGGCGAGCACGCCGACCACGTTGATGCGCCCCTGCGGCTGGAACGACAGCGCGCCCAGCGCGGCCGATGCGCCGAACACCAGCCCCGCCAGGCCGAGGATTCCCGTCGCCCAGCGCACCGCCTCGGCCGTCGCCACGCCCGGCGCGTCTTCGCCGCCCTCGCTTCGCCGCTCGCGGACCCATGCGGTGAGCCAGCGCGCGCTCTGCGCCGCGCCGATCTCGACCCGCGCGCCGATCGCGCGGTCGCGTCTGCGGAGCTCGCCGGCCGGCAGGCCTTCGTCGTGTTCGAGCAGGGCGATCAGGTCGAGCCAGTCGGCGAGGTTCGGGCGCCCGGGGTCGCGAATCGGGGGCGGGGCCGGCTGGTCGATGGCGTGCAACGGGGCTCCTCGGCTCGGGACATCGCCCGCGTTCGGGGCGGGCGGGTGCCGACTCCAAGGATGGGCCAGCCTGCGCCCGCGCGCCGGCCGCGGGGCTGGCTCGGCCCGGTGCGTCGCGAGGCGTCTCGAGGGCCCGGTCGCAGCGCGGACGCCATGCATGGACGCCCGCGAGCGGGCTCCCTTGTTCCGATCACGAGCGACCCAGGCGCTTCAGTTCCCCCGGCAGCTCGATCGAATCGGCGAGCGTGATCTGACCGGGCTGCCGATTGCCGAAGCGCCGCTCGAGATCATC
>JANQFA010000188.1 GCA_028278065.1 Myxococcota bacterium
CGGCGAAGCGCCGCGCACAGGCCGCTCCGATTCCCGACGCAGCGCCCGTGACGAGGGCGACCTTCCCTTCGAGTCGAGCCATGCTGGATCTCCGCAGCGCGACGCGGCGCGGGTCGGTCGCCCGCGGGCCGCGCGCTCAGTCGCTGACGGGCCGCGCGCCGCGGATCCCGCTCAGGGCCATCTGCACCACCGGACCCACCATCCGCGGATGCACCTTGCCGCCGGTGAAGAAGAGCTTCACCGCGATCGGGCCGACGATCAGGTCGGCCGCCAGCTCCAGGTCGAGGTCGCCGGGCAGCTCGCCCCGCTCGATCGCCCGCTCCAGCACCCGCATCAGCGGCTGGCGCCGGCCCTTCAGGACCGGCTCGAGCATCTCGGAGAGCTCCGGATTGTGGCTGCGCTCGCCCACCAGACTGGGCATCGCCGCGGCCAGCGGGGTCGAGTTGAAGAGGTGCAGGTAGTCCCGCAGCATCTTCTCCAGGTCCGAGACCAGATCGCCGGTGTCGACATCCTCCAGGGCGGGGAGCTGGCTGAACGCCTCCACCACCAGCGGCAGCTTGGACGCCCAGCGCCGGTAGATGGTGGCCTTGCCCACTCCGGCCCGGGTGGCCACACCCTCCACGGTCAGGCCCGAGTAGCCGGTCTCGCCGAGCAGCTCGAGGGTGGCTGCGAGGATGGCCTGATGGGCCTCCTCACTGCGCGGCCGCCCGGCGCTCTGGGTGCTGGCGCTGCCCTCGCTCACTGATCTCCCGTGGGTCGCGAATCCCCACGGGGCGTCCGATCAGGCGCCCCGTCCGGATTAGGATACTATACGTCCCGTTTCGATTCGTGTCATCGAGGCCAGATCGGCGAGCGGAGAAGCGAGCATGGGCGGACTGCCGGAGCGTTGGGATCTCGAGGTGGAAGTGGTCTGCGTGGGGTCGGGCCTGGGGTCGATCACCGCGGCGCTGGTCGCCCACGATCGCGGCAAGAAGGTCGCGGTGCTGGAGAAGTCGCCCAAGCTGGGCGGCCTCTGCGGGTACGGAGGCGGCGAGGTCTTCTGTCCCAACGGGCCGCACATGAAGGACATCGGCCAGGACGACTCCGACGAGGCGGCCGAGCAGTACTTCGACTTCCTCGGCGGCGGCTACCAGGACCCGGCGCTCGCCGCGAAGCTGCGCGCCACCTACCGCGAGGCCATCGCCTGGACCGAGAAGGAGGCGGGGGTGAAGTGGGAGGCCGTGAAGGGCCTCGACGACTACTACTACCCCGACGCCCCGGGCTCGGGCACGGGGCGCTACCTGGCCGTGGACATCTTCGACGGCGCGACCCTGGGCGAGTGGCAGCAGAAGACCTGGGCCGTGTCGCCCCACTTCCCGCCCGCCGCGACCCACAAGGAGATGTACGCCTGGGGCGGGCTGGCCAACGTGACGAAGTGGGACTACGAGCTCCTGGGCCAGCGCATCGCGACCGACCAGCGCACGTTCGGACCCGGCATGATGGGCTGGTTCGTGAAGGCGGCCGTGGTCGACCGCGACATCGACGCCCACGTGGAAACGCCCGTCCGCGAGCTCGTCAGCGACGAGAGCGGCCGCGTGGTGGGGGTGCGCGCCGAGCGGGACGGCGCGGACTTCTTCGTCAAGGCCGCCGACGGGGTCATCCTCGGCATCGGCGGCTACGACCACAACCCGAAGATGGCCACCATGTACGAGGAGATGCACGAGTGGAACTCGGCCACCCAGCCGTATTTCCACGGCGATGCCATCGTCATGGGCGGCGAGATCGGGGCCGACATCGCCTCGGTCCCTCCCACCAACCTGGCCATGTTCTACGGCTACAACATCCCGGGCGAGGAACACGACGGCGTGCCGCTGTGGCGCTCGTCGTGGGAGTGCGGCTGTCCCCACGCCATCTGGGTCAACGGAAGGGGCGAGCGCTTCTGCGACGAGTCCTTCTACAAGGACTACCAGCCGCGCATCCGCCAGCTCGACGGGCGCACCCAGAGCCACGAGAACCGGGACGTCTATCTGATCATCGACGGCAACTACCGCGAGCGCTACCCGCTCGGCTCCTTCATGCCGGGCATGGAGATCCCGGAGGAGCTGGCGAAGAAGGCGGACACCCCGCGCGAGCTGGCGGAGAAGCTCGGCATCCCCGCCGACGCCTTCGAGAAGACCCTGGAGCGCTTCAACCAGTTCGCCGAGAAGGGCGAGGACCCGGACTTCGATGCCGGGCACTTCCCCTGGTCCAATCGGCTGGCCGGCGACCCCAGCTACCCCAACCCCAACCTGGGCGTGGTGAACAAGGCGCCCTTCTACGGCGTGAAGCTCTCGCCCGTGGGCGTGGGCATCAACTCCCACGGCCTGCGCACCAACGGCGACGGGCAGGTGGTGCACGTGCGCGGCCACGCGATTCCGGGCCTGTACGCGGTGGGGCTCTCCGCCTGCATCCTCGACCTGGGCGGGAGCTACCAGAGCGGCACCTCCAACATGCGCGCCATCACCTGGGGCTACATCGCCGGAAGGCACGTCGCCGGGGGCTGAGGATGGCCGAGGTCGAGTACAGCACCACCGCGAAGCTCCCCGTCGAGACGATCTGGGACTTCGTGAAGGAGATCGACAACTGGGCTCCCTTCGTGACGGGCTACCAGTCCCACGAGAAGGAGAACGAGAACGACTCGGTCTGGCTCCTGAAGGGCGACGTCGGCGCCATGACGCGCACGCTGAAGTTCCGCGTGCACATCACCGAGTGGGCCGGCCCCGAGCGCGTGACCTTCGAGATGGAGGGCCTGAACGAGATGATGGAGGGCGGGGGCGTCTTCCAGATGTTGGCGTGGGAGGATGGGGCCGACGCGGAGGCCGCTCCCGCGCCGGTGCGCCACAACTGGCTCCAGCGCCTGGGGCTCGCGATCCTGCGCTTCTTCTTCCGGCTCTTCCGCGGCCGGGCCGAGCGCGCCGATTCCGCGGATGCCGGACCCGGCGAGGGCATGGCGCGGCTCACCTTCACCCTGCGCATGGACCCGGGCGGCCCCATGGGCCCCATGATCAACGCGATGATCAAGCCGGCCATGCTGGTGGCGGCCGAGGACCTCGGCAACCGCATCATCGGACACCTGGAACAGGAAGGCGGCGCCGCGGCGTCCAACTGAGGAGCTCGAAACAGATGGTCGACTACGATCCGTTCTCCCCGGAAGTGATGTCGGGCAACGTGCACCCGATCTACAAGCAGCTTCGCGACGAGGCACCCGCCTACTTCCTCGAGAAGTACAACGCCTGGGTGCTCTCCCGCTTCGACGACATCTGGAACGCGTCCCTCGACACCGACAACCTCCTCTGCGGCGAGGGCACCACCAGCGCCCAGGTGCTGCTCAAGGTCCAGCCGGTCACCCCCATGGTCAACACCATGGACCCGCCCGACCACACCGACGTACGGGTCGGCCTGCGCAAGTGGTTCCTGCCGGGCTACATCCGCAAGACCGAGGCCATGGTCCAGGAGGTGATCGACCGCCTCTTCGCCCAGTGCAAGGACCGGGACGAGTTCGACGTCATGGGCGACTTCGCCTCGCAGATCTCGGTCACCACCGTCTGCATGCTCTGTGGCTTTCCGCTCGAGGACGCGGACAAGCTGAACGACCTGGTCTGGCGCTTCTTCGGCCGCGAGGAGGGCGTGGACGGCATGACCGAGGACGGGCTCGCCGCCATGACCGAGATGGCGGTCTACTTCGGCGAGCTCACCGCGAAGCGCCGCGCGGGCCCCGCACAGGACGACCTGGTGGACATGTTCCTGAACCTCGATGTGGGCGGCCGCAAGCTCAGCGACGAGGAGATCGGCTCCCATCTCTCGATGCTCATGATCGGGGGCTCCGAGACCTTCCCGCGCACCTTCGCCCAGTTCATGCGCCGGCTCGCCGAGCACCCGGAGCAGCGCGCGGAGTGCGCCGCGGATGCGAGCCTGCTCCCCAACGCCTACGTGGAGACGCTCCGCTACGACATGCCCACCCAGTTCCTGTGCCGGACCGTGGCCCATCCGGTCGAGTACCACGGAAAGACCTTCGAGCCGGGCCAGGGCGTCTGCCTCGTCTACCCGTCCGGCAACCGGGACGAGCGGGAGTTCGAGAACCCGGACGTGTTCGACATCCACCGCGAGATCCCGCGCCACCTGTCCTTCGGCCAGGGGATCCACCTCTGCCTCGGGCAGCACGTGGCCAAGCTCGAGGCCCGGCTCTGCATGGAGAAGGTCCTCGGCGAGATGCCGGACTACGAGGTGGACGTCGAGCGGGGCGACTGGTTCCGCACGGACTTCGTCCAGGGATTCGCGTCGCTCCCGGTCCGGCCCAACCAGGGCTAGGGCCGACAGGCGCAACCGCCACCCCCCCATGGAGGCGTCGCGCGCACCCGCGCTCTCGGTGACGATCGCCGGGATCGGCGCCCTGCTGGGCGACGATCTGGCGCGAATCGTGGAGGTGGCGCGCCTCGCGGACGAGGCGGGAGTCGACCAGATCGTCCTCCCCGATCACCTGGCGATCGGGCCGCGCACCGACCGCTACCCGTACGGGAGGATGCCGCTCCCGCCCGACGAGCCCTGGCTCGAGCCCCTGACCGTGCTCGCGGCCATGGCGGCGGCGACCGGGCGGGTGCGCCTGGGCACGGGGATCGCGATCGTCCCCCTGCGCAGGGCGCTGGTGCTGGCCAAGACCGCCGCCACCGTGGACGTGCTCTCGCGGGGGCGCCTCGACCTGGGTGTCGGCGTGGGCTGGCAGGAGGAGGAGTTCCAGGCGGCCGGCGTACCCTTCGCCGAGCGCTGGTCCCTGCTGGACGACGGACTGCGCGCGTGCCGTGCCCTCTGGAGCGAGGCGCCCGCCTCGTTCTCCTCGCCGAGCCTCGCCTTCGAGAACGTGCGCTGCCTGCCCCACCCGCTCCAGGAAGGCGGGATCCCGCTCTGGTTCGGGGTCGCTCCCACGCCGCGCAACGCGCGCCGCATCGCCGAGCTGGGTTGCGGCTGGCTGCCGATGACCTCCGATGCGGAGGAGCTGCGCGCGGGCCGTGAGACGATCGCGGCCGCCTTCGCGGATGCGGGGCGCGACCCCGCCGACCTGCGCGTGCGCACGAACGCACCGCTGGCGCGGGACGCATCCGGACGACCGGACCTGGAGGCCACCCTGGCGGGCGCAGCGGAGTTCGCCGAGGCGGCGCAGGTGGACGTGGTCGCCTTCGCCCTGCCGGCCTTCGCGCGCCGCTTCGAGGAAGTCGCGCCCTTCTTCGAGCGCCTGGGCACCTGGCGAGAGGAGCGCCGATGAGCCGCACGCTGGGTCCCGACGACATGGTGCTGTGCGCCGGCACCGTGGCCCATGGCGACTTCGCCACCAAGGTGGCCGCCGCCTCTGCCGCCGGCTTCGACGGCCTCTCCTTCTTCCTGTCGGACTACACCACCGCCCGCGCGGGCGGGC
>JANQFA010000022.1 GCA_028278065.1 Myxococcota bacterium
CGCGGTTGAGCACGGCGAGCTCGGGCGTGGCGGAGGCGCTCTCGAAGGGACCGAAGGCGGCCTCGCTGAGGAAGACCCCGTCGCCGCCGAGGAACTCGACGGCGATCTCGACCCCCGCCAGGGGCGTGAGCTCACCGGCCGCCGGGTCGTACTGAGCAGTGTGACACGCCACCTCCGCCACCTGCAGGTCGCGGAAGCTCGCCACGATCCGCAGGGAGCAGGGCTCGGCGGGAAACGCCCCTTCCCTCGCGTACACGTCCTCGTCGATCTGGAACGGCGGGTCGTCGAAGGCGTTCTCCGGCGGCGGCTCCTCCTGGTAGACGTCGGGCGAGGGCAGCATGGCCGCACCCTCTTGAACCGGATGGAGGTTCATCGACATCGCAGGAAGCCGCTCGACCGACGCCGTGAGCCTCGCCTCGGCCCCGCGAGGCAACGCCACGAGTGCGTGGTAGACGGGAAGCGACGGCGTGCCGAAGGGTCCCACCTGTGCGCGGGTGCCGGGGACCTCGACCGTCGTCCAGATGCGCCCTGCCGCCTCGACGCTGCCGAGCTCGAGCTCGCCGAACGCGATGCTCGCCGCGAAGCCCTCGTTGTCCGACTCGACGATGTCGACCTCGGGCTCGCGCCCGACCCGCGGATCCTCGCAGGAGCGACCCACCGCACCGGCCAGGAGCGCGAGCCGGAGATTCCAGCCGCGGTTGTAGACCCGCTCGAGGGCCCCGTCCGGATCGTGGCTGCGCGCCCGCTCCAGCACCCGCTGGTGGAGATCCATGACCCAGACCGCGAAGCAGACGTAGCCGTGGCGGTACCCGAAGCTGGAGAAGGCCGCCAGGAAGCCGAGCCGGAAGCGCAGCTTGGGACGCTTCATGTCGGCGAGGTCGACCGCGAGCGCGTCGAGCTGGACGGCGACCGGGTCGTCCGCCGGGAGCGGCGGCGCGAAGCCGCCGCGCGCCTGGGGGGACTCGAAGCTGGTCAGGGTGACGAGGAGCACCACGAGAGCGAGCGCGAGCGACGTGGAGCGAGCCATGGCGGCCTCCTTGCGGGCCCCCTCCCGCCTCATCGTACACCCACACGCCTCGCAGGTGTTGCGCCTCGTGCAGCCCCCGCGACACCGTGGCTCGCGGGCGCTCACAGATAGCCGAGCGCCTTCAGATCCTCGATGAGCTCCTCCGGGATCTCGATGTCCGGCTCGCCGCCGACGGCGGGCTCGAGCACGGCCCGGAAGGCCTGCGCGCGGCGAGCCAGGTCTTCGGCGTCGGGCGCGTCCGGCGCGGAGGGGGCGAGCTCCAGCGGGTCCTCCCGCAGGTCGAAGTAGGCATCCTCGCCCTCACTGCGCACGATCACCTTCTCCTCTCCGTCGAACACGGTGTACACGTCGCCCGGGATCCACTCACGGCGCACGGCGTGCTCGTCCCTCGGGCGCCGCTCGGCGTAGAGGAGGCGAGGCGGCCAGTCGCTGCCGCCGCGCAGGAGCGGAACGAAGGAGCGGCCCATGACGCCCTCGCGATCGGCCAGGCCGGCCCCCGCCAGCTCCAGGACGCTGGGCAGGAAGTCGACGGCGGAGACGGGAACGGGGACACGCCGCCCCGGGCTGGCGACCCCCGACGGAGCCTCGACGATCAGCGGCACCCGGAGCTGCTCGTGATAGACGAACCGGCCATGGCTCATCCAGCCGTGGGACCCCAGGCCCTCTCCGTGATCGGAGGTGACGATCCAGACCGTCTCCCTCCCGGCTCCCAGCTCGCTCACGCCCTGGTACAGGCGTCGGATCTCCGCATCCACGGCGTGGATCCGGGCATCGTACTCGTCGACGGGCCAGAGCCCTCTCTCGCGGGCCCGCTCGTAGAGCGCCGCCTCCGCCGCATGCCGCTCCAGGACGAAGCGCTCCGCATCCTCGGAGGAGAGCGCTGCGACCATCGCCTCGCGGTGGTCGCCGGCGATCGGCAGCTGCTGCGGCCGCACCCACTCGTGTACGTCGTAGAAGTGGAGCCACGCGAAGAAGGGGCGCGGGTCGTCGCGCTCCTCGAGCCAGCCCAGCATCGCGTCCACGACCTCGGCCGCCGGGACGACGCGGCGCTGCGGCGTCTCGAAGCGCTCGAACCACCCCGACAGGCTTCCCAGGAAGCGCACCGAGGGGAACCCGGCCGTGGCGTAGCCGTGCTCGCCCAGCCGCCGCGGCAGGCTCGCAGGCGCTTCTCCGCCGGGATGCTCGTTCGTCAGGAGCCCGTGCTGCACCGGGTACTGGGAGAGGAACATGGACGCGTGGGACGGCGTCGTGTGGGAGCTCGTGGCGTAGGCCGCCTCGAAGAGCACCCCGCGCGCGACCAGCTCGTCGAGGAACGGGCTCGTGGGGCGCGGATAGCCGTAGGCCGACAGGTGGTCTGCGCGGAGCGTGTCGACCGTGATCAGGACGACGTCGGGCGGCCCGCCGGATCCGCATCCCGCAGCGCCCAACAGCCACGTCGAGAGGAGGATCCGGAGCAGCCGGAGACGTCGCACGCTCGAATCCTACCATGCCGGCCGGCGCGCAGAGGCGCGCAGCGCGGCGGTCCACGCACGATGGACTTCAGCGCAGATCGTCGTCGTAGACGCCGTACACCTTCGCGAGGAGCTGCTTGACCAGGCCGGTCACGGGCATCGCGATGCCGTTCTCCGCTGCCATCTCGAGCGCCAGGCCGAGGTCCTTCTGCGCGATCTCCATGCGCCCCCGCATGTACGACTGGAGGCCCTCGGAGCGCATGGCGTCCTCGGGCATCTTGTAGACGCTCAGGTACTGGAGATGCAGCGGGTTCAGCATCGTCGTCGCCTGACCGCCCTCCTCGAAGAGCTCCTGGGGCAGGCCCATCGCCCGCGCCAGGAGCATGCCCTCCAGCGCCGCGGCGAAGGAGACGTTGGTGAGCACGTTCAGGGCGAGCTTGAGCCTGGCGGCGTTCCCGAGCTCTCCCGCGAAGGTGATCTTCCCCGCCGCGGCCTCCAGGTAGGGGCGCGCCTTCTCGAAGGCGGCCTCGTCGCCGGCGACCATGTAGAACGCATCGCCCTCGGCGGCGCGCACCGGCCCGCCTGCGACGGGGACCTCGAGGACTGCGATCTCGTGCCCCGCTCCCGCCTCCGCCATCTCGAGGACCGTGTTCGGGTGCACCGTGCTGTGGATGGCGACCACCGTCCCGGCCTCCGCGTGGTCGAAGACGCCGTCCTCGCCGCAGAGCACCGAGCGGACGTGGCTGTCCGCAGGAACACAGATCCCGATCACGTCTGCATTGCGAGCCACCTCGGCGGCGCTGCGGGCGAGCTTCGCTCCGCTCTCGACGACCTCGCCCATCGCCTCCTCGTCGAGGTCGTACACGATGGTGGGCAGCCCCCTGGGCGCCAGGTTGCCCGCCAGGGCCTTGCCCATGATTCCGAGTCCGATGAAGCCGCAGCGGATGGTCATGCGCGCTCTCCTTGCCGTCGCCGGGAACCCGATGGTACCCGCCGTGCACCCGGCGCAAGGTGGCGGAGCGAGACCAGGTGCCCGTCTCAGAGCGCGCACGCGACCCGCGCGCCTTCCTCGATCGCCTTGCGGATGAGGCCGAGCCCGGTGCAGTCCCCGATCGCGTGGACCTCGGGCACGCGCCCCTCGAGCGCGTCGTAGAGGCTCGTCTCGGCGGTCAGCTCGCCCGCGAGCACCACCGAATCCGCGCCCAGCCGAGCTCCGCTCGCCAGGACGACCGCATCCGCTTCGATCCGGGCGACGCGCGCCTCGCTGTGCACGACCACGCCGAGCCGATCCAGGCGGTCCATGTGCTCGGTCCTGCGCTTCAGACCGACCTCCGGCGCGATTTCGGGTCCGGTCTCGACGACGCCGACGCGGCGACCGCGCTCCGCGAGGAACTCGGCCAGCTCGATGGCGGCGAGATCGCCGCCGACGACGATCACCCGCGCGCCGAGGGGCATCCAGAGCCGCGTCAGCCTGCGCAACGTCCGCGGGCTGACGAAGCGCTGCAGCCGGGGACCCAGCGAGCGGAGCGCCCGGTGCTGCCAGCCGGCGAGCCCGGACTCGCCGCCGTCCGGGACGCGGCCGGCAAGGAGCTGGCGCATCAGCGGGCCGCTCAAGACGTGCGGGAGGTCCCGGCCGGGGAGCTCCGGGGCGACGAGGCGTCCTCCGGTCGCGACGACGACCGCATCGGGCGCGAGCTCCGCGGCCTCGTCCGCTTCCAGCGGTCGCCCCAGGTGGACCGAGACCCCACTGCGAGCCACCTCGGCCTCGAGGAAGTGCAGCAGGGGCTCGTTGTCCGGGTGCACGGTGGCGGCCAGGACCAGGGCGCCGCCCAGGTACTTCTCCTTCTCGTACAGCGCCACGCGGTGGCCGCGCCGGGCGGCGATGCGGGCGGCCTCGAGCCCCGCCGGACCTCCCCCGACGACGAGGACGTTCTTCCGCGTGGCCGCCCGATCCAGGCCGAGCTCCGCCTCCCGCCCCGTCCGGGCGTTGACCGCGCACGACATCCGCCCGGTCTCCATGGAGTCGATGCAGCTCTGGCAGGAGATGCAGCGGCGGATCTCCTCGGCGCGTCCACCGGCCAGCTTCGCGGGGAGCTCGGCGTCGGCGAGCAGGGGTCGCCCCATGGCGATCAGGTCCGCGCGCCCCTCGGCCAGGATGCGCTCCGCCAGGTCGGGATCGTGGATCCGTCCCACCGCCATCACCGGGACGTCCACGACCTCCTTCAGCGCCGACGCTGCGGCCACGTTGTGGGCCGGGCCGTAGTGCGAGCCGGTCACCATCTGGGTCGTGAGCCGATCGATGACGCCGCCGCTCACGTGAAAGGCGTCGACGCCCGCCTCGACCAGGTGCGGCGCGATCGCCTGGCTGTCCTGCAGGCTGCGCCCCCCCGGAACCCGCTCGTAGCCCGAGATGCGAAGCGTGACCGGGAAGTCCTCGCCCGCCGCCCCCTTGATCGCGCGCAGCACGTCGACGAGCAGGCGGATGCGTCCCTCGGCGGCGTTGCCCGCGTATCGGTCCGTGCGACGGTTCCGGTGGGGCGTGAGGAAGGACCCGAGCAGCATGTAGCCGTGGGCGGCGTGCAGCTCGATCCCGTCGTAGCCGGCCTCCCGCACGCGCGCGGCGGCCATCGCGAAGCGATCCACGATCGCGGGGATCTCCTCGGCGGCGAGCTCACGGCACGGCACGCCCGTCAGATAGGATGCGATCACCGACGGTCCGACGTTGGGCTGCCCGGACAGATAGGGCGCCAGGCCGTCGGGGCCCGGGTGGACGAGCTGGGGCTGGATACGGGCACCGTGCTCGTGGACCCGGGCGGTGAGCTCGCGATGAGCGTCGATCACCTCGTCGCGACCGAACTCGATCGAGTTCGGCACCTCGCGGTGATCCGGATCGACTGTACATGCACCGAGCGTGATCAGGCCCACGCCACCGCGCGCGCGCTCCTCCAAGTAGGCCAGGGTGCGCTCGGAAGGGAGACCGTCCCGCGTCGCGTAGCAGGTCTCCATGGGAGACATGACCAGCCGGTTGCGCAGCTCCATGCTCCCGATGGATGCCGGGGCCAGGAGATGTTCGAAGCTCACGACCAGGGCTCCGACCGCGCCGCAGCCCGGCCCGCGAGCCGGCCGAAGAAGCTCCCGTCGCCGATCGAGAGGCCACTCGCGTAGCTCCGACCCTCCCGACAGAGACCCGCCGTACAACGGCCCGCGGCGAAGAGCCCGGGAACCGGCTCACCGCCCGCGTCGAGCACCTCGCCGGTCGCGCGGACCGAGAGACCGCCGAGGGTGAAGACACCGAAGAACGAAGCATCGGTGCTGCAGTCGAGGGCACCGAAGGGAGGCTCGACGAGGGGCTTCAGGTACTTCGCGGCCTTGTGGAAGAGGGGATCCTCGCCCCGCGCGGCGCCTTCGTTGTAGTACGTCATGGTCCGAACGAGGCTCCCCGTCGGGAGGTCGAGGGCCTTCTCCAGCTCCTCGAAGCTCCCCTCGACCGCGGCCAGCTTGTGGAAGGCCTGGGTCCGACCGTGGATCTCGTCGTCGACGACCAGGTAGGCGCAGCCATCCGCCTTGGTGAGGATCGCATCGCTGGTGCGGCCCAGGTAGGAGTCCTCGTTGACGAAGCGCTGACCCTGACCGTCGACCAGCACGCCCTTGAGATGTGAAGCGGGAGGGTAGTAGGCGTTGAGGACCAGGCCCTCGCTCATGTTGATCGCCTCGCCTCCGGCGGCGACGCCCATGTTGATTCCCGAACCGTCGTCACCCGCCGTACCGACCTTGTAGTTGCACTGGATCAGATGGGGCGCGTGCTTCGCGAGCATCTCGTCGTTGAAGACGAAGCCGCCGGTGGCGAGGACGACGCCGCGCGACGCCTTCACCAGGAAGGGCTCGCGTTCGCGTCGCGCGGCCACCCCCACGACGCGCGTTCCGTCGACGACCAGCCGTTCCGCGCGGCACTCGTTCACCACGCTGGCACCCGCCTCGAGGGTCCCCCGAAGCACCGCCTCCATCAGGTAGCCGCCCGCCTCTCCCTCCCGGGCGGGCTTGTGGCCACGCGGAACCGGGCGCGCCCGGGCGCTGTGCGGCCAGGCCTCCTCGTTGCCGCTGTAGGTCAGGCAGTCGTCGGTGAAGGGATGAGTCGTCTTCTCCTCGATGAAGGTGGCCTTGTACTCGACACCGAGGTCCCGGAACCACTGGAAGTGATCGAGGCTGCCCTCGCAGTAGAGTCGGATGCGCTCCGGGTCGGCCTGCTCTCCGGCCGCCAGGGCGACGAAGTCCTCCATGTCCTCCACCGAGTCCTCGAATCCACAGGCGCGCTGGATCTCGGTTCCCGCGCCGAAGTAGGTGATGCCGGTGGAGAGCGACGTCGCCCCGCCGCCACGGGTCATCCGCTCGAGGACGACGGTGTCGGCGCCGGCACGAGCCGCCTCGATGGCAGCGGCACCCCCCGCAACCCCCTGCCCCACCACGACGACCTCGTGCTCGGCGTCCCAGCGCGGGATCTCGCCGAGCGGAAGCGGTCGGGAATCGCTCATCCGGAAGCCGCCACCCTTGCCTAGATCCCCTCCGGCGGCTCGAAGAAGCGCACCGGCCAGCGTCGCTTGACGGCGGTGCGGTAGAGGAAGGGATCGGGGTTGGTGATCACGGGATGTCCGACCAGCTCGAGGAGCGGCATGTCGGTGACCGAGTCCGTGTAGAAGTACGACTTCGCCAGGTCGATGCCCTGCTCTTCGATGAACTGCTGGATCCAGTAGATCTTCCCCTCCTCGAAGCAGATCGGCTCGACGACGCGGCCCGTGAAGAGCCCGTTCTCCACCTCCATCCGGGTGTAGAGGAAGTGCTCGATCGCCAGGTGCTCGGCGAGGGGCTTCACCACGAAGCGGGTGGCGCCCGAGACGATGCAGACCACGTGGCCCTGCTGCTGGTGCCGGCGCACGATGTCCGCGGCCTCGGGGTAGATGGTCGGCAGCACCTTGTCGTGAAACCAGTCCAGGGCCTCGGCGGCGACGTCCTTCTCCACCTGGCCCTTGAAGTCGGCCATCATCTCCTTGGTCCAGCGGTCGATGTCGAGGATGCCGGCCTTGTAGCGGAGATAGGCGCCGAGCCCCTTCACCAGGTCCCAGCGGTCCATCTCGCCCCGCTCGTAGCGGTACTTCACGTAGAGCGTGCCCGAGTTCTCCGCCAGGAGCGTCTTGTCCATGTCGAAGAAGGCAGCGACGCGCGGCTCGCTCTTGCGCTTTCTCGGGAGCATGAAGGCGAGTCTAGGGAACCCCGCCTAGAACATGTAGCGGCGCATGGAGACGTTGAGGAGCAGCCCCACCGAGAGCAGGGCTGCCAGCAGGGCCGAGCCGCCGTACGAGAAGAAGGGCAGCGGGACGCCGATCACCGGCGCCAGACCCAGCACCATGGCCACGTTGATGGCCGCGGGCCAGAAGAGGGTCCCCACCAGACCCACGGCGAGCATCGCGCCGAAGCGGTCGCGGCTGTTGCGAGCGATCCAGAGTCCCCAGAGGAGCATCGAGAGGTAGAGGGCCAGAATGAGTGTGCAGCCGAAGAGGCCCCATTCCTCGGCGAACACCGAGAACGCGAAGTCCGTGTGCTGCGTGGGCAGGAAGCGGAGCTGGGACTGGGTTCCGTCCAGCCAGCCCTTGCCGAAGAACCCGCCCGAGCCCACGGCAATGCGCGACTGGATCGCCTGGTAGCCCGAGGAGAGGGGATCGCGGCCCGGGTCGATGAAGTCGAGGATGCGGCTCCGCTGGTACTCCTTGAGGACGAAGAGCCAGAGGCCCGCCGCCGATGCCACGCCCGCCGCGGCCACGAAGCCCCAGGCCCGCGCCGATATGCGCACGAAGGGCAGATAGCTGGTCGCGACGAGCAGGGTGAGCAGGGCCACGCCCATGTCGCGCTGGAGCACGATGAGGCCGACGGGGACCGCGGCGATGAGCGCGGGGACCGCGAGATCGCGCATGCTGCGCATGCCCGCGCCGTGGCGATGGAAGAAGCGCGCCAGCGCCACCACCAGCGCGATCTTCGCCAGCTCGGAGGGCTGCAGTCGGAAGGGCCCGTAGGAGATCCACGCCTGCGCGCCGCGGATGACCGGGGCGATGGCCAGCGTGAGGACGAGGAGGCCGACGGCACCCACGTAGACGAGGGGCGCCAGGCGCTCGAGATGGCGGTAGTCGATCACCAGCACCGCCAGCATCGCGAACGTCCCGACGCCGAGCACCATGAGCTGGCGGCGCAGCTCGCCCGAGACCACGCCCTCGGGACCGCTGGTCGCGGAGTAGAGATTGGCCAGGCCGGCGACGACGAGGATCGCCACCAGGCCGGTCAGCACCCAGTCGAAGTGCTGCAGGGAGCGGCGATCAATCAACGGCACGCGATCCCCCCGCTCCGGCCACGCGCTCCGCCGGGACCCGCCCGTCGAACCAGGCCGACAGCACCTTGCCGGCGATGGGCGCCGCCACGGCACCGCCTCCACCGCCGTGCTCGACGAGCACCACGAGCGCGATCTCCGGATCGTCCACCGGAGCGATGGCCGCGAACCAGGCATGGTCGCGGTAGCGCACCGGGATATCGTCGCCGCGCCCCTCGGTGTGCTTCAGGGAGACGACCTGCGCGGTTCCGGTCTTCCCCGCGATGCGCCAGCCCGGCACCCGGGCCCGTCCGCCGGTACCGCCGGGCTCCATCACCACCCCCTCGAGGCCACCCTGCACAGCACGCAGGACCGGCGCCGAGAGCTCCAGCTGGGAGCGCACCACCTCGCCCGGCTGCTCGACGAGCGTGCCCTGGGAGTCGAAGCGCGAGCGCACCAGGCGCGGCTCCAGGATCCGACCGCCGTTGGCCAGCGCGGCGTAGACGACCGCGAGCTGGAGCGGGGTGACCAGGTTGAAGCCCTGTCCGATCGCGGCCGAGACGGTCTCGCCCTCCACCCACGGCTCGCCGAAGCGGCGCTTCTTCCAATCGGCAGTCGGGACGAGGCCGGCACGCTCGTCCAGCGGAGCTCCGGTCGGGCGTCCCAGGCCGAAGGTCTCGGCGTAGCGCGCGATGCGATCCACCCCGAGGCGCAGACCGACCGTGTAGAAGAAGACGTCGCAGCTGTGCTTGAGGGCGTCGTGCACGTCCACCCAGCCGTGCCCCTGCCGCTTCCAGCAGCGGTACACGCGGCGCCCCAGCCGGAACTGACCCGGGCAGAAGACCCGCTCCTTGCGGCCGATCACCCGATCCTCGAGGGCGGCTGCGGCGACGATCGGCTTGTAGGTCGAGCCGGGCGGATACTGCCCGGAGACGGCGCGGTTCTGGAGCGGCTTCCACTCGTCGTCGCGCAGCCCCGCCCAGGTCTCGGGATCGATCCCGGCCGCGAAGTCGTTGGGGTCGTACGAAGGATGGGAGACCATCGCCAGGATGTCGCCCGTCTTCACGTCGAGGGCGACGACCGAGCCCGCCGGCACCGCCTCCGGGCCCGGCTCCTGCAGGGCTGCGAGGGCCGCGCGCTGCAGATCGATGTCGAGGGAGAGCACCACGGTGCCCCCGCGCACGGGTCGCACCTCGGCGAGCAGCTCCATCTCGCGCCCGGCTACGTCCACCACGACGTTGCGGCCGCCCTCGCGTCCCGCCAGCGTCGACTCGAGGAGCGCCTCGACGCCGCTCTTGCCGACGATGGCCCCGGAGCGGTAGCCCGCGAAGGCGCGGGTCTCGAGCTCTGCCTCGCTGATCTGGCCCAGGGTGCCCAGCACGTGCGCCGCGAGCGGTCCCTCGATGTAGTCGCGCCGCGCCTTCACGTCGGTCACCACGCCGGGGAGCGCGTAGCGGTGCGTCTCCACCCGCGCGAGCTCCTCGAACTGGAGGTCGGTGGCCAGGTGCACGGGCTGGTAGCGACTGCGCCCGCGCGGCGCGCCCACCCTCTCGGCGAGCTTCTCGGGATCGTCGGCCAGGAGCGTTCCCAGCACCGTCCAGGTGCGCTCCGGCTCGCGCAGCTCGCTGGGGATGACGGCCACGCCGAAGGCGGGGCGGGTGGTGGCGAGGACCTCGCCATCGCGCTCGAGGATGTCGCCGCGCGGCGCATCGACCCGCATGCTGCGCACGAAGTTGCGCTCGGAGCGCACGCGCAGGGCCTCGCCCTCCAGCACCTGGAGCTGGAAGAGGCGCAGGAAGAAGACCCCGAACGTGACGCAGAGGGTGAGCGCCAGGAAACGCAGGGGTCCCTCGAGGCTGACCTCCACCCCCGGCCGGAAGCCGCCCACCTAGATCACCCTTCCGCGCGGCTCGACCCGGAGCGAGCGACGGGTCGGCTCGTCGTCTCCCAGCAGCAGGTCGGCGAGCTTCTGGACGACGACGACCGCTGCCGGGGCGCAGATCGCGTTGAGGACCGCCTGGATCAGGAGGTCGCCGAGGAGGTGCAGCCCGGCGTGGAGTGGCGCCAGGCCGAAGAGCCCGCCCACGCCTACGTGGGCGAGGCCGTAGACCATGGAGAGAACCGCTACCAGCACCGCGCGGGGAGCGGGGCGCAGGAGGTTGAGCCGCAGGTTGGCGATCCGCGTGGCGGCATAGGCCAGGGTGAGCAGGAGGGCGTGCTGCCCGAGCAGGGCGCCGGTGAGGACGTCCATCGAGTAGCCGAGGAGTGCGGCCACCAGCAGGCCCGCCGCGCCGCCCACCGCGATGGCCGTGCCCACGACCACCAGGAAGACCAGGTCGGGGATGAAGACGCTCGGCGCGAACGTCGCCACCGTACCCTGGATCTGCAGGGCGAAGACGCCCAGCACCACGAGTCCGGGCACGACCCTCACGGTGTCCCGCCCGCGGCGCGCCCTTCGCCGTCGTAGAGGAGGTCCATGGTGGGAGCGCGCCAGAGCATCACGAAGACGCCCTCGAGCCGGCCGAAGTCGACGACGGGGGTCACCACGGCTGTCTGCAGGATGTTGCCGGGCTCGGCGACCTCGACGATTTCGCCGATGCGGAGGCCCTTCGGATAGACGCCGCCGAGACCGGATGCGATCACCACGTCGCCGACCCGGACGTCCGAGCCGCGCACCGCGAACTCGAACTCCAGGTTGCCGTCGCGACGACCGCGCACGATGCCGAGCGCGCGGCTCCGCTGCACGATTCCGTCCACCGAGCTCTGGTGATCGGTGAGCAGCATGGCCCGCGACGCCCGCGCAGAAGTGTCGGTCACCAGTCCCGCGAGCCCCTCGTCGGTCACCACCGGCATGCCCGGGCCCACGCCGTGCGTGCGGCCGCGATCGAGGAGCACCGAGCGGAACCAGGCGGAGGCGTCCTGACCCACCACCTGGGCGGGAAGCATGGGCGAGGCGAAGTCGCTGCGCATCGCGGCGATCTGGTCGAGGAACCCGCTCTGCACGAGCGCCTCGCGGATCTGGAGATTCTCCTCCTCGAGGCGGGCCACGCGCTCGCGCAGGCGCTCGTTCTCGCTGCGCACGGCCAGGAGCGATACGTAGCGGCCCCACACACCGCGCACCGCCTCGGCGGGCGCCGCCAGCACACGCTGGACGGGAACGGTGACGTCCATCACGAGACCCGCGATGAAGCCCCGGTCGTGGCCTCTCGCATCCGCACCGCGGCGGTCCCCCACCATCGTGGCCAGGGCCACCACGACGATCAGGCCGAGGATGATCGGAATGCGAAGTCGTTCGAGAAGGTCGCGCATGGCCCCCCTGCCCTGCCGACCCGGCGCTCAGCTACTCACTGCCGGATCTGGACGTCCCGCAGGAGGCGCAGCTCGTCGAGGCAGCGGCCGGTACCGTGGGCCACGGCCGTCAGGGGATCCTCCGCCAGCATGATCGGAAGGCCGGTCTCTTCCCGCAGCAGGATGTCGATGTTGCGCAGGAGGGCGCCGCCGCCGGTGAGCACGATGCCCTTGTCGACGATGTCGGCGGCCAGCTCGGGCGGGGTCCGCTCGAGTGCGATCTTCACGCTCTCGACGATGGCGTTGACGGGCTCGCCGAGGGCTTCGCGCACTTCTTCCGACTTGATCTCCAGGGTCTTGGGAACCCCGGCCACCAGGTCGCGTCCCTTGACCTCCATCGACTGCACCGTGTCCTCGGGGTAGGCCGTGCCGATGTTGATCTTGATCAGCTCCGCGGTGCGCTCTCCGATCAGCAGGTTGTAGCGGCGCTTGACGTAGTTGATGACCGCTTCGTCCATCTTGTCGCCGCCGACCCGCGCGGAGTTGGCGTAGACCACGCCCGACAGCGAGATCACGGCCACCTCCGTCGTACCGCCGCCGATGTCGATGATCATGTTGCCCGAAGGCTCGGTGACGGGAAGCCCTGCGCCCAGCGCGGCCGCCATCGGCTCCTCGATCAGGTAGACCTCGCGTGCCCCGGCGGACATGGCCGACTCGCGCACGGCCCGCTGTTCGACGGACGTGATCCCGGAGGGCACCGCGATCACGATGCGCGGTCGAACCAGCTTGCTCCGGTTGTGGGCGCGCTCGATGAAGTAGCGGAGCATCGCCTCGGTGACCTCGAAGTCGGCGATCACGCCGTCCTTCATCGGACGGATGGCGACGATGTTGCCCGGCGTCCGCCCGAGCATCTCCTTGGCCTCGCGCCCCACCGCCC
This sequence comes from Myxococcota bacterium, assembly GCA_028278065.1. GTDB lineage: Bacteria > Myxococcota_A > UBA9160 > UBA9160 > JAFDET01 > JAFDET01. The sequence continues at coordinate 13,053 of JANQFA010000022.1, forward strand.
GCACGCGCTGCGGACCGACACCATCCTTGGTCACGGCCACGACGCTCGGTTCCGAGAAGACGATGCCGCGCCCCCGTGCGTACACGAGCGTGTTGGCGGTACCCAGGTCGATGGCGAGATCGTTGGAGAAGAGTCCGAGAATGGGGTTCAGGACCACGGGGCACTCCCGTCGGCACATGGCCTAAGTCTTTGAATCGACGTAATTTTCCGACCGGAGGGGATCGTCGCCCATCGTACCGGACGCCCTCAGCAGCATCAAGGAAAAGCGATACCCTCCGCGCCATGCTCGAGACTCTTCGCCGTGGTCGTCGCTGGGGTACCGCCGCCGTCGTCGTGCTGGTGGGCGGTGTGTTCGTCGTGTTCATCGGGCTCTCGGGCCCGCTGCAGTGCACCTCGACCGGCGCGAACGTGGTGGTCCAGGTGGGGGATCGCCCCTTCTACCGGGACGACTTCCAGCGCACGCTCTACGAGCAGGAGCAGTACCTGCGGGACCAGCTCGGCGCCGGCTTCGACGCCCGCCAGGCCGAGGAGTGGCTCCAGAACACCGCCGCCAGCGTGATCGTGTCCCAGGCCATCCTGGCGGCGGAGGCCGAGCAGATGGGCCTCGGCGTGGGCCGGGACGAGCTCAAGCGGCGGGTGCTGGCCGATCCGGGCTTCCGGGACGCGGCCGGCGAGTTCGACCGGGAGCTCTACAAGCGGTACGTGTCCTACGAGTACGGCAACGAGGCCGGCTTCCTGGAAGCCACGCGTACCCGCTTCCTCGCCCAGAAGATGGCGCGCCTGCTCTCGGGGAGCGCCTACGTCTCCGAGGCCGAGGCCCGCGACGCCGTGCTCTACGGCTCCCAGGAGATCAAGCTCGCCTGGATCGCCTTCGACGAGAAGGAGGTGGCCGACCGGATGGAGGTCTCCGAGGACGAGATCGCCTCCTTCGCGGGCGCCCACCCCGACCGGATCCAGGCCCGCTACGACGAGCGCCTCGAGGACTTCGAGCAGGACGAGGCCGTACACGCGCGCCACATCCTGATCGAGCTGGCCAGGGACGCCGACGAGGCCACCGTGGAGAAGGCCCAGGGCGACGCGGTGGCCGCCCTGACCCGGGTCCGGGAGGGCGAGGACTTCGCGGCCGTGGCCGCCGAGGTCTCCGGCGACTCCGGCTCCAAGGACCGGGGGGGCGACCTGGGCTTCTTCACCCGCGGGCAGATGACGCCGCCCTTCGAGGAGGCCGCCTTCGCCGGTCAGCCGGGCGAGCTGATCGGTCCGGTGCGCAGCGATTTCGGGTTCCACGTGATCCGCATCGAGGCGCGCCGCGAGGCCGGCGTGCGCACCCTCGACGACGTGCGCCTCGAGCTGGCCCGCGAGCTCCTGGCGGAGGAGAAATCGCGCAGCAGGGCGCACGAGGTGACCGAGGACCTGGCCCAGGCGATCGAGGCAGGCCTGACCCTGGAGGAGGCCGTGCGTCAGGCGGGCCTCACCGTCGAGCGCACCGGCTGGATCGCGCGTCGCCCCGACGGGTTCATCCCCGGCCTGGGCGCCTCCCTGCCCATCCAGGACGCGGCCTTCTCGCTATCCCTCGAGCGTCCCGGCACCAGCCAGGTCTTCGAAGTCCAGGGCAAGCAAGCGCTCATCCAGCTCCTCGAGCGGCGCGAGCCCGGCGCGGACGAGCTGGCCACGCGCGTCGCCCAGGAGCAGGAACGGCTCCTCGAGCAACGCCGCGCCCAGGCCGTGAACGAGTGGATCGACAGCCGACGCAGGCAGCTCGCCGCCGAGGGCAGGCTCTTCATCAACCTCGACGCGCTGAACGCGAGCTCGTAGCCCTCGCGGCGCCGACCCCGGGTGCCCGAAGGCACCCGAGGTCGGCTCTACGAGAGTCACACAGGTCAGCCTACTTCAGCGATCGCTTCAGCAGCAGCGAACTCGGCGAGGTCCTCGCCGAACATCGACGCCCGGAGCTTGGCCAGGGCCCGCGCCTCGAGCTGGCGCACGCGCTCGCGGGAGAGGCCCAGCTTCGAGCCGATCTCCTCGAGCGTGTGGTCGTTGTTCCCGTTCATCCCGAAGCGCCAGCGCAGGATGTTGCGCTCGCGATCCGAGAGAGTCTCGATCGAGCGCTGGGTCAGCTCCTGGAGCCGGCGGTGGTCGATGTCGCCCACGGGCGAGGAGATGTTCTCGTCCTTGACGAAGTCGCCCACCACCTTGCTCTCGGTGCCACGCACCTCCGCCTCGAGGCTCACCGGATCGCGGGTGATCTGCTCGAGGTTCTCGGCCTGCTCGACCTCCATCCCGACGTGCTCCGCTACCTCCTTCGGCGTCGGCTTGCGGCCGAGCTTGGTCTCGAGCGCGTTCGACGCGCGGTTGTAGCGGAGCAGCGTGTCGTGCATGTGGCTCGGGATGCGGATCGTGCGCGAGTGGTTCTGGATCGCGCGGATCAGGGCCTGGCGGATCCACCAGAGGGCATACGTCGAGAACTTGTGACCGCGCGTGTAGTCGAACTTCTCGACGGCGCGGATCAGCCCGAGGTTCCCCTCCTGGATCAGGTCCTGGAAGGTGATGCCCATGTTCCGGTAGTCCTTGGCGATGGCCACCACGAGCTTGAGGTTGTGACGTGCGAAGGTGTTCTTCGCATTGTCCATGCGCTCCCAGGCCTCCTCGGCGGCCGAGACGGCCTTGAGGAAGTCGGCGGCGTGCATGCCGAGCTCCGGCTCGAGCGCCTTGCGGGCGCGGGTCGAGCGGACCTTGGAACGCATGGCCACCACCTCGCGTCGGATGCGACCGAAGAGCTGCAGCGACAGATCGGCCTTGCCCAGGTGGCGCGCCGCCTGACGGCTCTGGCGCACCGCCTCGTCACCCTTGCCGGCCTCGAAGGCGGCCGCGTGACGGTTGAGCGCACGCGAGGCAGCCGCGACGCACTTGTCGACGTTCGCGGTCAGCTCCGGACCGGCGTCCGAGCCGCTTCCGAACGACTCCGACATCTTGCCGGTCACGCGACCCGCCTCGCGGGTCTCGTCCCAGACGTCCACGACCACCCGCGCGGCGAACGGAATCGCCAGCATGAGCTCCTGGAACTCGCGCGTCGCGACCTCCAGCTCCTTGGCGAGAAGACCTTCCTCCTCGCGGGTCAGCGTCGGGATGTCGGCGATATCCTGGAAATACGCTTCTAGGGTCTGCATCGTCCAACTCCTTGAACCATGGAAATGACGCCCTGCATCAGTCGGCGCCGACCATATGCTGGATTACGCCTTGCGTCAAGCGGGTCTCCTCACTTGAGTAGTTCCGAGAAATCCAAATGAAACCGCGTTGGTAGTCCGAGAGATGAAATCTGGGGAATGGCCTCGCCGGAACTAGGGGTTTTCCCTCTGTGCCACGACGCGTCAGGCAATTCCCCCGCGGGCGCGAGTTTTCCTCACGTTTTGAGGAGACATCACCCGGCCTTCTGTCTCCCCGCTTTTTCGCCCGATTCCGGATGTCGAGCGCCCGGGAATGCGCTCCTCGGGCGCGCCCTAGGCGAAGCTGGGCTTGGAGTGGCGGATCAGCTCCATGAACTCGGCGCGGGTCTTGGAGTCGGACTCGAACTCGCCGCGCAGGGAGCTGGTGATGGCGAAGGCGTTCTGCTGCTCCACGCCGCGCATCATCATGCAGAGGTGGATCGACTCCACCACCACGGCCACGCCCTTGGGTGAGAGCAGGTCTTCGATGGCCTGGGCGATCTCCTTGGTGAGCCGCTCCTGCACCTGCAGGCGCCGCGCGAACATCTCCACCATGCGCGGCAGCTTGGAGAGGCCGACGATCTTCCCGTTCGGGATGTAGGCCACGTGGGCGCGACCGAAGAAGGGGATCATGTGATGCTCGCACAGGCTGTAGAAGCCGATGTCCTTCACGACGACCATCTCGTCGTACGACTCCTCGAAGACCGCGTCGTTGAGGATGACGAGCGGATCCTGGGAGTAGCCCTCGGTGAACGTGCGATAGGCGCGCGCAACCCGACCGGGTGTCCGCTTGAGACCGTCGCGGCCCGGATCCTCGCCCAGCTCTTTCAGGAGGGAGCTGATCAGACCCTCGATGGGGTCGTGCGTTTCGTCGCTCATCAGGAGTCTCCGGTCTCGAAGGTGTTGCGGCGCGTCTCGTGCACGCGCACCCGGGCGAGGCGCGGTGGGTCGGGGTGCTCGGCGAGGGCCTTCTCCAGCTCCTCCTCGACCACGCGCACGATGTTCTCGGCGGTCGGCACGCGCTCGGCGAAAGCGGGGTCGTCGTTCAGGAGCCGGTGTCCGAAGCGGTCGAGCACGCGGCGCCGCACCTGCGCGTCGAGCCAGGCCGGATCCACGACGCTGCCGCTCTTCGGGTCGATCGGACCGGAGAGGGTGATCTCGACGCCGTAGTCGTGACCGTGCCCGTTGGGGTTGGAGCACTTGCCGTAGATCCGCTCGTTCTCGGCGGGGCTGAGGTCGTCCCGGCACAGCACGTGGGCTGCCGGAAAGACGTAGCGGCGGGTCACGGCCACCTTCACGAGTGCGCCTCGTCTGCGCTGGCCCCCACCCAGTGGTCCCGGGCAGGGTCCTCCTCGCTCACTTCGACCCAGTGGTCCTCGGAGGGCTGGAGCCGCACGCGTGCGAGGAGGCCGGGGGGAAGAGCCTCGAGAAGCACCTGCCGGATCACCAGGGCCAGGTTCTCGGGGGTGGGGAGGCGCTTCTCGAAGTAGGGCGTGTCCTCCACCAGGTCCTTGTGGTCGAAGCGGGTCATGATCTCGGCGTGGAGGATCTCCTTCAGCTCCACCAGGTCCATCACCATCCCGGTGCGCGGGTCGGGCTCGCCGGCCACGGTCACCTCCAGGCGGTAGTTGTGCCCGTGATGGCGTGCCCGCGGGCCGAACGCACGGGCGTTCTCCTCGGGTCCCAGCTCGGGATCCCGGTAGCGGAGGGAAGCGGAGAACTCGATCGCGCGGGTCATCCGCACGGGGCGGCCGGACACGGCAACTCCTCGATTCGACAAGGAAAACGAGGCTAGCTGATCAGTATCGCCGTACCAGCCCGCGAACCACGCCGCGGACTTCCACCTCTCCGGCCGGGACCTCGATGGGCGAGAGCGCCGCGTTGGCGGGCTCGAGCAGCACCTTGGAGCCGCGCTGGCGGAAGGTCTTGAGGGTGGCCTCCTCGCCGCGGATCAGGGCCACCACGGTCTCGCCGTCGCGCGCCACCGGGCGGCTCTCCACCACCACGTAGTCGCCGTCGAGGATGTTCTCCTCGATCATCGAGTCCCCGCGCACGCGCAGCACGAACGCCTCGCCTCCGCGCGGCACCAGCTCGCTGGGAACCGCGAGGCTCTCTTCGATCTCGATCGCCTCGATGGGTGCGCCGGCCGCCACCGTTCCGAGCAGGGGCAGCGTGACGCTGGCGCCGCCGTCCGCGCCGTCGGCGACGGGCTCGACCGAGCGCGAGCGGTTCCACGACTTGCGCAGGAAACCCTTCTCCACGAGGTGGTGCACGTGCTTGTGAACCGTGGCCACCGACGACAGGCCGAAGTGCGCGCCGATCTCCTCGAGGCTGGGCGAGTAGCCCTGGTCGTCGATGAAGGCGCAGATGAAGTCGTAGATCTCGCGTTGACGGCGGGTGAGGGCCATCGAGTCCTTCCTTCTCCCCGGCGAAGAGCCTGCCCCGACCTGACGCGAAAGTCAAGCGAAGAAGTTTTTGCGCGGGGCTCGGTTGACACACCCGGGCCCGTGCATACACTCGCGCCCGATTTGGCACCCGAGCCGCCCGAGTGCCAAGCTGGATCGTTCGAGGGCGGATCCGTTCAATCAATCACAGCGTCTCGCGTCGCCCCCCAGGGGGTCGGCGCCGGAGGACCCAGAGACATGAAGCTGAGTCCGCTTGGGGACCGCATCCTCGTCAAGCGCATCGACGAGGAGGAGCAGACCAAGGGCGGGATCATCATCCCGGATACCGCAAAGGAGAAGCCCCAGGAGGGGAAGGTCGTGGCCGTCGGCCCCGGCAAGACCAACGACGAGGGCAACACCGTCCCGCTGAACGTGAAGAAGGGCGACAAGGTCCTCTTCAGCAAGTACGCGGGCACCGAGATCAACATCGAGGGCGAGGAGCACCTCTTCATCCGTGAAGAGGACGTCCTGGCCGTGCTCGAGTAAGTCGGGCTACCAGGAGCAGATAGATGGCCAAGGAGATCAAGTTCGATCAGGACGCCCGTGCCAAGATCCTCATGGGCGTGGACACCCTCGCCAACGCGGTGGGTGTGACGCTGGGGCCGAAGGGCCGCAACGTCGTCATCGAGAAGAGCTTCGGCTCGCCCACGGTCACCAAGGACGGCGTCACCGTCGCCAAGGAAGTGGAGCTCGAGGACAAGTTCGAGAACATGGGCGCCCAGATGGTCAAGGAGGTCGCGAGCAAGACCTCGGACGTGGCCGGCGACGGCACCACCACCGCGACCGTGCTCGCCCAGTCGATCTACCGCGAGGGCGCCAAGCTGGTCGTGGCCGGCATGAACCCGATGGAGCTGAAGCGCGGCGTGGACAAGGCCGTCGAGGCGATCGTCGGCGAGCTCGAGAACATGTCGAAGCCCACGCGCTCCAGCGAGGAGATCGCCCAGGTGGGCACCATCTCCGCCAACTCCGACGAGACGATCGGCACGATCATCGCGGAGGCGATGGAGAAGGTGGGCCGCGAGGGCGTGATCACCGTCGAAGAGGCCAAGAGCATGGAGACCGTGCTCGAGGTGGTCGAGGGCATGCAGTTCGACCGCGGCTACCTGTCGCCCTACTTCGTCACCGATCCGGAGCGCATGGAGGCGGTCGTCGAGGAGCCGCTGATCCTTCTCCACGAGAAGAAGATCAGCAACATGAAGGACCTCCTCCCCGTGCTGGAGCAGGTGGCCCGCCAGGGCAAGCCGCTCCTCATCGTGGCCGAGGACATCGAGGGCGAGGCGCTCGCCACGCTGGTGGTCAACAAGATCCGCGGCACGCTCAACGTGGCGGCGGTGAAGGCCCCCGGCTTCGGCGATCGCCGCAAGGCGATGCTCCAGGACATGGCGATCCTCACCGGTGGCCAGGTCATCGCCGAGGAGCTGGGCCTGAAGCTCGAGAACGTGACCCTCAAGGACCTGGGTCGGGCCAAGCGCGTCGTGATCGACAAGGACAACACCACGATCATCGACGGCGCCGGCTCGAAGAAGGACATCGAGGGCCGCTGCAACGAGATCCGCAACCAGGTCGAGAGCACCACCTCGGACTACGACCGCGAGAAGCTCCAGGAGCGCCTGGCGAAGCTCGTGGGCGGTGTGGCCGTCGTGAAGGTGGGCGCCGCGACCGAGATCGAGATGAAGGAGAAGAAGGCGCGCGTCGAGGACGCGCTCCACGCGACCCGCGCAGCCGTCGAGGAGGGCATCGTCCCCGGCGGCGGGGTGGCGCTCCTGCGCGCCCAGAAGGCGCTCGACGGCCTGACCCTCGACGAGGAGCAGGCGGCCGGTGCCAACCTGGTGCGCCGCGCCATCGAGTCCCCGCTGCGCAAGATCGCGAGCAACGCGGGGGTCGAGGGCTCCATCGTGGTGGACAAGGTCAAGAGCGCCAAGGGCGCCAACGGCTTCAATGCCGCCACCGAGGAGTACGAGGACCTGCTGAAGGCCGGCGTGATCGACCCGACCAAGGTGGTGCGGACCGCGCTGCAGAACGCCTCGAGCGTGGCGGCGCTGCTCATGACCACCGAGGCCATGATCGCCGAGAAGCCCGAGGAGAAGGGCGGAGCCGCCGACGCGGCCGCCGCCGCGGCCGCCATGGGCGGCGGCATGCCGGGGATGATGTAGACCCGGTCTCCAACGGCGCAGAGCCGAGGGCCCCGGAGCACCGCTCCGGGGCCCTTTTTCGTGCCTCAAGACTCCTGACCGGGTGGACGATGAGTGCGCAGATCCTCTTTTCTTCCGGGGACTTGCGCATTGACCGAGGAACGGCAGGTAGGGGCGTTCCGGCGGCGGCTCGAGGCGATGGGCCTCGACTGCCGCCCGGTACCCGGTGGGCGCTCGCTCCTGGTGCGGCTCCCCACGCGCGGCGGCCCGCTGACGGCCGGAGCGTCCGAGATCGCAGCCAGCCAGCTCGTGTTCGCCACGGTCGGCGCCAACCGCATCAAGTGCCTGGTCCCGCGGGCCCTCTTCCACCTCCCGCTGGTCGCGGTGGCCGACTGCGAGAGCCCCGGCGCCATCGAGGCCCGCATCCGCCAGGCCTGGCGCGAGCGGCAGCAGCAGGTCCAGAAGGCGCGCGACTGGCTCGAGAAGCTGGGCTGCGAGGTCGAGACGCCCGCAGAGACGCCGCAGGCGCTGGTGCGGGTGGGCGGCAGCGACCATCCGGCAGAGCTGGCGGTGCTCGAGCCCGGCGCGGTGGTGCTGCCCGGGGCCGGGCTCCTCTCCGGCATGAGTCTCGAGCGTCCCGAGGATCGCCTCTTCCACACCGACGCCGACCTGGACAGCGCCGTGGACCTGGAGCTGGCCGTCACCACCCGGGCCGAGGAGCTGGTGCGCATCCGCGACCGGCTGGCGCGTCAGGAGCGCGTGCGCGCCATGGCGGCCGGGCAGGAGCGGCCCGCGCTCGTGGTCGAGCGCGCCACCCAGACCCACCGGGTGCTCCTCGTCGGGCGGCGGCTGCTCGCCGACACCGGCCTGGTCGAGTCGCTGCGCATGCGGGGCTACCGGGTCACGGCCGTGCGGGGCCCCACCGAGGCGCTGCGCGCCTTCGAGCGCCACTCCTTCGCGATGGCCCTGGTCGAGTCCGAGCTGGATCGCTTCGAGGGGATCGAGATGATCCCGACCGTGCGCGCCCTCCCCGGGATCGAGGAGCTGCCGCTCGTGCTCGTCGACACCAAGGTCCGGCCCGACGTGCGCGAGATCGCGCGCAAGGTGGGCGCCGCCGGGTACGTCACCCACCCGATCGACGTACCGCTGATCGAGGACGGTCTCGCGCGCCTCATCGAGGCCCCCGGACGACGCCGCTTCACGCGCTACCCCAAGCGCTTCTCGGTGCGCGCCTCGGGCGCCGCTCGCGCCGAGGTGGCCCACGAGATCGGACGCGGGGGAATGATGGTGTCGACCGCCCGCGAGGTGGTTCCCCGGGCGCTGCAGCGGTTCGTGGTGACCCTGCCGGACGGCGCCGGCACGGTGGGCGTGGACGCCGAGGTCGTCTACCGCCTGCGCGGCGGCGGCATCGACACCCCGCGCCTCGGCGTGCGCTTCGAGCGCTTCACGGAGGACGACGAACGCATCCTGATCGCGTACCTGAGCGCGCTGGAGCGGGGAGCCTGAGCTGCACGCGGGACGCGGAGCCCCGCAGGACCGGGATCAGCCGAGCGAAGCCCGAGCCTTGTCGATGTCCCCGTCCATGATGGTCTTGCGCTTGTCGCCGTCCGCCGAGGCCTGGGCGGCGCGAGCCAGACGGGCGATGTAGTCCTCGGCGGCCTCGACGGCCTTGGTCACCGCGGACCCGGAAACGCGCAGTCCACCGCCGTGCTCGGCCAGCAGACGCTTCACAACCGCATTCGGAAGGGCCATTCCGTGTTCTCCCACCCCCTCCGGCGATCCCGGCCCCGAGCCGGGTGATCCCCCGAGGAACGCCGCCCATGCTAGGAGGGCCCGAGAGGCCTTGTCAATCGCTCCCGGGCTTCGCTCGACGCGCCGCGTCTTCGGCGGCCCGCACCACGCGGCGGAGCGGCACACCGTGGCGGCGAGCCGCGCGCTTGCAGTCGTCGTACTCGGCCGAGACCTCGACCCCGCCGTCGGGGTCCCGCGACCACTTCACGGCGATCCGGCCGTAGTCGGTCTTCACCCGGACGACCTCCCGCGGCAGGACCAGCCGGTCCCACTCGGCCACACGCACCCCCAGGGCGGAGGACTCGGCGAACAGGACGCCGGCCAGGGCCTCGCGATCCGCCGGACGCCCCAGCACCCGGACCGCGAACCCGGGCCGGTTCTTCTTCCCCTGCAGGTGCTGCAGCGCCACGTCGAGGGCGCCCGCCTCGAGGAGCCGATCCATGAGGTGATCGAAGTGCTCCGGGATCAGGTCGTCCAGGTGGGTCTCGAGGACCAGGACCCGGTCCCAGGCGGGGCCACCGTCACGCCCCAGGACGGCCCGCAGCACGTTGGGCATCGGGCCCTCGCGGTCGAGCCCGGCACCGTGGCCGATCGACTCGGGGATCAGCGCGGGCAGGGGCCTGAAGGCATCCACCACGGTGCGCACGATGGCCGCACCGGTAGGCGTCACCGTCTCCCACCCCACGCCCGCCGGCACGGTGGGAATGCCCCGCAGCAGCTCGAGCGTGGCGGGAGCCGGCAGGGGCAGGAGGCCGTGCTCGGTCTGCACCGTGCCGTGGCCGAGCGCGAGGGGCGAGCAGGTCACCCGCTCGACCTCGAGCCGCTCCAGGGCGATGGCAGCGCCGGCGACGTCGACCAGGGCATCTACCGCGCCCACCTCGTGGAAATGGACCTTCGCCAGAGGCGTGCCGTGCACCGCCGCCTCCGCCTCGGCCAGGGCGCGGAAGATCGCCAGCGCCCGCTCGCGCACCGACGCCACCAGCCGGGCCTTCTCCAGGATGCGCACGATCTCGGAGTAGTGGCGGCCGTGGTGGTGGGCGTGCTTCCGCTTCTTCGGCTTCTTCTCGTCGCGCCCACGGCGAGCCCCCCGCACGCTCGCGTCCGCGTCGCGCCCACGGCGAGTCCCCCGCACGCTCGCGTCCGCGTCGCGCCCACGGCGAGTCCCCCGCACGCTCGCGTCCGCGTCGCGCCCGCCGCGCGCCCCGGGAACCCGAACGTCGACGAAGCGGGCCCCCAGCACGCCGCGCTTCACCCGCGACACCACGAGCCGGTGATCGACGCCGAGGCCAGCCAGGTCCGCGGCCAGCGTCTTGCGCGAGAGCCCCGCATCGAGGAGCGCGCCCAGGAACATGTTGCCAGCCACGCCTGAGAAGCAATCGAGGTGGAGGACGCGCGCGCCGGCGAGCCTGGGGGATCGGGGAGCCACGGAGAGGGTCTACAGCCGATTGATCAGGGTCGCCACGTGGGCGGCGCCGAAGCCGTTGTCGATGTTCACGACGGTGACGTTGGAGGCGCAGCTCGTCAGCATGCCGAGGAGCGCGGCCACACCGCCGAAGGCCGCTCCGTAGCCGACGCTGGTGGGCACCGCGATGACGGGCTTGTCCACCATGCCGCCCACCACGGTGGGCAGAGCACCCTCCATGCCGGCGACCACGATCAGGACGCGCGCCGCGCGCAGCGCCTCGCTCGATGCCAGCAGGCGGTGCAACCCCGCGACGCCCACGTCCGCCAGCTCGTCCACCTTGTTGCCGAAGCGTCGTGCCACCGCGGCCGCCTCGGCGGCCACCGGGCGGTCCGAGGTCCCGGCCGAGACCACCGCGATGGTGCCGTTGCCGGTGATCGGGATCTCCCGGGGCCCGTACCAGAGGATGCGCGCGTCCTGGTCGTACTCGCCGCCCGGGAGCTCGGCGTTCACGGCGGCCGCCACGTCCGCCTCGACCCGGGTGGCCAGGACGGTCTGCCCGGCCTCGCGCAGCGTCTGGGCCACCTCGGCGATCTGACCGGGCGTCTTGCCGGGCCCGAAGATCACCTCGGGCAGGCCCTGGCGGAGCGCGCGGTGCGTATCCACCCGGGCAGCGGGAGTGTCCACGAAGGGGAGGCGCGCGAGCTCCTCCGCGGCGGCCTCGGGGGCGAGATCTCCCCGCTGCACCGATTCGAGGAGCGCGCGCAGGCGGTCGCGAGTCATGCGGAGATCCTAGCGGAGCCGCGGATCGCCACCTGCTCCGACCGCGCCCGGTCGACCGCGGTACACTCGCGGCCCTGCAGCCCGGCGCTGGAGAGCCGCATCCAGCAGCGGCCGACACCTCTCGTGGATGGAGACGATGCGATGGTTCGAGTGATCAAGCTGGGGATCAAGCGCCCCGCCACCCGCGGGCTGCTGCCCGACCCGGAGCCCCGCGACGTGAGCTACACGCTCATCTCCGTCGACGACCACCTGATGGAGCCACCGCACACCTTCGAGGATCGCCTGCCACGGCGCCTGCAGGACCGGGCACCGCGCGTCGTGGAGACCGAGGAGGGACACCAGGTATGGGAGTTCGACGGACAGCCGTACTTCCAGGTGGGCTTCATGTGCGTCGCGGGACGGCCCCGCGAGGACCACCGCGTCGAGCCGGCTCGCTACGACGAGGTGCGGCCCGGCTGCTGGCGGATCGACGATCGCATCAAGGACATGGACATCGGAGGGATCTGGGCCTCGGTGAACTTCCCGTCCGGCGTGACCGGCTTCGGCGGGACGCTCTTCTCCGAGACGAAGGACCAGGAGCTGGGGCTCGCCTGCGTGCGCGCCTGGAACGACTGGCTCTTCGAGGAGTGGTACTCGCCGTACCCGGACCGGATCGTGCCGCTCGGCATCACCCTGCTCTCGGACCCGGAGAAGGGCGCCGAGGAGATCCGTCGCAACGCGGCGCGCGGCTTTCGCGCGGTGACGCTCCCCGAGCAGCCCCACCGACTGGGCTACCCGCCGGTCTTCGACTCCCACTGGGACCCCATCGTGCGCGCCTGCGCCGAGACGGAGACGGTCCTCAACCTGCACATCGGCGCGTCGGGCTTCGCCCAGATGCCGCCGGGGGCGCCCCTGCTCGAGCTGGGTGCCACGCTCTTCGGCCCCATGGCCATCGAGGCCTGCGCGGAGTGGCTCTGGAGCGGCTATCCGGCCCGCTATCCCGAGCTCAAGATCGCGATGTCCGAGGGAGGCATCGGCTGGGTGGCGATGCTGATCGATCGCATCGACAACATCATGGCGCGCTCCGGCTACGGGAAGGGTTGGCCGGACGAGAAGAACTCCCCGACGGACGTCCTGCGCCGGAACTTCTGGTTCTGCATGATCGACGATCCCTCGACCATCTCGACCCGACACGTGATCGGCGTCGAGAACATCCTCTTCGAGTCCGACTACCCGCACGGGGACGGGACCTGGCCGGACACCCAGCAGGTGATGCGGGACGTCCTCGGCTCGCTGCCTCCCGAGGAGATCCGCATGATCGCGCACGAGAACGCGGCGCGGCTCTACCGGCACCCGCTTCCCGAGGGCTGCCTGCCCTGAGCCCAGCTGCGCCCCCACGGGGGCGGCGGGGTATGACCAAGGTCATATCGTGACCGGTCCCGGTGTGGCGTAATGGACACTGCTGCTGCTGCGCTGCCCGAGGATCCGGACGATGAGCACCCCCCGCCACGCTGAACTCCAGGGATTCCGGTACCGGCGTCCTCCGCGCGTGGCGGTCTCGAACTTCGTCCAGAACATCCACTACGCGTTGGACTGGAGGAAGTGGCGACGAACGGGTCGGCTGGCGCTGCGGACGCTGCAGGGCCTGCGCGGCCGACCCATGGTCCGTCAGGTCGAGATCGCGTTGGACTACGACTGCAACCTCTCGTGCCCCCACTGCAGCCGTTCCCGCCTCATGCGCGAGGGGGACTCTCCCCTGACGCTGGACGAGTACCGCGGCCTCTACGACGAGTTCGATCGGATGGGTGTCGTCAGCTACGCGTTCACCGGGGGCGAGCCTCTGCTGATCATGGATCGACTCCTCGACGTCATCCGGATCTTCGAGCCGCGCCGCAACGTGATCGGCATCCAGACCAACGCGCTGCTGCTCAACGACGAGCGCGCCACCCGCCTCCGAAACGCCGGGGTCGACATGATCCAGGCGAGCCTCGACGAGTTCCACACGGAAGATGCGGGCATCGTCAACTTCACCAAGGCGGAGCGGAAGCTGGCGGTGGTGCGGCGGAGCGGGATGAAGATGACCTTCACCACGGTCGTCACCCACAGCAACATCGGATCTCCCGTTCTCGAGGAGATGATCCGCTTCACGCGCGACAACGGCACGACGCTCTTCCTCAACATCGCCGTGCCGGTGGGGAGCTGGTCGGGACGCACGGACGTCCGCCTCGACGAGGCGGATCAGATCGCCTTGCGCGAGCTCACTCTGCGACACCCCCACACCCGCCTGGACTTCGCAGCCAACTTCGCGGGCTTCGGCTGCCCGGCCTTCAAGGAGCGGATGTACGTCACGCCCTACGGTGAGGTACTCGGCTGCCCCTTCCTGCAGGTCGCTGCCGGCTCCATCCGCAAGGGAGAGAGCATTCGCAGCATCCAGCAGAAGGCACTCTCCCTCCCCTGCTTCGATCACTATCACGACCGCTGCCTGGCCGGGGAGGATGCGTCCTTCCTCGAGCAGTACATCCCGATCTACGACGAGGCCACAGCGCTGCCCTTCGCGTGGGATCGCCTCGCGGAGCGGATCGGCGAGGAGCGACGATCGTGAGAGGCGGCGGCCCCGCCGCGGCGCGGCTGCACGATGGCGGAAGGCGATAGAGCCCATGCGTCTGGATGGACTTCGCAAGACCCTCCACCAGGTCGACAAGATCCGCTATCGACCCGCACTGTTGCAGAAGATCGCGCGCGGGTACTTCCGCACCCTGGTGCTGCGCAGGCCCACGCTGCGCGTCGTCGAGTTCTCGATCAACCACGCCTGTCAGTCGAAGTGCGGCTACTGCTACGCCGCCAAGTTCCGCCGCCCGGGCGAGCGGATGCTCGAAGTCGACGAGATCCGCGACATCTGGCGCCAGTCGTCGGAGATGGGCGCGGTCGGAAGCCTGATCCTGGGCGGAGAGCCGACCCTGCACCCGAAGTTCCTGGACATCGTGGCGGCGCTCGAACCGAAGAAGAACATCGTCACCGTCGCCACTAACTGCATCACGTTGACGGAGGAGACCATCGTCGAGCTCAAGCGCCTCGGCGTCTTCGTTCTCTACGTCAGCATCAACTCCACCGATCCCGAGACGAACGACCTCGTGCGAGGCTACGAGGGACACTACGAACACGTGATGCGCGTGATCGACTCGTGCAGACGTCACGACATCGACGTGATGCTCCCCATCACGACATCGAAGAAGCTGCTTCCCGAGACCCTCAAGCTGCTGGACTTCGCCCGGCAGCACGGGATGACGGCCAGCATCGGCCTCATGGCCCCGACCGGACGCCAGGAGGGCCGCAAGGAAGAGCTGTTCGACGAGACGTTCTGGACACAGCTTCGCGAGCTCTACGACCGCAACCCGGGCCTGCGCGGCGACTGGGATACGAACTTCACGTTGAAGGTGGGGTGCCCGGCGGGGTTCGAGAAGATCCACGTGAGCCCCTACGGCCACGTGACGGGCTGCGCGATCCAGCCGATGTCCTTCGGCAAGCTCCCCGACGAGCCACTCGAAGACGTCGTGGCGCGCATGCGCCGATTCAGGCACTTCAGCAAGCGCTCGGAGCACTGCATCGTCGCCCTCGACGAGGAGTTCATCGGCGACTACGTCGACCCCTCCATCGACCAGCCCTCCACGCCCTACCCGATCGAGGACAATCCCTGCTACGCGGGGGACTGCGGGGGATGCGGAGTCGAGCGAGGTGGCGCGGCGCGGCGGTTTGCGCGCCGGGAGACCCGGCCTCGCGATTGATGCGCGCGAGCTCCACCCCGACCCAGGGGTCGGGCAGGCAGCCCCATCCGGCGACGCTACTCGCTGCCGGAACCCGCGATCTTCCGCAACGCCGGCTCGTCGAGTACCTGCACCCGGCCCACCTCGCCGCGCACGATTCCCGCCACCTCGAAGCGCCGCACGATGCGGATGGCGGTCTCGACGCTGGTACCCGCCGTCTCGGCCAGGGCTCTGCGCGTCACACGCGCTTCACCGCCGGCGGTGGCGGCCAGCAGGGCCAGGGCCACGCGGGTGGGAGCCGGGTCGTGGGCCAATGAACGCAGACGGTCGTGGGCTTCGTGCAGACGACGCGAGACGATCTGCAGGATCTCCACCGCCAGGCGGGGATCCTCGGCGAGCAGACCGAGGAACGTCTCGCGCTTCAGCCACCAGGCAGCACCGTCGGTCACGGTCTCGGCGCTCGCCGGGTACGTATCCCGCTCGATGGCGGACACCGCGCCGAACACCTCCCCTGGGCCCAGCACGTCGAGGGTGGTGATCTGGCCCGTGGGCGAGCTCTTGTAGAGCCGCACCTCCCCCCGCTGGACCACCCAGAGCCGATCTGCAGCACCGCCCTCGAAGTAGAGCACCTGTTGACGCTCGAAGCGCTTGGATACGAGCTGGGGCTTCACCTGCTCGAGGCGCTCCGGAGGAAGCGCGCGAAAGAACTCGGCGTTCTCGACCGCGGCGTCGAGCCCCGTGTGCAGCGGAGGGCTTCCCACTATGATCGCGATCATAACCGACCCCGGCTGCGACTCATTAGGAGAAGGGACAGCGCCCGGGGAAGACCCGGCTGAGGGGAGATGCGATGGAGGGACCGGTAACCGCCGAACACCGGCGACTGGACGTGCTGCTCGAGGCGGCGCTCGCCGCGCTCGCCTCCGAGGCGGAGCCGGACGCTGCCCGCGGAACGCTCGGCGCGCTGCGCGCGGCCCTCGAGACCCATTTCGACCAGGAAAGCCGGCTCTACTTCCCCGCCATCGAAGCCCTGCGGCCGGACCTGAAGCCGGACATCCAACGACTCCTCGATGCGCACGGGAGCTTCCGCAGGCGCCTCGACCACATCGAGACCCGGCTCTCGGAGAGGGGCCTCGCCGAGGCGCACGCAGACCTCCAGGCGTTCTCCCGCGATTTCTCGGCCCACGAAGCCGCCGAGGAGGCGATGCTGGTGGAGCTCACGCACGACGCGGCTGTCATGCCCTGAACCCGGAGCCGACCGGCGAGCCATCCTGCCAGCGCGGCAGGACTATGACGCCGGTCATACGGACCTCCCACGAGACGGTTAGCTTGCTGCCCGAGCCGCACACTCGGCGTCAGCGCGATGGGGGGAGCGATGAGGATGCCCGTCTGGGGGATCGGTGCAGCTGGAGTCCAATCACGGGTCGACGCGACCCTGATCCGGGGCGACGGGGATCCGAGCTGGGAGATCGCCGGTCTCTCCCTGGGCGAACGCACCCGCCGGGCCCTGGCAGCCGTGGGGCTCCCCTCGGCGCGGGGCGCGAGCCACAACGGGGCGCTCCTGCTGGTCTCCGGCGACGCCCTGCTGGAGCCGGACGCGATCCGGGCACTCCTCGGCCGATTCCGCAGCCACGACGGGGCGGTGGCGCACGCCAACTGGAAGGGGGGGCTCGCGGCCCTGCGGGTACCCGTCGGAACGCCCATTCCCGCCGACGCGGGCGGGCTCGCACGGCTGGCTGAACGCTTCCGGGCGACCCGCAGCCTGCGTGTCGTGGACCCGGGAGACGCTCGCTGCGAGCGGATTCGCAGCGTCGAGGACGCGGAGAGGGTGCACGCCGAGATGCTGGCCGCGTTGCCCCAGGCGACCGACGGCTTCTTCGCTCGCTACCTGGACCGCCATCTCTCGATCCGCCTCTCCGTGGAGCTGGTCCGCCGCGGTGTCGCCCCGAACGCGATCACCGCCGTCGCGACTGCAGTCGGTCTGCTGGGTGCGGCCCTGCTCGCCTCCAGTCTCCATGGCCTCCAGGTACTCGGCGCGCTGCTCTTCGTCCTGTCGACGATCCTGGACGGCTGCGACGGCGAGGTCGCCCGCCTGTCGCTGCGCATGACCGAGTTCGGCCGCATGCTCGACCTGATCGGCGACAATCTGGTCCACGTAGCGGTGTTCGTCGCCATCGGCCACCTGGCGCTGCAGGCGAATCCGGGCATGCCCATGCAGCTGGCGGTCGGAGCGACACTCTTCGGCGTAGTAGCGGCCGTGGTGGTGTCGTTCCGGTACCTGAGCTGGTTGCAGCGCTCTGGCCGTCCCGCAGCGATCCTGCACCGGTACGAGGCCCTGCTGAGCCGGGACTGGGCCTACCTGGTGCTGGGGCTGGCGGTTCTCGGCCAGCTGCCACTCCTGATCTGGGGGGCCGCACTCGGAAGCAACGCGGTGGCCGTCGGACTGCTCACGATGCGGCTCAGGGAATGGCCCCCGGCATGAGGCCGAGCCCGGACGACGCTCAGGTCACCACGACCACGTAGGCCTCGATCTCCCGCTCCTCGTCGAAGAGCGGAATCTCGAGAAGCAGTCGGGCGCCGCCTCGCTCGTCGGGGGCGGTGACGCTCTCCAACGCCGCCGGCACGGCCTGCTCGGTGAGGATCGGAACCGAGGGAATCACCACCGCACCCAGGGTGTCGGCGATCGCCGACACGTAGTGCGATACGAGGATGTTCCCCGTCTCGCGTACGGCGGACTCCACCGCGCTCTCCGCCTCGTAGGCGGCGGCGCCCATGATCTCGGTGACGATCACCTCGAGCGACGGTCGCGAGAAGACGATGCCGAGCATCCCTTCGACACCGCCCTGCAGCTCGAAGAAGACCGCCGTGCCGTCCTGGGCGACGCTCCGCGCGCGCAGCGCCGGCCGCTGCAGCAGCGACTCGGCGCGAGCGGCGTCGATCCGGATCGGGCGATTCACCAGGGAGGCCAGCGCGGCGGCGGCGTGACCCGCCCCGATGTTGGCGAGCTCGCGCGCGCGGTCCGCGCCCCAGTCGAGATCCGCTCCCATCATGCCAGCTGCCCGACGTCGAGGAGAAAGACCGGCCGCCCGTCCCCCATCACCGTGAGTCCCGCCAGCGCCCGGAGGCCGCGCAGGAGGGGCGGCGCCGACTTCACGTAGATCTCGGCCTGCCCGTCGAGCCGCTCGACCCGGAGGCCCACGCGCTGGCCGCGCATCTCCACGATGACGAGTGGAACGAGCGCACGCCGTCCCGCATCGGGCGCCGACTCCCAGCCCACGCAGCTCCCCAGGTCGAGCACCGCCAGCGGCTCGTCGTCCACCATCGCGAAGCTCTCGTGTCCGGCGACTTCGATGTCCTCGGCCGGAAGCTCGATCAGCCGCTCCACCTTGGCGATGGGGATGGCCACCGGCTCCCCGGCGACCCGCACCACCAGCACACGCTGCACGGCGGCGGTGATCGGCACGACGAGTGCGGTGGAGGTGCCCCGTCCGGGCTCGGTGGCGATCTCGATGTGGCCGCCCAGGGACTCGATCGTGGTCTTGACCGCGTCCATCCCCACGCCGCGGCCCGAGATCTCGGAGATCTGCGCGGCGGTCGAGAGGCCGGGATGAAAGACCAGGGCGGCGATCTCGTGGGGCGGGAGGTCGTCCGCGAGGTCTGGATGGAGGAGTCCCGCCTCGACCGCCCGGCTCCGCACCCGCTCGAGATCGATGCCGCGTCCGTCGTCCGACACCGCGATGCGGATCGAGTCGCGCTCGCGGCGCGCTGCGATCTCGATCCGACCCACCTCCGGCTTGGCCGCCGCGCGCCGCTCGGCCGGCAGCTCGAGGCCGTGGTCCACCGCGTTGCGCACCAGGTGGCCCAACGGGTCGGCGAGGCGGTCGAGGATCGAGCGGTCCAGCTCCAGCTCCGCCCCGTCGATTTCCACCTCCACGCGACGCCCGGTTCTCTGGGCGATGTCCCGCGCCACCCTCGGCAGCGTCTCGATCACGCGGAGGAGGGGCGTGGTGCGCAGGGCCAGGGCGCGTCGCTGCAGCTCGCCCACCACCCGCTCCATGCGGTCGAAGCCGTTGGCCACGGCGGGCCGCGCCGGCAGGCCGCTCGATGCGGCGGCGTTGCGCAGCTGGCTGGTGCTGAGGATGACCTCGCCCACCGAGGAGAGGAAGCGATCGAGGGTCTCGGTGCGGACCCGCACCTGCGGCGAGGGCGCGGGCGCCGCGGGCGTCTCCTCGGGGACGCCGCCCCGCGAGGGCGCCGCGGGCGTCTCTTCGGGGACGCCGCCCCGCGAGGGCGCTCCCGGCGCCTGTTCGGTCGCGACGCCCGGGGAGCCCGCGGCCGCAGCCCTCTCCGCTGGAAAGCTGCCCGGGGAGGCCGCCGTCGGCTCGGACGGCGCGGTGGTCCGCGCGGGCGACTCGGCGTCGCCTACGGAAGCGCTTTTTTTGCCCCGCCTCCGTCGGCGGACAGCGCGGCCATGAGATCGGCGTCCGCGGCCGGTGCCTCCCCCGTCGAGCGCACGGTTTCGACGCCCTGCTCCAGGGCCTCGAGCCCCCGGAAGAGGAGTGCGAGGTCATCGGCTCCGTGCACCCGCCCGGCCGCGCGCACGCCCTCCATCCGATCTTCGAGCCGATGGGAGAGCTCGGAGATCGAGGTGTAGTCGAGCGACGCCGCCATGCTCTTGATGGAGTGCGCCATCCGGAACACCGTCTCGATGGCCTCGCCCGCGTTCGGGATCTTCTCCAGGACCAGCAGGGCGCGGCTCATCTCGGCGAGGTGCTCCGTCGCCTCCTCCAGGAAGAGGGCGCGGTACTTCGCCAGATCCACGCGGCTAGTCCTGCTTCTCGATCGCCTTGCGGAGCGTGGAGACCACCAGGTCCGGCTTGAAGGGCTTCACGATGAAGTCCTTGGCGCCGGCCTTGAGCGCCTCCATCACCAGGGCCTCCTGGCCCAGGGCGCTGCACATGACGATCTTCGCCCCGGGGTCCAGCTCGACGATGCCCTTCACCGCCTCGATGCCCGACTTCTTGGGCATGACGATGTCCATGGTGATGATGTCCGGCGAGTGCTCCTTGAACAGCTCGATGGCGTCGTTGCCGTCGCCAGCCTCGGCGACGACCTCGAAGCCCTCCGGCTCGATGATCTCCTTGATCATCTCGCGCATGAACGATGCGTCGTCGGCCACCAACGTGCGCGCCTTCATGTCTCCCCCCCGTGTTCGGAATCGTTGAATCCACCCAGAGCCGCGGCACCGATGAGATCGGCCGCACGGCTGCACAGCATCTCCGCGTCCAGGACGCCGGTCACCCGGCCGTCGATGGGAATGCGCACCGTCAGCATCCCCGGGCTGCGCGCGCCCGACGGCTCGACGTCGGCGAGCCCGAGCACGCGCTCCACCGGAATGCCCAGGCGCGGCTCACCGCCGGAGCGTTCCGCCACCACCACCACGTGCTCCGGCTTCGTCTCGGGCCCGTCCGGCAGATCGAGGAGCCGCGCCGCCGAGACCACGGGAAGCGCGTCGCCGTGGTAGTGCATCACGCCACCTACGCTGCGGGGGAGGCTGGGGACCGGACCCACCGCGCCCGGCTCGCTCACTTCGTGCACGTCGAGGATCGGCAGGGCAAAGGCCGCGCTGCCGACCTCGAAGGTGAGGAGGCGCTCGCCGGATCCCGCACTCACGGCGCATCCCCCTCGACTTCGCCGGTGCGGAACTGGCGCAGCACCTCGCGCAGCTCCTCGGACACATCGGTGACGCCGCGCGTGGACTCGACCAGCTCCTCCATGGCCCCGAGCTGCTCCCGGGTGGTTCCGGCGGCCTCGTCCATCGCCTTGGCGTTCCCCGCCGCGACGCGCGAGATCTCGTCCATCGACGACACCATGCGCGCGGCGTCGCTGGCCTGGGTGTCGGCCTTCAGGAAGATCTCTTCGGCGCGCTCCGAGGCCTCCCCCACGGCGGCGGCGATCTGCTCCAGGGACGACGCGATCGTGTTGAGGTCGTCGTGGCCCTCGTTGATCACCTGGCCGGACTCGCGCATCTCGTCGGCCACCTTCTGGGTGTCGTTCTCGATCTCCTGGACGAGCTTCGAGATCTCCTCACCGCTGCGCGTCGCGCTCTCGGCGAGCTTGCGGATCTCGTCGGCGACCACCGAGAACCCACGACCCGCCTCCCCGGCGCGCGCCGCCTCGATGGAGGCGTTCAGCGAGAGGAGGTTGGTGCGCTGGGCCACGCTGGTGATGACCTCGAGGATCTGGTGCACCTGGCCGGTCTTGGCCTCCAGCTCGAAGACCTTGACCCCGGACTGCTCCACCCTTTGGAAGACGGTCTTCATCTTCTCGAGGGCGAGACGCGAGACGTTCACGCCGGTGTGCGCCTTCTGGTTGGCCTCGGCCGCGAAGCCGAACGCCTCGCGCGCGCGCGAGGCGTTCTGGTCGATGGCCTGGGCGATCTCGTTGATGAGGCGGCCCGCGTCGACGAGGAGCTGCTGCTCCTGGGAGACGCTGTCGGCCACGCCGGCGACGGTCGAGGAGATGCCCTCGTTGTTGGAGGAGAGCTCCTGGGCGGAGCGCGCCAGGTCCATCGCCGCACCGGTCGCACGGTCGGCGGTGTTCTGCACACGGCCCACGAGGCTGCGCAGGCGCTCGGCCATCGCCTGCACGCTACGGGCCAGATCGTGGGTCTCGTCCGGGAAGCGCGCCTCGCGCACGTCCACCCGGGCGGTCAGGTCGCCCGCGCTGATGCGGTCCGTGGCCGCGCGCAGGGACTGGAAGTTGCCCGCCAGCTCGCGCGAGAGGAAGAAGCCCATCACGCCGCCCACTCCGATCGCCACGAAGAGCGAGACCCAGGGCGCGACGGCGATGCCGAACGCGCGCAGGACGCTCGGGAACCCGATGGCCATGGCGGCCAGGCAGGTCGATCCCAGCACGAACTTGTACGAGAGCGACAGACGCACGGGGGGCTCATCGGCACCGGGGGGGTGCATCTTGACGATTTACCCAGGGATTCCGGGCGCCTGCGACCCGACGCGCGGGTCCTCCGCCCGCCTCCGGAGAGACCCTGAGAGGCCTAGAAGTGCGTCCACCCGCCGGCACCGCGGCGGCGCCTCGCGGGGCGCGCGGTGACCCGTCCGATCTCCGTCACCGGCAGCCCCAGGCGCGCCGAGAGGCGGGCAGCGCGGGGTCCAGCGGGCCGGACCGTGAAGAGGAGCTCCCAGTCCTCCCCGCCCGTCATGGCCAGCTTCAGCGGATCGAGGCCCAGGCGGCGGCAGGCGGGCCCGAAGCCACGCGGCGTCGGAAGCGCCTCCGGATCCAGCTCTGCCCCCAGGGGACCGCCCTGGGCCGCGTCCAGCAGGTGGCCGAGGTCGGCTTCGAGGCCGTCGGAGACGTCGATGCAGGCCCCGACCCGCGGCGTGCGGGCCAGCAGCCGGCCGGCCGCGAGGCGCGGCTCGGGCACCTGGCGGATCCAGCCGCCCCGCCGCGCCGCACGCGCCACCTCCAGGGCGGGCCCGCCCAGGGAGCCCGTGAGGAGGATCCGGTCGCCCTGCCGGGCGCCGCGCCGGGTCAGGATGCGGCCGGGCCGCGCGCTGCCGAGCACCGTGATGGTGAGCGAGGTCTCACGGGCCCGGCTCACGTTGCCGCCCACCAGGGGGCAGCCGTGCCGCTCGGCCTCCGCCGCGAGCCCACGAACCACGCCGTCGAGGGAGCGCAGCGAGAGGCCGGGCGGCGCGGCCAGCGCCAGCACGAAGCCGAGCGGCCGCCCCCCCATGGCCGCCAGGTCGGACAGGTTGGCGACCAGGGCGCGCCGCCCCACGGTGACGGCGGCGGTCGTCTTCCAGCGGAAGTGGACACCCTCCACGTGCGCATCGGTGCTGACCAGCAGGCGCTCGCCGGGCGGAGGCTTCAGCACGGCGGCGTCGTCCCCGATCCCCAGCTCGACGGCGCGGCCGCTGCGGGACGCGATCCGCTCGATCCGAGCGATCACCCCGAACTCCCCGAGCTCGCCGACAGTGCGGGCCACGCGCAGAGCCTAACGCCGTCAGGGGCCTCGGCGCTGGCCTGGATTCCGGCCCACGGCCTGGGCCGGCCACGGCAGGAGCCGGACGCCGCTAGGGAGCCTTGGCGCTGGCCTGGACGCCGGCACGGCGAGGCGCCTGGGTGCCGGAACGCTTCTTCGACGGCGTCTCTTCGAGGGCGGCCTCGAGGACCTGGTCGAGGTGAGACACGCCGACGAAGGTGATCTTCCGGCGCAGCTCCCTGGGGATCTCGTCCAGGTCCTGCAGGTTCGCTTCCGGCACGATGACGCGCGTGATCCCGGCGCGCAGGGCAGCCAGCGCCTTCTCGCGCACGCCGCCGACGGGCAGCACCCGGCCACGCAGGGTGATCTCGCCGGTCATGGCGCAATCGCCGCGCACCGGAGTGCCCGATGCCAGCGAGGTGAGTGCGGTCGCCAGTGCGATTCCGGCGGACGGTCCGTCCTTGGGAATCGCTCCAGCGGGTACGTGCACGTGCACCTGGTTGCGTGCCAGGGTCGCCTCGTCGATGCCCAGCTCCTCGCTGCGCCAGCGCACGTAGGAGAGAGCGGCCGTGGCCGACTCCTTCATCACGTCCCCGAGCTGTCCCGTGAGCACCAGGCCGCGGCCTCGCACCAGCGTGGCCTCGACACGCAGGATCTCGCCGCCCGCCTCGGTCCAGGCCAGACCGTTGGCAACCCCGACCTGGCCCTCGGCGGGAGCGTCGGGGCGCACGGGGGGCGGACCCAGCAGCTTGGGGAGGCGATCGGCCGAGACGCTCACGCGACGCGCATCGCCCTCCGCCACGCGACGGGCCACCTTGCGGCAGAGCGCCGCCAGCTTCCGCTCCAGATTGCGGACGCCGGCCTCGCGGGTGTACTCGCAGGCCAGTCGCTGCAGCGCCGCGGGCGACACCTTCATCCGCTCCGCGTCGAGCCCGTGGGCCTCCATCTGGCGCGGTAGGAGGTGGAAGCGCGCGATCTCGAGCTTCTCCTCGGGCGTGTAGCCCGGCAGCTGGATCACCTCCATGCGGTCGCGCAGCGGCGCGGGGATCGGATCGAGCAGGTTCGCGGTCGCGATGAAGAGCACCTTGGAGAGATCGAAGGGAAGATTCAGATAGTGGTCGCTGAAGCGGCTGTTCTGCTCCGGGTCCAGGACCTCGAGCAACGCCGCCGCCGGGTCGCCGCGGAAGTCGGCGCCGAGCTTGTCCACCTCGTCGAGCATGAAGACCGGGTTGTTGGTTCCGGCCTGCTTGACGCCCTGGAGGATGCGACCGGGCATGGCGCCCACGTAGGTGCGCCGGTGCCCGCGGATCTCGGCCTCGTCGCGCACGCCGCCCAGCGACACGCGCACGAACTCCCTGCCCATCGAGCGGGCGATCGAGCGGCCCAGGGACGTCTTGCCCACGCCCGGCGGACCCACGAAGCAGAGGATCGGGCCGCGTGCGTCGCGACGCAGCTTGTACACGGCCAGGAGCTCGAGGATGCGCTCCTTCACCGGCCGCAGATGGCTGTGGTCCTCGTCGAGGATCTCCCGCGCCCGCACCAGGTCGAGGGGTTCGGTGGAGCCTCTCGACCAGGGCAGGTCCACGAGCCAGTCCAGGAAGATCCGCACCACCTGGGCCTCGGCGCCGTCCGGATGCATCCGCTCGAGGCGGCGCAGCTGGCGATCCGCCTCCGTGCGCGCCTCCTCGTGCATGCCCGCCGCCTCGATCTTCTCGCGATACTCCTCGATCTCCTCGTGACGGCCGTCGCCGTCGCCCAGCTCGAGCTGGATCGCGCGCATCTGCTCGCGCAGGAACTGCTCGCGCTGTCCGCGGGTCATCTCCTCGCGTGCGATGGACTGGATCTCGGCCTGGACCGAGGTGACCTCGAGCTCGCGGCGCAGGCAGAAGTCCACGCGGCGCAGCCGCGCGAGGGGATCGGAGATCTCCAGGATCTCCTGGGCATCCTCCATGCGCAGGGGCACGTGGGAGGCGACCAGGTCCGCCAGGCGACCGGGCTCTTCCACATTGGCGGTCACCGAGAGCACCTCGGGGGGCAGGTCCTTCAGCGGCAGCAGCTCCTCCACCCGGGCGCGGACCGTGCGCATCAGGGCTTCCGACTCCACCGACCACTCCGCCGACGCGTCCGGCTCGAGCGCGCTGGCGCGCACCCAGAGCGCGGGCTCCTGCTCCAGGAAGGTGTCGACGCGGGCCTTGGCCAGCCCCTGCACCAGCGTCTTCACGCGCCCGTCGGGCAGGCGCAGGATGCGCATCACCATCGCGACGGTGCCGATCGTGTGGAGATCCTCGGAGGCGGGCTCTTCGAGGGCACCGTCTCGCTGGGAGAGGAGCAGGAGCAGACGGTCTCCGGCGAGCGCGTCCTCGACCGCCGCGATCGAACGTTCGCGGGCGACGAAGATGGGCAACACCATGTAGGGGAATACGACCAGCTCGCGGAGCGGGAGCACCGGGAGCTCTTCGGGGATCTCGAAGCGCGAAGTGGGATCACTCACCGTTCTGCGTCTTCGACGCAGAAGCGCGGCGACTTGAGAGCCCGGACTCCGGATGGGGCCCGCGGTCGGCTCCGGGTGCGAGAGCCGCCCGCCGGCTGGCGACCCTACTGCAGGTAGACGATCTGACCCGCGCGCACGCCCAGCAGGAAGGGCCGCTTCCGGGCGTTCCCGTCGGGCAGGATCGTGGTGACGCCGGACACACCGGGGTAGCCGCGCACGGTGAGCAGGCCCTCTCGGATCTCGTCGCGATCGCCGAGTCCGCGAGCCAGCTGCACCATCACCAGGTTCGCCGCGTCGAAGGCCTGGGCCGCGAGGACCCGAGGGCCCTCGCGATACGTGACGGTGTAGCGATCGCTGAACTCGCGTACGAAGGCAATGGGTGCGCCGGCGAAGAAGCTCTCGGTGAAGATCGCGCCCTCGACGTGGTAGTCGCCGACCTCGATCAGCTCCGGGTGGTTCCAGCCGCTCGGTCCCAGGAGCTGCACGCCGCCGACCTCGTGGAACGCGAGCTGCGGCGCGATCAGGCCCACCTTCTCATGTGCGTCGGCGATGAAGAGCGCATCGAAGTCGATGATGGGCGGGAGCGGCGCCTCATCGGGGCCCGTGATCAGTGCGGCCTCTTCGCGCAGCTCCGCCGCCTCCTCCGGACCGACGCGCTTGGCGCGGTTCAGGATACGCTTGCGCTCCTGCAGCGCGCCCTTCTGCTCTTCGTCGAGGAGCAGGAAGCCGGTGAGCCGGCGGATCGGCGTCTTGAAGTCGGTCGCCTCCGGCTCGTAGCGCGCCACGCCCACCACCTCGGCACCGCGCGCTTCGACGGCGTCCCAGAAGAGGTTCTTCAGCCCGTGGCCGTAGGGATCGCGTGGATGCAGGATGGCGAAGCGGGCCAGGCCGAGGTTTCCGACGGCGTGGTCGGCGAGGGTCTCCATCTCGGCTCGCGGCGTGAGCGCGACCCGGAAGGCGTTCTCGCGATCGGAGGCGACGCCCTCCCGCGGCGTGAGGGCGAGGAGCGGGATGCCGGCCGCCTCGGCGGCCTGGGCCGCCGCCTCGGCGGGGGCGGCGAGCAGCGGCCCCACGATCGCGAGTATCTCCGGGTCGGCGGCCAGCTGGCGCACCGCTTCGGCGGCGACGCGCGCATCGCCGCGCGAGTCCCGCACGACCAGGCGTACCCCTTCGCCGCCCTCCGAGAAGACGCCGGTCGCGAGCATCACCCCCCGCAGGCTGGCTTCGCCGAAGCGACCGAAGGGACCGGAGAGCGGCAGCACCACCCCGATCGTCCCGCGCGCTCCCTCGGTGCCGGGCGCCTCGAGCCGCGCCACCTCCTCGAAGCCCGGCAGGGGACCGGCGTCCGGGCCCAGCTCTCGGCGCGCGGCCACCCGGGCCGCCAGGGCTTCGCGCTCCTCCTGTGGCGCGCTCGGCGGCGCCAGCGCCTCGGCGCGCGCCAGCGCCTCCTCGGCGCCGGCCACGTCTCCGGTCCCGAGGCGCCGCCGCGCGAGGCGCATCCAGACCCGATCGGCCGGGGGCGCCTCGTCGAGCTCATCGGCCAGCGCCGCCAGGGCGTCGAGGTCCATTGCGGAGAGGAGCACGTCGATCTCGCGGTGGGCGGCCTCGCGCTCGATCCCGCTGCGGGCGCCGGACGCGAGCTGGCCCAGCCAGCGGAGCTGACCCACCCGATCCTCGCGGGCCGCCGCCACCTCGGCGAGCAGCCGATACGCCTCCGCCCGCTCGGCCGGAGGGAGGCGGCTCGGCCGGATCGCCGAGGCCACCCGGTAGGCCTCGTCGGTGCGACCCGCGTCGCCCTCGATCCGCGCCAGGGCCAGCCGGATCTCGTCCGCGCGCCGCGCCCGCGGCTGCACTTCGAGCGCGCGGCGCAGGGTCCGCCGCGCACTCTCGACGTCGCCCGCGGCCGCGCGCAGCTCGGCCAGCTCGAGGGCGGCGTCACCGACGTGGGCTCCTCGCGGGTTCGCGCGCAGGTAGCCGGTGAGCGCGGCCTCGCGGATCGCCGGATCCGCCGCGATGGCGGCGCGGGTCTCCTCCCACGCGGCGTCCTGGACCCGCTTCGGACCGGGCGTGGGGGCGGCGCACGCCGCGAGCAGTGCGAGCACGACGACCAGCGCGGCCCGCGGGCGCGCGCGGGAGACGCGGCTAGCCGAAGAGATCGCGGAGCTTCTCCATGAAGCCGCGCGAGACCGGGGAGACCTCTTCACCGCACTCCTCCGCAAACGCCTCGAGCAGCTCCCGCGCCCGGGGGGTCAGCTTGCTGGGAACCTCCACGAAGATGCGGACGTACTGGTCGCCGCGGCCGCTCGTGTGCACGCTGGGAAGCCCCTTGCCGCGCAGCCGGAAGACCTTGCCGCTCTGGGTGCCCTCGGGCACCCGCAGGTCGACCTTGCCCTCGAGGGTCGGCACCTGCACCTCGCCACCGAACACGGCGGTGGAGAAGGGGATGGGAACCTCGCAGTGGATCTCCTGCCCGTCGCGCTCGAAGAGGGAGTGGGTCGCGACCGAGATCACCACGTAGAGATCGCCGGGCGGCCCGCCGGAGATGCCGGCCTCTCCCTCCCCAGCCACCCGCAGGCGCATGCCGTCCTCGACGCCCGCGGGCACCCGGACGCTGATGGTCTGTTGTCCCTCGACCCGCCCCGCGCCGCGGCACGCGGCGCACGGGTTCCGCACGACCTCGCCCTGACCGCGACAGACGTCGCACGGGCGGCTCACCCGGAAGAAGCCCTGCTGGAGGATCATCTGGCCGCTGCCGCCGCAGTGTTGGCAACGCTCCGGCGAGGTGCCCGGCTCGGCACCGGATCCGCCGCAGGTCCCGCACGGGCGCATCTTGGGCAGCTTCAGCTTGGCGTCCATGCCCTCGAGGCTGTCCTCGAGGGTGATCTCCAGGTTGTAGCGGAGGTCTGCGCCGCGCTGGCCGCGGCCGCGCCGCCGCCCGCCGGCGCGCGCGGCGCCGAAGAGGTCCCCGAAGAGATCGTTGAAGACCTCGCCGAACCCGCCCAGGTCCCCGAAGTCGAAGCCGGGCGGGGCTCCGCTCTCGGCGCCCACCCCGGCGAAGCCGAACTGATCGTAGGCCCGCCGCTTCTCCGGGTCCGAGAGGACCGCGTACGCCTCGGAGGCCTCCTTGAAGCGATTCTCCGCCTCGGCGTCGTCCGGGTTGCGGTCCGGGTGGTACTGGAGCGCGAGCTTCCGGTAGGCCTTCTTCAGGTCTTCGTCGCCGACGCCACGCTCGACGCCCAGGACCTCGTAGTAGTCGCGCTTCGCCACGGGCCGGATTGTAACGGCCGGGCAGGGCGGCCGCAGGACGGGCGGCTAGGCGTCTCCGCCCAGGGTTTCGTACATCCTCTCGGTCATCTTGTACGAGAGGTCCGAGAGGTCCTCGATGGCGTGCCGCAGGGCCTCCACGTCCTCCCCCTCCGCGGCGCTCTCGGTGGTCGTCAGGGCCGCCTCCAGGTCGCTCCGCTCCTGCTCGTCGAGATGGTCACCGAACTCGGCCAGGGTGCGCCGGGTGGAGTAGACCAGGCCGCCCGCGTTGTTTCGCAGCTCCACCAGCTCGGCGCGCTCGTGGTCCTCCGAGGCGTGGGCCTCGGCCTCCTCGAGCAGGCGGTTCACCTGCTCCTCGCTGAGGCCGCTCGAGGCCGAGACGCGGATCTCCTGGCTCTTGCCGGTGCCCAGATCCTTGGCCGACACGTTGACCACGCCGTCGGTGTCGATGTCGAAGGTCACCTCGATCTGGGGAACACCGCGGGGTGCCGGCGGGATGTCGACGAGCTCGAAGCGACCCAGGGTCATGTTGTCCGCGGCCATGGGGCGCTCGCCCTGCAGCACGTGGATGCGCACGACGTTCTGGTTGTCCTCGGAGGTCGAGAAGACCTGCCCCTTCTTGGTGGGGATGGTCGTGTTCTTCTCGATGATCTTGGTAAAGACGCCGCCCAGGGTCTCGACGCCCAGGGAGAGTGGCGTCACGTCGAGGAGCAGCACGTCCTGGACGTCGCCCTTGAGCACGCCGCCCTGGATGGCGGCACCCACCGCGACCACCTCGTCCGGGTTGACGCCCTTGCGCGGCTCCTTGCCGAAGATCTCCGCGACCTTCTCCTGGATGCGCGGGATCCGCGTCATGCCGCCGACCAGGATCACCTCGTCCACGTCGTCGCGACCCAGCCCCGCGTCGGTCAGCGCGGTCTCGCACGGCTCCACGAGCTGACCGATCAGATCCGCGACGAGCCCCTCGAAGGTCTCGCGGCTGAGCGTCAGATGCAGGTGCTTCGGCCCCTCGTCGTCGGCTGCGAGGAAGGGCAGGTTCACGTCGGTCGAGGTGGCCGACGAGAGCTCGTGCTTGGCCCGCTCGGCAGCCTCCTTCAGCCGCTGCAACGCCATCTTGTCCCCGGCCACGTCGAGCCCGGTATCGGACTTGAACGTCTCCATCAGGTGCTCGACGAGGCGCTGGTCGAAGTCCTCACCGCCCAGGTAGGTGTTGCCGTTGGTGCTCTTCACCTCGAAGACGCCGTCGCCCATCTCGAGGATCGAGATGTCGAAGGTGCCACCGCCGAGGTCGAACACGGCCACCCGCTTGCGCTCCTCCTCTTCGAGGCCATAGGCCAGCGCGGCTGCGGTCGGCTCGTTGATGATGCGCAGCACCTCGAGGCCCGCGATCTTGCCCGCCTCCTTGGTCGCCTGGCGCTGGGCGTCGTTGAAGTAGGCCGGCACCGTGATCACCGCCTCGGTGCAGGGCTCGCCCACGAAGTCCGAGGCGGTCTCCTTCATCTTCTGCAGGATCACCGAAGAGATCTCCTGGGGAGAGGCCAGGCGATCCTGCACCCGCACCCAGGCGTCGCCGTTGTCGGCGGCTTCGATCGGGAAAGGCGCGATCGCGGCGAACCGGTCGACGGTCTCATCGTCGCGCTTGCGCCCGATCAGACGCTTCACCGCGTACAGAGTGTGCTCGGGGTTGGTGACGGCCTGGCGCTTGGCGATCTGGCCGACCAGCTTCTCGCCGGCGTCGGTGAAGGCGACCATCGACGGAGTGGTGCGCGCCCCCTCCGCGTTGGCGATGACCTCCGGGTTCCCCCCTTCGATCACGGCCACGCACGAGTTCGTGGTCCCCAGGTCGATTCCGATGACCTTGCCCATCGCCTCTCCGGCCCCCCAACCGGGCCTTGGCAATGGGCCCGGGCCTACTCGCTGGTTCCTTCTCCGCCCGACGGCGCGCTGGACACCACCACCCGCGCCGGTCTCAGCAGTCGATCCCGAAGCCGGTAGCCCGTCTCGAACACCTGGATGACGGTGTTCGGGGCGACCGACTCATCTGGTTGTTGCGCCATCGCCTCGTGGACCGCCGGGTCGAACGCAGCTCCTTCTGCATCGATCCGCTCCAGCCCGAAGTTCGCGAGGATTGCCAGGAGCTCCCGCAGGACCATCTCAACGCCCTGCAGAAGTCCCTCCAAGTCCCCGCCCTGGCTGCCCCGTGCAGACTCGATGGCGCGTTCCAGGTTATCGACCGTAGGCAGCAGGTCCTTGACGAGATTCTGGTGTCCGTAGCGGAACGCCTCCTCCTTTTCCCTGAGGGTCCGCTTTCGGAAGTTCTCGAACTCCGCCTGGAGCCGCAGGAGCCGCTCCTGGAGCTCGCCGTCCTCACCCTCGGTCGCCCCGGGGCCGCGGCGCTCCTCCTCGCGAGCCTCGACGGCCTCCATGGCCTCGCGCATGGCTTCTTCGAGCTCGGGATTGGGCGCCAGGCTGCGCTCGGCGTCCTCTTCGAGGGACTCCCACCCCTCGCTCGCGTCGTCGTCGGGCTTCTCAGGGCTCACGAGGCCAGCTTCTCCTTCACCAACTCCGAGAAGAGCGCCACGAGCGGAACGACCCTCGGGTAGTCCATCCGGCTCGGTCCCAGGACTCCCACGACCCCGAGGGGTTCGCCCCCCGCGGCGCAGGGCGCGCTCACCATGGCGCAGTCCACCAGCTCGGGCAGCTCGACCTCGTCACCGAACGTGACCGCCACGCCTTCGCGCTCGAGCACCCGGTCGACGAAGGCGATCAGGGTCTCTCGGGTCTCCACCGCCTCCATCAGGGCGCGCAGGCGGTCCGGATCGTGGAACTCCGGCTGGGCCAGCAGGGTGCTGCTCGAGGAGAGCAGCACGTCGGCCTGTGCGCGTGACTCGGAGATCAGGGCGTGCACGGCGCTGAGCAGCGCGCGGGCCGCGATCCGCTCGGCCCGGTCGCGCAGGCGGCGCAGCTCGATCTCGAGGACATCGCGCAGCTCCGCCAGGCTGCGCCCCGCCAGGCGCCTGTTGAGCTCCGACTCGATGCCGCGCAGCCGCGCGCCGTCGGCGCGGCTGTCGTCGTCGAGAACACGCTGATAGGTAACACCGGACTGAGACACCAACACGACCAGCACGCGCTGGGAGGCGACACGCACCAACGCCACACGGCGCAGCGCGACGCGATCGAGCCGCGGCAGCACGGCGAACCCCAGCTGCCGGGTGCACTCCGAGAGGAGCATCGACGCGGCCTGCAGCGAGGCGTCGGTCGCCACGCCGCCCATCTCCTGGGAGAGTCGACGGCGCTCCCAGCCGGCGACCCCCTGCGGATCCATCAGCTCGTCGACGTAGGTGCGCAGGCCGGCGACCGTGGGAATGCGTCCCGCGGAAGTGTGGGGCTGCTCGATCAGGCCCATCTCGGTCAGCTCGACCATCGTGTTGCGGATCGAGGCCGAGGAGAGCTTCACGGCGAGAGTCTGCGAGAGGGTCCCCGAGCCGACCGGCGCACCGCCGGCCACGTAGGCGCGCACCAGCTCGCCCAGCACCGATTCCTGTCGCTCGGAGAGTCCAGCAGACATCGAAAAACCCAATGAAATCGAACGCCTATGGGTTAACACCCCGGGGCCCGAGCGTCAATCGAAAGGGCCTTCGACGAAGCCCGCGAATACCGTGTCGGAGAGCATCCGGCCGCGCGCCGTGAGGCGCAGATCCCCCCCCGGAGACTCCTCGAGGAGCCCGGCCGCGCGGGCCTCGCGGATCGGCCCAGCGAAGAAGGCCCGCGGTGCCGCGCCGAACTCTGCAGTGAACGCGGCGGCTTGCAGGCCCGTCCGGGTGCGCAGGGCGAGGAAGACCGCCTCGCCCCGGGCGGTGGCCGGGGCCAGGACCTCCCTCCCGTTGGCGGCGGCCGGGAGGCCCGCTTCGACCCGCTCCAGGTAGCCCCGCAGGTCGCGCGGGTTGTGCTGGCGGGCGCCGTGGGGGGCTGAAGGGCCGCGCGGCTCCACCGACCAGGCGCCCATCCCGAGGCCGAGCACCGGCCTCCGCTCCCAGTAGCGGCGGTTGTGTACCGACTCGAAGCCCGGTCGGGCGAAGCTCGAGATCTCGTAGGCCTCGATGCCGGCCTCGGCGAGCCGGCGCGGAACGCGCTCCAGCATCCCCGCGGCCCGCTCCTCGTCCGGCAGCCGCAACACCCCGGACGCGACACCCCGCGCGTAGGGCGTGCCGTCCTCGACCGTCAGGCCATACACGGAGACATGCTCGGGCCCATGGGCCACCACGGCGTCCAGGTCGGCCTCGAGCTGGGCGGATGTCTGGTCCGGCACGGCGACGATGAGATCGAGGGAGACGTTGACGAACGCCGCCTCGCGGGCCGCAGTCAGGAAGGCGTGGCCCTCCACGGCGCGGTGGGCGCGGCCCAGCCGCTTCAGGACCGCGTCCTCGAAGGACTGGATCCCGACCGATAGCCGGTTCACGCCAGCCCGGCGGAAGGCCGCGAGCCGCGACCGCTCCACGCTGCTCGGATTCGCCTCGAGGGTCACCTCCGGCGCTTCGGCGCCGGCCGGAAAGGTGCTGCGCACCGCGTCGACCAGACGCGCGACCGAGTCCGGATGCAACAGCCCCGGAGTGCCGCCGCCCAGGTAGATGCTCGCGAGCCAGAGCCCCTCGAAGTCCGCGCTCCGTGCCGCGAGCTCGGCGAGCAGGGCGGCGACGTAGCGATCCTCGACGTCCCGGGCGAGCGGGCGCGCCGCCACGACGGCGAAGTCGCAGTAGGGACAGACCCGCTCGCAGAAGGGAACGTGGAGATAGATGCCGACGCTCTCGTCGCGCACCCGGCAAGGGTAGCCGCCAGCGGTCCGGCCGCGCCGGGCGGCGCTGCGGCGTCCGGCCGCGTCGGGTAGCGCAGCGGCGTCCGGCCGCGTCGGGCCGCGCTGCCGCGTCGGGTAGCGGGGCGGCGTCCGGCCGCGTCGGGTACCCTCGACGCGTTGACCGACCCCGCCGTCCACCGCGAAACCCTCGAACACGGCCTCACCCTGCTCGTCCACCCTGTGCGCACCACTCCGGTGGCGGCGCTCCAGGTCTTCGCCCGCGTGGGCTCCGCCGACGAGCGTCCCGGAGAGGAGGGGCTGGCCCACTTCCACGAGCACATGCTCTTCAAGGGAACCGAGCGCCGCGGGGTGGGCGACGTGGCCGGCGAAGTGGAGAACGCCGGAGGACGCATCAACGCCTACACCAGCTTCGACGTCACCAGCTACCACGCCACCGTCCCCAGCGAGTCGCTGGAGGTGGCCGTCGACGTGCTGGCGGACGCGCTCTGCGGATCCACCTTCGATGCGGAGGAGATCGCCCGCGAGCGGGAGGTGGTGCTCGAGGAGATCCGGCGCTCCGAGGATTCGCCCGGGCGCGTCCTCTCCAACGCCGTCTTCGAGGCCGCCTACCGGGTGCATCCGTATCGGGCGCCGATCCTCGGCACCCCGAAGAGCGTCGCAGCCTTCGACCGCGAGCGGGTCACGGCCTTCTTCGACCGCTGGTACGGAGCGGGCAACCTGCTGGTCGTCGCCGCCGGCGACCTGGACACGGACTCCGTGCGCGACTCCGTCGCCGGGGCCTTCGCGGGAGCGGCGCGACCCACCCCGGCGCGCGACCGTGCGCCCGAGCCGCCCCCCGACGCCACGCGCAGTGTCGTCCTGCACCGTCCGTTCGAGCGCGCCTCGCTCGAGGTCTGCTGGCTCACGGTCCCCTTCGCCCACCCGGACACTCCCTACCTCGATCTGCTGGCCCTGATCCTCGGCCAGGGCGACTCGAGCAGGCTGGTCCGCCGCGTGAAGGAGCGGGACGGCCTGGTGGACAGCGCCGACGCCTACTCCTACACGCCGCTCGACGCGGGCCTCTTCGGCGCGATGCTCGACCTGGAGGGATCCGCCGTGCGGGCGGCCGTCGACGCGGTGGGCGCCGAGGTCGAACGGCTGCGGCTGGAGCCCGTCGGTGCCGACGAGCTGGACAAGGCGCGCGCCAACTTCCTGGCCATGGAGCACTTCGAGCGCGAGAGCGTCGGAGGGCTGGCGCGCAAGCTCGGCAACTTCGAGACCCTCGCCGGCGACTGGCGCGCCGAAGCCCGCTATCTCGACAGCATCCGCACGGCGACCGCCGCGGACCTGCTGCGGGTGGCACGCGAGTGGCTGACTCCGGAACGCGCGACGATCGGCGCGCTGCTACCCGAAGACGCGCCCGCCGACGTCGACGGAGCGGCGCTGGTGGACGCGCTCTCCAGCGGCATCCGACGCACCGTGCGCGCCTTCGCACCACCTCCGCACAAGCACACCGGCGAAGGCCTGGAGACCTACTCGCTGCCAGGAGGCGCCACCCTCCACGTCGCCCGCCGCGAGGCGCCGCCGGTCGTGGCCGCACGCGCTGCCTTCCTGGGCGGACAGCTCGCGGAGACCGAGGCCAACGCCGGCATCACGTCGTTCCTCACATCGGTCTGGCTGCGGGGAACCCGCGCCCGTTCCGCCGGCGACTTCGCGCGGGCCGTCGAGTCGCTGGCCTCGGACGTGGACGGGTTCTCGGGCCGCAACAGCCTCGGCGGCACCTTCGAGTGCACCGACGAAGCCCTCGAGCCGGTCCTCGATCTCTTCGCGGAGATGCTCCTCGAGCCGGCCTTCGACCCGGACGAGATCGAACGCGAACGCCGCGACACCCTCGCCGCGATCGCGCGGCGCGAAGACCGCCTGGGCGAGCGCACCTATCTCCTCTTCGGCGAGCGCCACTTCGAGCACCACCCGTACCGGCTTCCCCTGTCGGGCACCGAGGCCTCGGTCTGCTCCTTCACCTGCGACGCCCTCGAGGAGCACCAGCGCCGGCTCGTGCGCGCGGAGAACCTCGTGATGGGGATCGCCGGCGCAGTCGATCCGGATCGCGTTGCGGAGCTGGTGGCGACGCGGCTCTCCGACCTGCCCGCAGGCGGATTCGAGCCTCCGGCTCCCGCCGTCGAGAACGTGCCCCACGAGATCCGCACCGCCGAGCTGGTCAAGGACCGCGAGCAGGCCCATCTGGTGCTGGGCTTCCGCGGCCTGCAGGTGGACGATCCCGACCGCTTCGGCCTCGAGGTCATCACCCAGCTCCTGGCCGGGCAGAGCGGCCGTCTCTTCCTCGAGCTCCGCGACCGCCAGGGGCTCGCCTACACCGTGACCGCGATCAACGTGGAGGGCGTCCACCCCGGCACTTTCTCCCTCTACATGGGCACCGCCCCCGAGAAGCTGGACCGCGCGCGCCGCGGCATGCTCGAGCAGCTCGAGCGGCTCCTCAACGAGCCGCCCGGCGAGGCGGAGCTGGACGGCGCGCGGCGCCACCTGATCGGCAACTTCGTGATCGACGAGCAGCGCGCGGCCACACGCGCCGCACACCTGTCCCTGGACGCCCTCTACGGTCTGGGCGCCGACGCCGACCGCCGCTACGCCGATGCGGTGCGCGCCGTGACGCCCGAAGACGTGCTGCGCATCGCGCGTCGCGTGATCGACCTCGACGCCTACACCCTGGCGACGATCCACCCCTGACGCGAGGGGCGGGCGCCCGGACTCCCGCGACGAGGCGCCGGGCGGGATCGCGCAGCTAGTACCCGAGGGCCAGGCCGTCGCGACGGGGATCGTTGCCGCCGTAGCGAATGCCGGTCTCCGGATCGACGACGATGATCTCGGCGGCCGACCAGCGCCCCCCCGGCTCCACTTCGTGACCGCGCTCGCGGAGCGCCTCGACCACGTCGGCGGGAACCCCCTCCTCGACCCCGAGCTTGTCCGGGAACCACTGGTGATGCACGCGCGGCGCGGCCACAGCCGCCTGGGGGTCCATCTCGAAGTCGAAGACGTTGACGATGGTCTGGAGCGTGGTGGAGATGATGCGCGGACCGCCGGGACTGCCGGTCACCATGCGCACCCGGCCGCCCTCCACCACGATGGTCGGCGTCATGCTGGACAGCGGGCGTTTCCCCGGCGCGATGGCGTTGGCGCCGCGGGTATCGACGAGCCCGTAGAAGTTCGGGGCGTTGACGTCCTTGGCGAAGTCGTCCATCTCGTTGTTCAACAGCACCCCGGTACCCGGAACGGTGACCCAGGATCCGTAGGGCGCATTGATCGTGAGCGTGATGGCCACCGCGTTGCCTTCGCCGTCGACGACCGAGAGGTGGGTGGTGCCCGCGTCGTCGGGCGGGTTGCCGGGACCCTCGACGCGCGTCACCACCTCGGCGCGACCCCAGGTCCACGGCGCCCGCTTCCAGCGCGGCGGATTGATGCGCGCACGCAGACGCGCGGCGTAGGACGGATCGATCAGGAAGGCGACCGGGACGTCGACGAAGTCCGGGTCGCCCAGCCACGCGGCGCGATCGGCGAAGGCGAACTTCATCGCCTCGGCGAGCCGGTGGATCGCCGCCGACGAGCCGGGCCCGTGCGCGGCCAGGTCGAATCCCTCCAGGATGTTGAGGGCCTGCACCAGGGCTACGCCGCCGGATGAGGGCGGCGGGAAGGAGATGATCTCCCGACCGCGGTACTGGCCGCGCACCGCCTCGCGCACGACCGGCCGGTAGCTCGCCAGGTCCTCCATCGTGATGAGCCCGCCGAGCCGCTTCATCTCGTCGGCGATCGCCCGTCCCACCCGACCGCCGTAGAAGCCGGGCGGTCCCTCGGCCGCGATCGCGCGCAGGGTGCGGCCCAGGTCGCGCTGCACCACGCGGTGACCCGGCTCGGCCGGAGCGCCTCCGGGGCCGTACTGGATCGCAGCCGTCTCGGGGAAACGCTCGGGCAGCCCGTACCGTGCCATGCGGCGCTGCAGGCGTGCCTGGGCGGGACCGATCTCGAAGCCCTCCTCGGCGGCGCGAATCGCCGGGCGCAGGACCTGCGCCAGACCGAGGGTCCCGTGCTGCTCGAGGGCGAGAGCCAGGCCGGCGACCATCCCGGGAGTCCCGGAGGCCAGCGGACCGAAGAGCGACGCGCGCTCGGGGACACCTTCGCGGATGTACATGTCGCGGGTAGCCGCGGCGGGCGCGGTCTCACGGCAGTCGATCGCCACGACCGTGCCGTCGGCCTTGCGGATCAGGATGAAGGCGCCGCCGCCGAGTCCGGTGGACTGGGGCTGGGTCACGTTGACGGCGAAGCCGGCCGCCACCGCCGCGTCCACCGCGTTGCCCCCTGCGCGCAGCATGGCCAGGCCAGCGCGCGTCGCGTCGGGCTGGGAGGTGACGACCATCACCTCCTGGCCGCGAGCGGGAGCCCGGCTCGCGGCGCGGGACGGCGCGGCGGCGCCCAGAGCCGCGATCAGGACGAGGGCGACGGCGAGGCGGATCCGCGTCATGCCGAGCACGCTACCACACGACCGGTTGACAGCAGCCGTCCGCACCCGTACCCGTAGCGTGCGGAGCGCACGGGGGGAGTCGATGGGTCCGACCAGAACGATCACCTGTCTCGGCACTGCGGCGATGCTGGCGGTCGCGCTCGGCTGCAACTCGGCGCCCAGCGGGAGTGCGGCCCTGCTCGAGGTGGAGGGCCACGGCACCATCCGCATCGAATTCATGCGCGACGTGGCGCCCGAGACCGTCGGCAACTTCATCACTCTGGCGAACGAGGGCTTCTACGACGGCACCACCTTCCACCGGGTGATCCCCGACTTCATGATCCAGGGCGGCGATCCCTACTCCAAGAACGACGATCCTTCGGACGACGGCATGGGGGGGCCGGGCCGGGCCATCGCGGACGAGTTCAGCAACGTGGCCCACGTGCGCGGCGTCGTCTCGATGGCCAACAAGGGCTACCCCAACTCGGGCGGGAGCCAGTTCTTCATCGTGATCAAGGACTCGAGCTTCCTGGATGGGAAGTACGCCGCCTTCGGCCGGGTGACCGAGGGGATCGAGGTGGCGGACGCGATCGCCGGGGTCGAGCGCGATCCCCGCGATCGCCCCCTCGAGAACGTGACCGTCACCCGCGTCCGCATCGTGGAGTAGGCGGGGCGCGGAGCACGGCTCGCCCGGCCTCCTGCGGCGTCTAGCCCTCGCCCGATCCGCGGGCTAGATTCCGTCCCCCGTGGCCCGGTAGCTCAGTTGGTAGAGCACGCGACTGAAAATCGCGGTGTCGCCAGTTCGATTCTGGCCTGGGCCACCACTTCCACCCCGCGCACGGGATCACGGCCCGCCGCCCAGGAGGGCCGCCACGATCGCCGCGTAGACGTTGGCGATGATGCTCTGGCTCTCCGGGGCCGACGCCTCGCGCTGGTCGTCGGCCATGTCCTCGGCGAAGTCCAGCACGAGGAAGTGCTTGCCATCCGACACTTCGTAGTGGGGCGTGTCGAAGTCGACCTGCACGAAGGGGTTGTCGAAGCGCTGGTAGCCGGCCAGCGGCTTCGCGTCCCCGGCCACGACCAGGTCGCCCTCCCAGCCGAACTCGACCAGGCCCTGGCTCGGTGACGCGTAGTCCACGTCGAATCCGTGGGCGGCCGGAGTGATGGTGACCAGGCCGTCGTCGAAGGCCGCCATGAACGCGGCGAAGCCGCCCGGCCACTCGTCCACGCTTCCGCACTCGGTGATCCAGACGTTGTCGGGGCCACCTTCGGCCACCAGGTCGAAGTCGAGCCCACCGTTCTGGAAGACCTCCGGCTGGCCCCCGCGCCAGCTCACGTCGCGCCACGAGTAGAGCGCCACATACGCGTCGTCCTTCCTTCCGAAGGTCCACCTGCCGCTGCGCACCACCTCGTCGAAGTGCGCGACGGGGAAGTAGGCGTGGGTCTCGGCCCGGTACTCGAAGCCGGCGATGGAGGGCTTGAGCGGGGCGTAGATCTCGACCGACACGTTCTCGTGCTGGGCCGCACGCGGCTGCGCCCCGTAGCCCGTCCAGTAGCCGGGGCCCGGCTCGTCCTCCCGCTGCCAGTTCCAGTCGGGCGGAATCGGATCGCCGGGCCCGAGCGGCAGATCGGTGATGCCCGGATGGGTCGTGAAGACCATCGCCTGCTCGGAGAGGGTCGCCTGGCTGATGTGCGTCTGCGACCCGCGCAGGCCCTTCCGGTAGTCCTGCGCCGTCGACATCATGTAGTGCCGCGTCCGGTAGGTGTAGGTGTTCACCTCCTTCAGGACCGACTCGTTGATGAACTGCCAGATGCCGGTCGCCAGCCCCTGGGCATTGATGATCGACTGCTGCACGTCGTCGTCGTTCCAGACCACGTCGTAGAGGTCCTTGAAGGCCGAGAACTGCGAGTCGAAGAGATCCTCGCGGGTACCCACGATGAGGCTGCTGGGCAGGATCTGCCAGACGGCCTGGGCCGCCATCGACCAGTAGAACGGGATGTACTCCTCGTCGTCGTCCGGCAGCGGTTCGCCGGGCGGGAACACCCGGTCCTTGAAGTCCGCGTACGGGAACTCGCCGTAGGGGGCCACCGGCTCCGGAGCCGTCGCCGGGTCGAGGGGGGGCTCCTCGTCGAGCGGCAGGTTCATGCGCTCGCGATCCACCATCGGCTCGTCCCAGCGCGCGATCTGGCGGATCGCCTCCGGCAGCCGGTAGCGCTTGGCGCGGGCCAGCGAGGCCGCCGTCGCGCTGCCGCGACTCCCGTACGGCTCGTCGGTGTCCTCGAAGAGCATCTTGGCCGCGTCGAAGGTGTCCTCGGTCGTCGCCGAAGCCTTGTCCTTGATGTAGGAGCGCCCGTGGGTGGCCCCGAAGGTGCCCCGGTGGAGGTGCAATGCGATGTCCAGCAGCACCAGGTCGAGCACCATCGAGGCGCGCCGTGA
Source organism: Myxococcota bacterium (assembly GCA_028278065.1). GTDB lineage: Bacteria > Myxococcota_A > UBA9160 > UBA9160 > JAFDET01 > JAFDET01. The sequence goes on from JANQFA010000022.1 coordinate 54,041, forward strand.
GAGATCCTCGTCCTCCACCCACTCCACCAGCGAGAGCAGAGGGCGGAAGTCGAGGTTGTAGTAGACGTTCGAGTGCCACTCGGTGAATCCGAAGCGGGCCCGCTCCATCAGCCACTCTTCGATGAAGGGCCGCGCCGCGGCCTGGTGCTCGGCCCCGGTCATCCCCGTCACAGTGAAGACCCGGTCCGGGTAGAGCTGGCCCATCAGGTACTCGCAGGTCTTGAAGATCAGGATGTGGTTCTCGCTCCAGTACCACATCTCGTCCACGACCCGGTCGCCGGGGCAGGGCGGCGCGGACATGTCGTTGCAGCGCTCGGGCGTCGGGTGGGTGTACCAGTACTTGAAGTCGAACATCGCCTGCTCGATGGCCTGCCAGAGATCCTCGCTGGCGGCGGGATGGCCGCGGAAGGCGTAGAGCAGGTCCACGAAGCGCAGGGCATCGAAGTCGCTCGTGTCCTTGAGCCGCCACATCTTCGAGAAGACGCCGTCGAAGGCGTCGTCGGGGATCGACCCGGGCGCGACCGAGTAGCGGACGTCGCGTGCCTCACGCTCGAGATGGGCGATCACGTTGCCCACCGAGCCGGGCGACAGCGGGGTCTCGGTCGCGTAGTCGAGCCAGTCCATCTGCCGCTGCCAGAACCAGGACGAGTTGGCGAAACCGTCGAGCGACAGCGGACACGCCATCACCAGGAGCGCCGTGGCGCCGAGCGCAAGGCTGCGGAGGAAGGAGGGTCGGGGGCTCTCTGCACGCATGACCGACCATTCTAGTCCGGCGACACCCCCGAGCCATGGCCCACCGGCAAGACCCCACGGAGACGAGCGATTCGTCGGGGCCTTTCCCGCACTCGGAGCCGCGCCGGACCTTCGAATCGGCTCCGCCATCTCAGTCTTCCGCGGACACGACCTCGCCGTCCCGCACCACGGGCAACCAGTCGTTCACGGGATTCGAGATCCAGCGGCCGCCGATCTCGACGCCCCGATCGACTGTTCCCGCCGCAGCGCAGTGCCAGACCATGGCCGCGCGGATCCCGTCGGAGACATTGTCGGTCGAGCGATGCATGAGGTGGCTGTCGAAGACCAGCAGATCGCCCGGCGAGAGCAGGCACGGCGTGGCGCCGCTCATCTCGTGATCGACGATCTCCATGTAGCCGTAGAGCGACCCCGGGCGCGCGTCGGGAACGTGGGCGTGCACCGGCTCGGCGTGGCTTCCGGGCAGCACATGGAGGCAGCCATTCTCGAGTGTTGCCTCGGTCACCGCCAGCCACAGCCCCACCACGGGCCGCGCCGGCTCGAAGGGGAAGTAGTACTGGTCCTGATGCCAGGGCTGTCCCCAGGCCCCCGGGTTCTTGAAGATGAACTGGGAGAGGAAGCAGTCCACGTCGGGACCGATGGCGTCGACCAGGATGCGGGTCACGCCCGGATCCGCGAGGAAGCGCCGGAAGCTGCCGCGCCGGTGCAGTCGGAAGATCTTGGAGACCAGATCCTCGGGAAGCTCCCCGCTGAAGCCGGGCTGGCTCTCGTTCATGACGATCGCGGGCGCCACGCCCCGGCCCGCGGCCGCGTCCCGGGCGATGGCCACGACCTCGTCCAGCATGGCCTCGCCGACCGCCTGCTCGGCGAAGCGCTCGAAGAGGACGAATCCGGGCCGGTCGCGCTCGCGCAGATCGGCGGCGATTCCGCTGGTATCCGGGCTCATCACCACGCGGCGAGGTTAGCCCGCCGCCAGTCGGCCCCGCAGCCCACCGGGCGTCCGCGCTAAGCTCGCGCGCGATGCGCGCCGTACCGCTCGCCCTGCTGCTGATCGTGCTGCTTCCGGTCGGTGACGCCGCGGCCGAGCTGTTCGCCGGACAGATCAGCGCCGCCAACGCCCATCGGCGCCGGGTGGGCGGACCGGACGCCATCGCGGGTCTGGGAGACTGGGCTCTCTCGAACGGAACGCTCTGCGCGGCGCTGGCCGATCCCGATCACGAGACGGTCCTCTCCCAGCGCGGCGGCATCCTGGTAGACCTTGGGCACTGTGGACGCGGCGACGACCAGTTCGTGCAGCTCCAGTCGCTCTTCAACTTCTCGCGCAGCAACATCCCGCCGACCAGCGAGCTCTTCACCGAGGTCGAGGATGGCGAAGCCCGGGTCGTGACTGCGGGCGAGATGGCCGGCGTGCGCTTCCGCACGGTCTATGCCCTCGACGAAGACGAGCCGGAACGCATGCGCGTCACGAGCCGCGTCGAGCGCACCGAGCCGGGGGATGCGTTCTTCCTGTTCGGCGACGTGGTGCTGCACGGGACCGCCTCCCTCCAGGCCTTCACGGCCAACACCACCGACCCGTCCCTCAACATCGGGTGGAGCCACCCTCCCGTCGATCCCGACCGGGTATTCACGATGATGCGCGCCATCCAGACGACCGATCTCCAGGTCCTGGTCGCCGGCGGCGCGCCCAGGCCCGGTATCTCCTACGGCCTGCGCCTGGGCCCGTCCTACCGGGTGCGGCGCGACGGCACGCGCGAGTCGCTCCCTTCCATGGGTCTCAATGGCGACGACTTCACCATCCTGGGCGTGTTCTCGAACGCCCTTCGCTTCGGAGGCGGACGCATCGGGTTGATCGAGCTGGCCCAGCTCCCCTTCATGGACCTCCAGGTCGGGGAGACGCTCGTCTACGAGCGCCATCTCGTGGTCGGCGGCCGCTCGGACGTCTCCTCGGTGACCGATCGCATCTGGAGGGACGCCCCCCGGCTGACGGGCTGGGTCGACGATCCCGGGGTGCGCATCGCCGCCATCCGCGCCGACCGTGCCCCCATGACCGACGTCCGTCCGGACGAGGACGGGAACTTCGCCCTGCGCCTGCCCCCGGGCGAGTACGTGCTGCGTGCGACCAGCCCGGACGCACGCGAAGTGGAGCGGCGCATCGAGGTCGTCGAGGGACGAGACACGGAGCTCGCGCCGCTGGTGATGGGCGTGCCGGCCCGCGTCGCGCTGCCTCCGATCGCACCGGCGCGCCTCGTCTTCCTCGGGGTCGATGGCACACCCGACCCGCGCTTCGGCAGCGACGGAATCGTGCTGCGCTTCGGAGACCGCGAGTTCCTGGACAGCGGCGAGACGAACCAGATCTTCCTGGGCGGCGTGGCCGACGATCCGATGGACGTCCTTCTCGCACCCGGACGCTACCGGGTCCTGGCCACGCGCGGTCCGGAGTTCACCGTGACCGAAGCCAGCCTGGTCGTTCCGGGCGCCGGCGAGCGGGTCCACCTCGAAATCGACCCGCCGATGCGCGTGCCCGACACGCGCGGCCGGCTGTCCGCCGACTTCCACGTCCACGCCGAACCCAGCGACGACTCGACCCTGCCGATGCGCCTGCGCCTGGCGGGATTCGCCGCAGAAGGGGCGGACGTGCTGGTGGCCACCGACCACGACCGGGTGAGCGACTACGGACCCCTCGTACGCGAGATGGGACTGGCCGGACGCATGGCCGCCGTCATCGGCTCCGAAATCACGACCACGGTCCACGGCGGAGCCACGCCGTGGACCTCGGGCCACTACAACGCATGGCCCCTGCGGCGGATGCCTCTCCGCTACCGGGACGGAACGCCACGCCACGAGGGACGCCGCCTGCGCGAGGTGGTCGCCGAGCTGGGCAAGGCCCAGCCGGCGGCCCTGGTGCAGCTCAACCACCCGCGCAGCCGCGAGCGGAGCGACCTCAGCTTCTTCACCCACCTGTCGGTGGGGAGCACCCTCGACCCCAGGCGACCCCTGACGCGCGCTCCCAACCGGCCGCTCGTCCAGCCGGATCCGGAGAGCGGGGTGCGGGACATCGATTTCCACGCCATGGAGCTTCTCAATGGGAACGACATGGAGGAGTATCGCCTGGTGCGCGCGGACTGGCTCTCGTTCCTCCTGCAGGGCGAGTTCCGCGCGGCGACCGCCAACAGCGACACCCACACGAGCCGTCGCACGGTCGCGCTCCCCCGCAACCTGGTACGCATGCCCGGCGCTCGCGCGGGCTCCCTCGACGAGGCCGCCTTCGCACGCGCGGTGCGCAGCGGGCACCTGTGCGGCACGACCGGACCGATCCTCGACGTGACGATGGGTGGCGCCGCCCCTGGCGAGACCGCGCGGGTTCGCGAGGCCGAGCTCCGGGTCACGGTCGAGGCTGCCCCCTGGGTTCCGGTCGAACGGGTCAGCGTGTACGTGGACGGCGACCGGGTCGCGAACGTCCCGATCACCGCCGGCGAGACCCTGTCCGTTCCGCTGCGCTTCGAACGCGACGGCTTCGTGTTCGTCGAAACGTGGGCCGAGCCCCGCGAGCCCTACAGCGCGGTGGCACCGGGCTTCACGCCCTTCGCCTTCTGCAACCCGATCTTCGTGGACGCCGACGGCGACGGCCTGTGGAGCGCGCCGGGCCTGCCCACGATCCTGCCCGCCGCCATCTCGGCGCCCGGCTCCATCTAGACTGGACTGCGACGACCGAATGCCCGCCTGCATCTTCTGCGCGATCGTGGCCGGCGAAGCGCCGGCCCACCGGGTGGCGGAAGACGAGCACGTCCTGGCCTTCATGGACCTCTTCCCGGTGAGCGAGGGACACACCCTGGTGATCCCCCGAGCCCACGCCGAGAACCTCTTCGAGATCGACGAGGCCTCGGTGCGCGCCGAGTCGGCCCTCGCCCGCCGGCTGGCCCTGGCGATCCGCGAGGAGCTGGCTCCGGACGGCCTGGCGGTGTACCAGGCCAACGGGGCGGCGGCAGGGCAGACCGTCTTCCACTACCACACGCACCTGATTCCGAGGCGCGCCGGTGACCCGATGGGGTTCCACGGCCGGGCCCGGGGCGACCCCGAGGCGTTGGCAGCGATGGCGGCCCGGCTCTCCGCGCGGCTGCGCGACGTCTAGGCGCCCCCTTCGGGTGCGGCGGCCGGCTCTCCCTCCTCCGCGGCAGGGATCCACAGCCGGAATACGGCGCCGCCTCCCTCACGGCGGTCCGCCGAGAGGCGCCCGCCGTGCTGGCGCGCCAGGTCGTAGGAGAGGGACAGGCCCAGGCCGGTTCCCTTGCCCGGCGGCTTGGTCGTGAAGAACGGGTCGAAGAGGTGGGGCAGCGCCTCGTCGGAGATCCCGCTGCCGCGATCCCACACCTCGAGCAGGACGCCGGGCGCCCTGGGCCCGATGACGACGTCGATGTCGGGCTCGTCGTCACTCGCCTGGAGCGCGTTGACGAGGAGGTTCAGGACGATCTGGATCAGCTGCGTCTCGATTCCCGCCACAGGCGGAGAGGGAGCGGCGTCGATGCGGATCGCGTCTGGCCCGAAGCCCACCCGTGCCATCTCGGCCGCGCGCTCTGCGACGCGCTCGAAGGAGACCGGACGCACCTCGTCGCTGCCCGCATCCTGGCGAGCGAACGAGCGAAGCCGGTCCACCAGGTCGGCGATCTGCTCGACGCCCTCGCGGGTCTCGGCGATCACCTGCTCGGCTTCGTCGACGCTCAGGCAGACGGGTCCGCCCACCCGCCGGATCATCTCGTCCGAAGCGATCTTGCGGGCCAGATCGTCGAGCTGTGACAGGTTGCTGCGAATCCACGCGAGCGGGTTGTTCACCTCGTGGGCGATCCCCGCGGTGAGGAAGCCCACCGTCTCCAGCCGTGCCGCAAGCTGGAGGCGACGCGCAGCCCGCTCCGCCCCGGTGCGGTCCGTCAGGATCGCGCCGGTCCCCACGACGCCCATTCCCGTCTCGAGCGGGAAGCGGCGCACCTCGATGCTGCGGTCCGGATGGCGGAGCGCCTGGTCCAGGAGGGCGTCGAGCTCCCCACCGAGCAGGCGAGGCTCGCGGAGCAGCCGATGCGCTGCCGGATTGGCCACCACGACCTCGCCCGAGATGTCGGAGACGAGCACTCCCGCGTCGAGCTGATCGAGGAGATCGCCGCGTCCGAAGGGAAGGTGGGAGGCCAGCCCCGCGTCGACCACGCCGGCGCGCAGCAGCAGCCCGCCGAGCCCCAGCAGGATCGGCGTCGGGTCGAGAGGGCCCACCATTCCGGCCAGGTAGAGAGCGTTCCCCACCAGGGGCACCGCGCTCCCCGTGCTGAGTGCGAGGAAGGCACCACTGCTCGCGTGCCGCAGCCGCCGCGCCACGGCCGCGAAGCAGGCGACCCCCGAGACGATCAGCAGCCAGCTCCAGACCAGGTTGCCGAGGAAGAGCGGACCCCGCGTGACCCCCCCCTCCTCGTACAGGTTGTAGGCGTCGGGCGCCCAGAACAGGCTCGAGTAGAAGAAGGCGCTGGGCACGACGCAGAGGGCCGCCAGCCAGCTGCTCCCGCGGCGGCCCACGCCGCGGTATGCCTGCAGGGCCAGCCAGAACCAGGAGACGGGAAGGAAGATCGCGCCCAGGTAGAGCGCCCGGCGCAGGATCCACACCTCCCGCGCGTCGCTCGTGTTCTGGAGCAGCAGCTCCGCGCCCGACCAGATCGCGGCGCAGACCGCCATCGCACCCAGGGCGTAGCTCCTGCCTCGGCCTGCCGACAGGAAGGGATCGAGCGCCAGCCAGCCGCAGACCGCGATCGTGAACAGGAGCCCCAGCTCGTACAGCATTGCGGGTGTGTCTTCGGCACATCGGACGTCAGGATTGACCGAAGGCCGGGCGAGCTGCGCACGAGTTGCCGGTGGGCACGGAGCCGCCCGCAACGGTCCCGCCCGTGCGGGCCCTCAGCCGGCCGCCACCCAGTCCAGCTCGTTGAAGCCGGACTGGGAGACGAGCACGCGCTCTGCTCCAAGCACCCGCCGCAGGGTCTCCACGGCCGCGTCGGCGTAGCCGGGCTCGGCCCAGTCGCCGTGACCCAGCACTCGGAGCTGCTCCAGCGCGACGCGGCTCCGCCGCCCTCCCGCACCGTCGCCGCGGAAGAAGTCGTCGACCACCACGCGCTGGACCCAGGGGTCGAGCAGCCGGGCCAGACGCTCGGGATCGCAGGGCAGGAGGGGGGCGAGCGCCGCCTGGGTGCGCACACCTGCCTGCTGCAGGCGCTGCAGGGCGCCGAGGCGCAGCGCCGTCGAGGGCGCATTCGGCTCCAGGGCGCGGCGCACTGCCTCGTCATCGGTCGCCACGGTCATGCTGACGACCAGGCGCGGGATGCGGGCCAGGAGATCCGCGTCGCGCGCCACGAATGGGCTTCGCGTCTGGACGACCAGCGCCAGCGGCGGCCGCCGCGCCATCACCTCGAGGCAGCCGCGGGTCAACCCCATGTGCCGCTCCAGCGGGGTGTAGGGATCACTTACCGACGAGCAGAAGATGCGGGCGTCGTCGAGGCCGCCCCGCTCGGCGACCCGGGCCAGCAGCTCGGGGGCGTTCTTCTTGGGGGCGATCCAGGCGGACCAGGGCAACCGCTCCGGACTGGTGCGCTGAGGCATCATCTCGCGCACATAGCAGTAGCGACAGGAGAACTCGCAGCCCGAGTAGGCCTGCAGGGTGTGGCTGAAGCCGGACAGGTACCCGCCCGTGGGCGTCAGGATCGAGCGCGCCTCGCGGACGAAGATGCGCGCGCGGGACATCGGGCCAGAATAGCGCCGGCTGCCGGTCGCCCCGCAGCGAACGAGGATCGCCTGCCCGGCGCGGACCCGCAGCGAACGAGGATCGCCTGCCCGGCGCGGACCCGCAGCGAACGGGGATCGCCGTCCGGCGCGGACCCGCATCGAACGGGGATCGCCGCCCGGCGCGGACCCGCAGCGAACGGGGATCGCCGCCCGGCGCGGACCCGCAGCGAACGAGGATCGCCGCCCGGCGCGGACCCGTAGCGAACGAGGATCGCCGCCCGGCGCGGACCCGTAGCGGCGGTAGCGCCGACGCCCCGGCTCGTGGCAGCATCGCCGGGTGCGAATCCCCTGGGCGTTGGCGCTCCTCGTCGCAGCCGGGTGCGGCGCCGGAGAGACCGGAGAGCTCCACATCCGGAGCCTGGTCCAGGGAGCGCCCGTCCCCGCGCGCATCGAGGTGCTCGACGAAGACGGGGAGGCCCAGGCCGCCGCCGACGCTCTCACCCTCCACTTCGAGTGCTCCAGCGCACCCCTTCCCGAGTGGCTGCGCGGCCCCCTCAGCACCTCCGACCGGCTCTTCAACCGCGAGACGGGCAGCGAGCAGTTCTACTCCGCGGGCACGGCGACCCTCTCGCTACCAGCGGGGCGCTACACGGTGCGCGCCTTCAAGGGAATCGAGTACCGCATCGCGCGGGCCGAGGTGGAGGTGCGTCCCGGCGAGGCGTCCCGGCTCGACCTGGCCCTCGAACGCTGGATCGACATGCCCGCCCGCGGCTGGTGGAGCGTCGACGACCACGTGCACATCACCCGGCGGACCCCCGAAGACGACGAGCGCATCGCCACCTGGATGCAGGCGGAGGATCTGCACGTGGCCAACCTGCTGCAGATGGGAACCGTGGACCAGCTCACGGTCACGCCCCAGCACGCCTTCGGCGCGGCCGGCGAGTACCGGCGCGGCGATACGCTGCTCGTCTCCGGGCAGGAGCACCCCCGCACCCACTTCCTGGGCCACACGATCACCCTCGGCGCGGACGCACCGGTCGACCTGCGCGACACGTACATCGTCTACGAGAACACCTTCCGCGCCGCCAGGGAAGCCAACGGCGTGCCCGGCTTCGCCCACTGGGGAGTGGGACCCGCCCAGGACGGGCTGGCGATCGACGCGCCCCGCGGCCTCGTACACTTCGTCGAAGTGCTCCAGTTCGCGTGGCCGCACTACGACGTGTGGTACGGGCTTCTCGATCTGGGCTTCCCCATCGCCCCGACGGCAGGCACCGACTTCCCCTGCGGCCCCTGGAGCGTCCCGGGTGGCGAGCGCTTCTACGTCCGCAGCCACGGCCCTCCGAGCCGGCAGGCCATGCGCGACGCGGTGGTCCGCGGGCGCACCTTCGTGACCAACGGCCCCCTCCTCGACCTCCACGTCGGCGGTGCGGGGGTCGGCGAGGAGCTGCGCCTTCCCTCGCCCCGCCGGGTCGTGGTCGAGGGTCGCGTCTGGTTCGATCCGGAGCGCGACGACCCGGGCCGCGTCGAGCTGATCCGCAACGGCGAGATCGTCCACGAGGGCGCGACACCGGCCGGTCCGGGTGAGCTGCGCCTCGAGCTCGTCACGGAGATCGAAGCCTCGGGCTGGTGGGCCCTGCGGGTGCGCGGCGACAAGAAGGGTGCGGTGCCCATCGAGCCGTTGCCCTCCGGTCCCGTGGTGGACTGGTTCGCCGTCCGCATCGCGAACTTCACCGAGGCCGTGGCCCGTCAGATCGAGTTCCACGAATCGCGCGGCTGGGTACGACCCAGCGCGGCCCATACCGCAGCGGTGTGGGTGCAGGTGGCTTCGACGCCCGCGGGCTTCGCCCGCCAGCGGGCGAAGCCCCACGCCGAGGAGGCGCTCGCCCGGCTGGCCGCTCTCGAGGCCCGCCTGGAGGACGGCCCCGGCGGAATCGACGACCAGACGATCTGGGACTTCCTCCCCTACAGCGATGGGGTGGACGCCGAGCACCTGCGCCGCAACCGCGATGCCCTGCTCCGCGCCATCGCCGAGGCGCGCTCGCACTACCGCACGATCCTGGACTCCCGTCCCTGAACACGCCTCGGGGAGGCGTCAGAGGTAGGTCAGCCAGTCCTCGTGCTTGCGGTCGCGGCCGGCCACCACGTCGAAGAAGGCGGACTGCAACGCCCGGGTCACCGGACCGCGGGCGCCGGCGCCGATGGCGCGCCGGTCGACCTCGCGGATGGGAGTGACCTCCGCCGCCGTTCCGGTGAGAAAGAGCTCGTCGGCGACGTAGAGCTCGTCGCGCGTGATCGCTCGCTCGACGACGGGGATCCCCTTCTCGTGGGCGAGGGTCATCACCGTGTCGCGGGTGAGCCCCTCCAGCACGTTCGCCAGGGGCGGCGTGCGAAGCTCCCCGTGCCGGACCACGAAGAGGTTCTCGCCGCTGGCTTCGGCCACGAGCCCCTGGCCATCGAGCATGATCGCCTCATCGTAGCCGTCGAGCAGCGCCTCGCGCTTGGCGAGGATCGAGTTCACGTAGTCGCCGCAGGTCTTGCCCTTGGTCATCTTGGCGTTCACGTGGTGACGCGCGTAGGTGGAGACCTTGGCGCGAATCCCGCGCTCCATGCCCTCCTCGCCCAGGTACTTGCCCCACGCATAGGCGATGATCGCCAGGCGGATCGGGTTGTCGGCGGGGTTCAGCCCCATCGCACCGTCTCCGATGAAGACGAGCGGACGGATGTACCCCTCTTCCAGTCGGTTGGCGCGCAGGGTCTCGATGATCGCCTCGCACACCTGCTCGCGGCCGAACGGGATCTCCATCAGGTTGATGTGGGCGGACTCGAACAGCCGCCGCACGTGCTCCTCCAGACGGAAGACGGCCGACCGGCCGTCGCCGGTGAGATAGGAGCGGATGCCCTCGAAGACGCCCAGCCCATAGTGGAGGGTGTGGGTCAGGACGTGCACCTGGGCACGGTCCCAATCCACCAGCTCGCCATCGAGCCAGATCTTCTCGCCGGTCACCCCTGCGCTCATGCGATCTCCCCGTCGGTCGGGCGACCGCCGCGGGCTAGCGACGCAGCAGCCTCCGAACCAAGCTCTTCTGCTTCTCGCGACGGAGGTTGATGAGCCGCAGCTCGCGGAGCGCCTCGACGCAATCCGCTTTCTGCTGCACGGCCTTCATGAACATGCGCTCGGCCTGTTCTTCCGCGTTGCAGGCCTTGTACAGCTGGCCGAGCAACAGGTAGGGCTTTTCACTGTCGGGTGCCAGCTTGATCGCCTGCTTGAGGGCCTTCACCGCCTCCCTGCGGGCTTCGCGATCCGACTGGGCCGACAGGAAGCGGGTCCACCCGAGGTAGGCCAGGTACTCGCCCTCCTTGGGATAGAGCTCCACCGACTCCTTGAACGCTTCGAAGGCCGGGTTGTGACGGCGCGCCTTGAGGAACCCGAGCCCCTTCTGGAACTCCTTCTCCGCAGCCAACGCGCGCCGGCCCTCCTCGAGCTCCTCTTCACGGCGCGCACCTCGTGCGAGCTGCAGCCGATACGCCTCCCGCGCCCGTGCATCCGCCAGCGACTCGTGCGCCTGGGAGACGCGACCGAAGATCTCCTCGGCGAGACGCCGAACCGCGTCGCCCGCGTTGCTGAAGCGGTCGGGATGCGTGCGCTTGGCCAGGTGCACGTAGGCCTCGCGCACCTCTTCGTCGTTGGGGTTCTCGGACACGCCGAGCACGCCGTAGTGGTCCTTGCCCCGGATCCGCTCGGCGATCGACGCCAGCTCTCCGCGCACCCACTCCTCCTGCGGATCCGGCTCGGGTCCGCGCACGGACTGGAGCCGCGCGCGCGCCGCCGCGATGGCATCGGCCGCCTGTGCCGCCTCCACTTCGTGCGGCGCGCCTTCGCGCACCTGCACCATCTGGGTGCAGAGGAGCGCGTAGAGCATCCGGCGCGAGGTGTCGTCCGCCTGGAGCAGCTCGTCGACGGGCACACCCCGCGTGAGGCGCTCGAGGAGCTTCTGGGCGGAGCTCTCGAGGGTGACGTCCTGGAACAGGTAGTAGGGGCTCTCGCCGGCGACGACCATGGCGCCGCTGTGCGCGCGCAGCTCGGCGTCGATGCGCTGGATCGGGAAGCGGCTGGTCACGCCGCTCACGATGATCGATGCGGGCTTCCGCTCCAGACCGAGCGTGCTCGCTCCCTTCAGGCGGCTGTCGCGGCGGAACTGGAACGATCCCTCGGCCCACTCGAAGACCTCGAAGAGCTTCTCCTCCGCCTGCACGCGCAGCGCATTGGTGACCTCGTCCTCCGAGAGCACCTCCATCGCCACCAGGATGTCGCCCTGGAGCCCCTCTCCCTTCCTCATCCGGCGCAGGGACTCCTGGAGCACGTCGCGGTCGATGCGGCCCATGCGCACCAGCAGGTTGCCGAGACACTCGCCCACCTGGTTGGAGCGCACGCCCACCGGCCGGCCGTCGCGGAACTGCAGGCCCTTCTGCTTCTTGCCGCACTTCAGGACCAGCGCGCCGGTCGCGCGCAGACCGTGCAGATGGTTCAGGAGCGCCGGGAAGGGGAGCTCTTCGAGGGTGCCGTCGAGGATCTTCGGGGCCTTGCGAGAGGCCGCCTCGACCTCGGGGGTCCGGGCGCCGGCCAGCGACGTGCGGACCTGCTCCAGCAGGACGTCCAGGGGAACGGGCTTGGTGAGGAAGGCATCGACGCCCAGTGCGCCCGCCTTGTCTTCGTACGCCGGCGTCTTGGAGCAGCCGGAGATGAGCAGCGCGGGCACCTTGGCGTCGTCCGACGGACGCTCGCGGATGGCACCCAGCACTTCGAATCCATCGCGGCCGGGGAGCAGGAGATCGAGGAGCACGAGATCCGGCGACTCGGCGTGGAACGTCTCGAGCGCGCTGTCGCCGTCGTGGGCCGTGCGGACGCGGTACCCCTCGCCCTCCAGCGCCTTGGCGATGATTCGGCAGAGGTTCCGATCGTCGTCGACGCAGAGAACGGTTTGCATGGTCCCTGCCTATCGGCAGAACACGCGCGGAACGCGAGTGACGATCGTCACCCGGGCGTGAAGAGGGACCTCAGGGTTTCGGCGTAGGGTGCCCTGGCGATCCCGCGCTCGGTGACGATGCCCGAGACCAGACGCGCCGGGGTCACGTCGAAGGCCGGGTGCCTCACGGGAACGCCTTCGGGAATCAGCGCTTGACCCGCCAGGTGCGTGACTTCTGCCGATCCACGCTCTTCGATCGGGATCTCGGATCCGTCGGCGGTATCGAGGTCGATCGTCGAGAGGGGCGCCGCGACGTAGAAGGGAATCCCGTGCTCCCTCGCCAGGAGCGCCACCGGGTAGGTACCGATCTTGTTGGCCACGTCGCCGTTCGCCGCGATGCGGTCCGCTCCGACCACGACCAGATCCACCTCGCCCCGCGCCATCAGGTGTCCGGCCATGTTGTCCGTGATCACGGTGACCGGGATCCGATCGCGCGCCAGCTCCCACGCCGTGAGGCGCGCGCCCTGCAGGAAGGGACGCGTCTCGTCGGCCAGCACCTCGACACGACGGCCAGCGGCCACGGCCGATCGCACCACGCCAAGGGCGGTTCCCCAGCCCGCGGTGGCCAGCGCTCCGGCGTTGCAGTGAGTCAGGACGCGGGCGCCGTCGCACACGATCTCGACGCCGGCGTCTCCCAGCGCGCGGCAGACCGCCACGTCCTGCTCGACCAGGTTCTCCGCTTCGGCGAGGAGCTCGCCGCGCGCGGCTTCGACGTCGTCTCCCGAGCAGACCCGATCGGCCACCGAGCGCATCCGGCCCAGCGCCCAGAAGAGGTTGACGGCGGTGGGGCGGGTCCGGGCCAGACGCTCGGCCGCGGAGGCCAGATCGGCGTGCAGCTCGGTGCCGCTGTGCGCACGACTCTCGCGGGCGGCCAGCGCCATGCCGAGGGCGGCCGCACAGCCGATCGCCGGGGCGCCTCGCACGGCGAGATCCTCGATGGCACACGCCACCTCTTCCACGCTGGTCAGCGTGAGGTAGGTCTCCTCTGCCGGAAGGCGTCGCTGATCCAGCATGACGACCGCGCCGTCCTGCCAGCGCAGGGTGAACCAGGCGTCGCTCACGGCGTCCGATCGCCCGCGCACGGATCGGACGTCTCGGGCAGCGCGGCTCCCTCGCCGATGTCCACCTGCACGGCGTCGAATCCGTAGCCCTCGGCGTCGGGCACCAGGCGCCCGGCGGCCACGGCCGCCATCCCCGACGGCTTGGTGAAGCCCAGCGAGCTCCCCGCCTCGAAGTCCGCCTCGGTCGCATCGATCTGGAAGGGCCCCTCGAACGGAGGACCGGACAGATCGGCGCCGATCTCGACGTCTCCCCGAGTGCGGATCTCGTCCAGGTCGAAGGCGGCTCCCTTCACCGTCAACGCGACGCCGAGGCGGCCGAGCGCGCCCGCGGCGCCGCGCAGATGGACCCGCCCGCTCACGTCGCCGGCCAGGTCCTGGCCGTCGGCGAGATAGGAGCGGAACGGCTGCAGCGAGATCCCGTCCAGGTCCAGGCAGAGCTGCACCGAGCGGTCGGCGCTCGCGTAGCCCGAAGCCTCGAGCGAGCCCGTCTCGGCCAGGCGCCCCGCCAGGTCGATCCGGATCGCGGTCCCCTCCCAGTCCTCGGACTCGGCGTGCCCGCTGAGCTGCGACAGATCCCAGGTCACCGGGGGGCTCACCGCACGGTCGTCGAGGACCACACGCACGTCGCGTAGGTCCACGCGCCGCACGGCGAGCTGCGGGTCGCGCCGGTCGCGCGGCTTCCTCGGCGCGTGAGGATCCCGGGGCTCTTCCGGCTCGACGCGCTCCCTCTCCGGAGGCCGGGGCCAGGCGATGCCGTCCTCGGTGCGCAGGAGTCGGACCGTGGCCCCATCGATCACCAGCGAGTCCACCACGACCGCGCCCGCCAGGAGCGGCAGCAGCGAGAGGTGCAGCGAGATCGAGCGCGCCTCCGCGAAGGCCGGATCCTCGGGAGTCGCGCCGGCCAGGTGGGCCTCCGAGAGCACCATGCGCGCCGGCAGGATGCGCACGTCGAGATCGCGCCACACGAACTCGCGACCGGTCGCGCCGCGTACCACCTTGGTGATCCGGTGGCGCGCCGCATCGCTCGAAACCAGGCGCGGGACCAGCAGGGCCGCCCCGATCACCAGGATCCCACAGAGCACGACCAGCCCGATCAGGAGGCGTTTCACCATCCTCAGCTCTCCATCTTGCGCGCCAGGATCTCGCGCACCGCCGCCGGGTCGGCCTTTCCGGCAGTCTGCCTCATCACCTGGCCCATCAGGAAGTTGAGGACCTTCTTGTCCCCGCCGCGCCAGCGCTCGATCATCTCGGGATTCTCGGCCAGGACCGCGTCCGCCGCCGACTCGAGAACGCCGGCGTCCGAGACCGCCTCGAGCCCCCGCTCGCGCACCAGCGCCTCGGGATCGCCCCCCTGCTCGACGAGCACCTCCAGGATCTCACGCGCGCTCCTGGCCGTGACGCGGGCCTCGTCCACCAGGCCCAGCAGCGCGGCGAACGCGTCCGCCTCGAGCGCGCTGTCCTCGATCGACCCCTCACGCTCCTTCAGGATCGAGGCGACGTCCCGCACGAGCCAGTTCGCGACGGTGCGGGCCGAGCCGTGCGCGGCGCTCGCCGCCTCGAAGAAGTCCGCCAGCGTCCGGCTCTCGGTGAGCGTTCGCGCATCGCCGGCGGACAGTCCGAGCTCCGACTCGAAGCGCGCGCGGCGGCTCTCCGGCAGCTCGGGAAGCGCGGCGCGAACCTCGTGGATCCATTCCGGATCGAGATCGAGGGGGATCAGGTCCGGGTCGGGAAAGTACCGGTAGTCGTCCGAGTTCTCCTTGATGCGCATCACATGGGTGGTCCCGCGCTCCGCGTCGAAGAGCATGGTCGCCTGGACGACCTCGCCGCCTTCGTCCAGGACTTCGGCCTGCCGGGCCATCTCCGCGGCGATGGCACCCTCGACGGAGCGGAAGGAGTTCAGGTTCTTCGTCTCGGTGCGCGTGCCCAGGGTGTCGCTCCCTTCCCGACGCAGCGAGAGGTTGACGTCGCAGCGCATCTGGCCCTTCTCCATGTCCGCGTCGGAGACGCCCGCGTAGCGCAGGATCGCACGCAGGGAGCGCAGGAAGGCGCTCGCCTCGGCGGACGAGCGGATCTCGGGCTCGCTCACGATCTCGATCAGGGGCACGCCGGCACGGTTCAGGTCCATGTGGGACTCGTCCGCCCGTTCCCACTCTCCGTGCACCGACTTCCCGGCGTCTTCCTCCATGTGGATGCGCGTGAGCCGGATCTCGCGAGGCTCGGCGCCGTCGAGGGCGACCGGAACCGCTCCGCCACTGACCAGGGGCTCCTCGAACTGGGAGATCTGGTAGCCCTTGGGCAGATCGGGATAGAAGTAGTTCTTGCGCGCGAAGACCGAGCGCGGGTTGACGCTGCCGCCGACGGCCAGCCCCATGCGCACGGCCAGCTCGACCGCGCGCCGGTTGAGGACGGGGAGGGCACCCGGCAGCGCGAGACAGACGGGACAGACCTGATGGTTGGGGTCGGTCCCGTAGCGGACCGGACAGCGACAGAAGAGCTTCGAGGCGGTCTTGAGGTGGACGTGCACCTCCAGTCCGATGACGGGCTCGAAGCTCACGAGCCTTCCCCCGGCCGTCGGGCGTGCCAGTCCGTCCGCCGCTCGTAGGCGTCGGCCGCCCGGAAGAGCACGGGCTCCCCGAGGGCGGGGGCCAGGAGCTGGAGACCGACCGGCAGGCCTCCTGGGAGTCCGCAAGGCGTCGAGAGGCCGCAGATCCCCGCCAGCGACGCCGACACGGTGTACACGTCCGACAGGTACATGCGCAGCGGATCGTCGCTGCGCTCCCCGATCCGGAAGGCCGCCTCCGGCGCCGTGGGCGTGGCGATCAGGTCGCACTGCGCGAAGGCCTGCTCGAAGTCCCGACGGATCAGCGTGCGCACCTGCTGCGCCTTCCGGTAGTAGGCGTCGTAGTAGCCGGCCGAGAGCACGTAGGTGCCGAGCAGGATCCGGCGCTTCACCTCGGGACCGAATCCCTCGGAACGGGTCTTCCGGTAGAGCTCCGAGAGCCCCCGGCCGTCGGCACGCAGCCCGAAGCGCACCCCGTCGAAGCGCGACAGGTTGCTGGACGCCTCGGCGTTGGCCACCAGGTAGTAGGTGGCGATGGCGTGTGCGGTGTGGGGCAGCGAGATCTCCCGCGTGCTGGCGCCCGCCTTCTCCAGCTCGGTCACGGCCTCGCGCACGCAGGCCAGGACCTCCGGATCGACGCCCTCCTCGACGAAGTACTCGCGGGGAAGCCCGATCACCAGTCCCGACGCGTCGCCGTCGAGCGCGTCCGCGTAGGGCGGCACGGGATCGGGCAGACTGGTCGAGTCGCGCGGGTCGTGGCCGGCGATCACCTCGAGCGCGGCAGCCGCGTCGGCGCTGGTGCGCGCGAAGGGACCGATCTGGTCCAGGGAGGAGGCGAAGGCCACCAGCCCGTAGCGCGACACCCTGCCGTAGGTGGGCTTGACGCCGGTCACCCCGCAGAGGGACGCGGGCTGGCGGATCGAGCCGCCCGTGTCGCTCCCGAAGGCGACGGGCACGATGCCCGCCGCGACGGACGCGGCCGAGCCGCCGGAGGATCCCCCGGGCGCCCGCTCGGGGTCCCAGGGATTGCGGGCCGGACCGGCCGCCGAGTTCTCGGTGGAGGAGCCCATGGCGAACTCGTCCATGTTGGTGCGACCGACCACGATCGCGCCCGCCGCGCGCAGGCGCGCCGCGGCGGTGGAGTCGTAGGGGGACGCGTAGCCCTCGAGGATGCGCGAGGCGCAGCCGCAGGGCTCGCCGGCCACGGCGATGTTGTCCTTCAGCGCCACCGGGATGCCGTCCAGCGCGGAGCGCACGTCCCCGTTTGCGCGCCGCGCGTCGGCCCCCGCGGCTTCGGCGCGAGCCGCTTCCGCGCGCAGACCGACGAATGCGTTCGACGCGCTCGCCTGCGCGCGCTCCAGGGAGCCCTCCACCAGCTCGACGGAGGACGTCCGACCGGACGCGAGGGCCTCCCGCATCTCCGAGGCGGTTCCGAGGGACTCGGTCACCGGATCAGGCCTCGCCGCCCTCGATCACCTTGGGCACCACGAAGGTGTCGCCCGACGCAGCGGGCGCGTTGCGAAGCGCGCTCTCGGGATCGAGTCCGGCTTCGGCCACGTCGTCACGAAAGGGTGTCGCGAGCGGGAGGGCGTGGGCCGTGGGCTCGACGTCGGTCGTGTCCACCCCGCGCAGCGCCTCGACGTAGTCGAGAATGGTGTCGAGATCGCTGGTCAGTCCCTCGATCTCCGCGTCACCGAGGGAGAGCCGGGCGAGTTCGGCCATGCGTTCCACCTCCTCGCGCGTGATCCGGGACATGGCGGGGAAGCTAGCACCGGGGCCCCCGGGGAGCCCCCGCGCTTGCGGCACCCTGCCCGGGGGGATAGCTTCGCCGCCTTCATGGACGACGAATCTCCCCAAGCCTCGCTCTTCGAAGAGCTTCCCGACGACATCCAGGCCGGCATCCGCGACCTCGGCTGGTCCGAGCCGATGCCCGTCCAGGCCCGCGTGATTCCGATCATGCGCTCGGGCGGCGACCTCATCGTGCAGGCCCGCACGGGGAGCGGCAAGACCGGCGCCTTCGGCGTGCCGATCGCCGCCGAGGTCGACACCGAGCTGGCCGAGACCCAGGCGCTGGTGATGCTCCCGACGCGCGAGCTCGCCAACCAGGTGGCGGTGGAGGTCGAAGCCCTCGGTCGCCACCGGGGGGTGCGCACGCTCCCGGTCTACGGCGGGGTCGGCTACGGCGCCCAGAACGACGGCCTCGCCGCCGGTGCCCACGTCGTCGTCGGCACCCCGGGCCGCATGCTGGACCACCTGCAGGCGGGCCGGCTCGATCTCTCGCACCTGAAGATCCTCGTGTTCGACGAGGCCGACGAGCTCCTCTCCCTCGGCTTCTGGCCCGACATGCGCGAGATCCAGAGGTACGTGCCGCAGGACCGCCAGTCCTGCCTCTTCTCCGCGACGATTCCCGAGAAGGTGCGCTCGCTCTCGCGCGTCTTCCTCACGGAGCCGGAGTTCGTGACCCTCTCCGAGGGCCAGATCGCGCCGGCCGAGATCGAGCACCAGTTCATCGTCACCACGGCACAGGAGAAGGACGCCAACCTGGTCAAGATCCTGGAGATCGAAGACCCGGAGAGCGCGATCATCTTCTGCAACACCAAGGACGACGTCCGCTTCGTCACGACCTACCTGCGCAAGAAGGGCTTCGACGCCGACCAGATCCAGGGCGACCTGGCGCAGAACGCGCGCGAGGAGGTGATGGGACGGATCAAGGCCGGCGAGCTGCGCTTCCTGGTGGCCACCGACGTGGCCGCTCGCGGAATCGACATCTCGCAGCTCACCCACGTCATCAGCTACTCCGCACCCGATTCGCCGGAGGTCTACGTGCACCGCACCGGGCGTACGGGCCGCGCGGGCAAGGCGGGGACCGCGATCAGCCTGATCTCGGGCCTCGACATCGGGAACTTCAAGTACCTGCAGAACGTCAACAAGATCAAGATCAACGAGCGCAAGATCCCCAAGGACGGCGAGATCCTCGACACCCTGCGCGAGCGCCTGATGGTGAAGGTCGAGCAGGAGATGCGCCTGATCCCCGAGGCCGAGCGCTCGTTCAAGATCGACCGCCTGGTTCCCATCGCCAAGGAGATGGCGTCGACTCCGGAGACCCTGCGCGACCTGGCCGCGATCCTGGCAGCCTACCTGCGCGAGCACCGGCCGCAGACGTCGGTGGTGGAGCCGGAGGCCGGCGACCGCTCAGAGGCGCCCGAGCGACCGCGCGACGACGACCGCCCCCGCAAGGGAGGCCGGGGCGGCGGCAGGCCGCGCCGGCGCGGACGCGGCGGGCGCGGCGGGCGCCGCTAGCGCGACGACGACGGTGCGCATCACCGTCTACTGCGGGTCGAGCCGGCGCTCCGGCGAGCCGTTCGTCTCGGCGGCAGCCGCGCTGGGGAACGAGATCGCGCGGCGCGGTCACGTGCTGGTGTACGGCGGTGCGAGGATCGGCCTGATGGGCGCCGTAGCCGACGCAGCGCTGGCCGTGGGCGGTGACGTACAGGGTGTCATCCTGCGCGACTTCATCGACCGGGGAGACGTCCACCATCCGGGCGTCGAGATGGAGAGCGTCGACGACATGCGGGCCCGCAAGGCGGGTCTCGACGGACATGCGGACGCGTTCATCACCCTGCCCGGCGGGCTCGGCACCCTCGAGGAGCTCTCGGAGATGCTCTCGTTCCGGCAGCTCGGGTTCCACCGGCGACCGATCGTCCTGCTGAACACCGATGGCTACTTCGATCCGCTGCTCGACTGGATCGAGCGGGCCATCGACGCGGGTTTCGTGCGCCCCGAGCACCGCGCCCTGATGGCGGTCACCGACGACCCGGTCCGGGCCGTCACCCTGTGCGAGACGGGCGCGGGCAGCGAGGCCCCCTCGAAGTTCCAGCCCGCGACCTGAGGCCGGAGGCCGGCGGCGTCCGCCCTCAGCCGCCCTCCACCCGAAAGGCGATCGGCGCCATCGAGGCTTCCGACGCGTGGAGCGTCCCGGACGCCGGGTCGAGCACGAGGGCGAGGGCGCCGGAGGCGGCCTCCGAGGCGGCGCAGGCGACGTCTTCGGGGGTGGCACCCGCGGCTTCTCGGCAGGCCGCCACGATGGCGCCGGCTGCAGCGGAGGTGCCGCTCACGATGGCGCCGGCCGCAGCGGAGGTGCCGCTCACGATGGCGCCGTCCACGGGCTCGACGCGCTCGCGTCCGGCCGCCACGCAGTGGATGCCGCCGAGGGCGCCCCCGGCGTCGGCGGCGACGATGAGCGCCGCACCTCCCGTCGGGCGGCGCTCGCACCAGCTCAGTGCGCCCTCCACCGTCGAGAAGCGCTGCAGGCAGTCGCCCACCAGCACGAGGGGAGGAGCCTGGAAGCGTTCGTCCTCGGCAGCCGGCGCTTCGGGCTCGGAGACGGCCACCGCCAGACCGTCCGTGTTCACGCCGCATACAGAGGTCGGCAGCCACGCGGGGGCGGCGACGAGCGCCGCGATGCCGGCCTCGGGCTTGTCGAGCCGCAGCGCGGGGCGATCGGCCTCGCGGCCGCCCGGGAAGGTGCGCACCAGGAGCGGAGCATGTCCGTCCCGCGCGACGGCCAGGGCGAGTCCCGGGCCGGGCTCACGCGCCGCGCGCGCCAGGGCATCGATCAGCCCGCGTCGCGAGGCGCGGGCCGCCACGGCCATCCCTCGCATGCGCTCGGCGAGCTGTGGATGGTGACACCAGAGGTCGCGGTCGAGACGCTCCAGATCGTCGCGAAGGCGCAGCCGGAACGCGTCGACGGCGCGGCTCGCGCCCACCTCGAAGCGGATCGGCCAGGCCAGCTCCAGACCCTGGGCGACGCCCAGGTCGCGGGGCACCCCCGCGCACTCCACCGGCATCTGCACGCGCTCAGACCTCGTCGCGGGGCGCGTGGAGGAAGAGCACCTCGTTGAGCGAGCCGCTCCGATAGCCCTCGAGATCGAGCGCCACGTAGCGGAAGCCGAGCGGCTTGATGGCGGCCACGATCTTCGCGCTCGTGGCGGGATCGATTCCGTGCGCCAGCTCCGCGGGATCGATCTCGACCCGCGCCAGCTCGCCGTGATGGCGGAGGCGCACCTGGCGGAAGCCGAGCGCGCGGAGTGCGGCCTCTCCCGCCTCCACCTGGTCGAGCCGCTCGGGTGTCACCTCGGTTCCGTAGGGCAGTCGCGACGACAGGCAGGCCGACGCGGGCAGGTCCGCCGTGGGGAGCCCGGCATCGCGGGAGAGCGCGCGGATCTCCTCCTTGCCGAGCCGGGCCTCGAGGAAGGGGGAGAGCACCCGGTGCTCGCGTGCGGCCCGATGGCCCGGCCGGAAGTCGCCGGTGTCATCGACGTTGACCCCGTACGCGACCGCGTCGAAGCCGCTCTCCGCGGCGAGGCGGTCCAGCACGTCGAAGAGCTCGCTCTTGCAGTGGTAGCAGCGGTCCGGCGCGTTGGCGCGGTACTCCGGATTGTCCATCTCGCGCGTCTCGACGAAGCGATGCGGAATCCCGAAGTCGCGCACGATCCGCTCCGCCATCTCCCGGTGGCTGGCGGGATAGGAGGGCGAGACCGCCGTCACCGCCAGGGCACCTTCGCCGAGGGTGCGGTGCGCCGAGAGCGCCAGATAGCTCGAGTCCACCCCGCCCGAGAAGGCCACGATGACGCGCCCGGCGCGCCGCAGGCCACTGGCGAGCTCCTCGTCTTTCCGCTGCAGTTCCGACGGGATGGGGGACACGGCGCGAGGGTACGGAGACCCCCTGGCACGGTCAAGCGGCCGCGTCCGGGGCAGACTATGATGGGCGCGAGGGGGGGACGCATGTCCAAGCTGCGCGTGGGGCTGCTCTTCGGCGGGCGCTCCGTCGAGCACGAGGTGTCGATCGCCTCGGCGTCGTTCATCTTCAAGGCACTCGACCCCTCGCGCTACGAGGTCGTGCCCATCCTGGTCGGCCAGGACGGCCGCTGGCGGATCGGATCCGTCGGGACGATCCCGGAGGAGATCGCGCGCGATGCGGGCAGTGCGCTTCCCGCGGAGGCGAGCACGTCCGCCATCGAGCGCGTCGGCGGCGGGACCGAGGGACGCCGCCCGGTCGACGTCATCTTTCCGATCATCCACGGAACGGGCGGCGAGGACGGTGCGCTGCAGGGCTTCCTCGAGCTGGCGGGCGTACCCTACGTGGGCGCCGGCGTGCTCGGCGCCGCGGTCACCATGGACAAGGACGTGACCAAGCGGCTTCTCCTCCAGGCGGGAATCCCGGTGGTTCCGTGGGTCGTGGTGCACGGACGCGATCTCGCGGATCCCGATGCGGTTCGCCAGCACGTCTTCCACGAGCTGGCACCCCCCGTGTTCGTGAAGCCGGCCAACCTGGGCTCCTCGGTGGGGACGCACAAGGTGAGCCACGAGGAGGAGCTGCTCCCGGCGCTTCGCGACGCGGCGCGCTACGACGAGAAGATCCTCGTCGAGCGGGCCGTGGACGGACGCGAGATCGAGGTCGCGGTGCTCGGCGACGCGGATGCCGAGGCATCCATCCCCGGAGAGATCCGTCCGCGCGGCGAGTTCTACGACTACGAATCCAAGTACGTGGACGAGGACACCGAGCTCCTGGCCCCCGCGCCCCTCGAGCCGGAGCAGACCGAGCAGGTCCGCCGCCTCGCGATCGAGGCGTTCCGCATCTGCGAGGGATCGGGCATGGCGCGCGTGGACTTCTTTCTCGAACGCGGCACCGGACGCTTCTTCCTCAACGAGCTGAACAGCCTGCCCGGCTTCACCGAGGTGTCCATGTACCCGCGGCTCTGGGACGCGTCGGGACTCCCGTATCCGGCGCTCCTCGACCGGCTGGTCGAGCTCGCACTCGAACGCCACCGGCGGCGGGGCGCCCTCGAGACGACCTATCGGCGGGGGTAGGTGGGAGCCGCCTTCCCGTTCGTCCTCGCCTGCTTCGTGCTCTCGGGCTTCGCCGCCCTGCTCTACCAGACCGCCTGGACCCGGGAGTTCGCGTTCGTCTTCGGCACCTCCGAGCTGGCGGTGGCGACGGTGCTGGCCGCCTACATGGGCGGGCTGTCCGCGGGCGCCGCGCTGGGCGGCCGCCTCGCCGGGCGCATACGACGACCCATACTGGTGTATGGACTGCTCGAGCTGGGCATCGCCGTGGCGGCCCTGGCCGTGCCGTCGGCCATCGACGCCGCCACGACGCTCGCGGTCACCCTCTTCGGCGGCGCGCCCGAGCCGCCGGAGGCCGCCGGAACCGCGCTTCCGGCCTTCTACCTGATCACCTCCTTCGCGATCCTTCTCGTTCCCACCGCCCTGATGGGGGCGACGCTCCCGCTGCTCGCGCGCCACGCGGTACGTCGCCAGGAGGAGCTCGGGCCCCGCATCGCCGTCCTCTACGCCGCCAACACCGGCGGCGCGGTCCTGGGAACGCTGGCGGCGGCGTTCGCGCTGCTGCCCGCGTTCGGCCTGCACGGCACGGTGCTGGTCGGGGTGGCGGCCAACGCCGCCGTGTTCGCCCTGGCGGCCGTGCTGGCGACACGCGCACCCGCCCTGGAGCCCGAGCCCGGCGACACGGCGCGCCCTCGTGCCGATCGCCGGCGGATGATCCTTCCGCTGATCGCGCTGTCCGGGACGGTCTCGTTCACCTACGAGGTGCTCTGGACGCGACTCCTCGGTCACGTCCTCGGCGGCAGCGTGTACGCCTTCGCCACCATGCTGGCGAGCTTCCTGCTGGGCATCGCAGTGGGAAGCGCCCTCGCGGCACGACGCGCCCGCACGCCGAGCTCGGCCGCCGGGGCGTTCGCGGTGGCGCAGATCGGAATCGCGCTCGCATCGTGGGCCGCCTTCGTGGCCGTCGACGCGCTCCCCGCCCTGGCCGGCGCGCTGGGCGCCGGCGTCACCGGTCACCTCGCGGCCAACGCGCTCCTGTGCGGCGCCCTCCTGCTTCCGAGCACGCTCTTCGTCGGCGCCACGTTTCCCCTCGCGGTGCGCGTGCTGGCTCGCGACGAGCACGACGCGGCGCCGGCCAGCGCTCGCGTCTTCGCATGGAACACGGTGGGCGCGATCGTGGGCGCGATCGGGGCGGGCTTCTTCGTCATCCCTGGCCTGGGCTACGCGGGGACCCTCGCTCTGGGCGTGGCGACGAGTCTCGCCCTGGCGCTGTCCGCGGCGCTCTTCTTCGGGCCGCGTCGCGCCGCGGGCGCAGGGCTGGCGGGGGTGCTCCTCCTCGCCCTGGCCGTCGTGCGGCCGGCACCGCCGTGGAACCTCTTGAGGAGCTCGCCCCTGCAGCTCGTGCCGCTCCGCGGCGAGGTCGCCTGGTTCTCGGTTGGACGCAGCGCAACCGTGATCGCCATCGAGCACGACGGTGCCTGGAAGCTCCGCACCAACGGCCTCCCCGAGGCGGAGATCCGCCCGCCCGGGCGCGACCCGGGCCTCTCGGTGAACGACTGGCTCGCCGCACTGCCGGTGCTGATGCGGCCGACGACGCGCTCCGAGCTCATCATCGGCTTCGGCGGCGGCAGCGTGGTCGAGGCCGTGCCCGAGAGCGTCGAACGCGTCGACGTGATCGAGCTGGAGCCCGACGTGATCGCGGCCAACCGGGCCCTCGCCGATCGGCGCGCTCGCGACCCTCTCGCCGACCCGCGCCTGCGTGTCCACCTGAACGACGCGCGTGGCGCCCTGCTCCTCACCGAGCACCGCTGGGACGCGATCGTCTCGCAGCCCTCCCATCCCTGGACCGCGGGCGCCTCCCATCTCTATACGCGCGACTTCTTCGAGCTGGTGGCGAGCCGGCTCGCCCCAGCAGGCGTGTTCGTGCAGTGGATCGGGATGGGCTTCGTGGACGAGGAGCTGACGCGGGTGCTGGTGGCGAGCCTCCGCAGCGTGTTCACACACGTGCAGGTGGTCCGGCCGCGACGCATGGCGGCGCTGCTCTTCGTCGCCTCCGACGCGCCCCTGGACCTCGCTGGCGTGGACGAGGCGCTGCGCGCCTCGCCGCGCGCGCTGGACCGGCTCGGCATCGACCTGCCCGAGGACGTCGCCGCCGCGATCCTGCTCGATTCGGCCGGGGCTGCGCGCTTCAGCGCGGGCGCTCCCGTGAGCCGAGACGACCGCAACCTGCTCCAGATGAACTCCCCGCGAACGATCGCGCAACCCCTCAGCCGAGGGGCGCGCGCGGACCTGCTCTTCGCGCCGCACGACGCGATGAGGCCGCCTCCGGCAGGGCTCGACGGCCCCCTGCTCGTGTCGCGGATCGCCGCGGGCGGCGCGCCGGACCGGGCGCGGCGCGTCGCCGGCTCGCTCCCCGATCCGGTCGAGCGCGAGCTGGCCGGGGCCCTCGCGGAGGGAGCGGCGGGCACCACCCGCCTGGAGGCATTCCTGACCGAGCATCCGGAGTCCGTGCTGGCCGCCGCGGCCCTGGCCTCGCTCACCCGCGCCGCGCCGGATCCCCGCGCTCCCCCGTTGGACGGGCGGCTCGCGGCGCTCTCCGACGCCGAGCGCGCCGTGCTGGCGGGCTGGGGGTTCGAGCGCAGGCGCGATGCGGGGGGCCTCGCGGCCCTCGACTCGCGTCTCGCCGCGGTCCCTTCCACGAGCCCGCTCCTGGCACCCGCCTTGCGCCTGCGCGCCCTCTGGCGCGTGGAGACCCGCAGGGAGGCCGAGCGCGCCCTGGAGCTGGCCGGGCGCGCATTGGCACGGGTGCGCACGCCGCCCCATCGCATCCTGCGGGCCCGAGCGGCGGCCCAGGCCGGCCATCCCGGCGCCGCCCTGGCCGACCTCCGGGAGCTGGTGGCGCAGATCCGCAGGATCACTCCCCCCCTTGCCCGAGCGCTGCGCGCTGCGCTCGCCGAGCTGCCCCCCGACCCGCTGCTCGCCGCGGAGCGCCGCGCTCTCCTCGAGGACGTGACTCGGGCCGAAACGCGCAGCCGGCGTCGCGCGCGATAGACTCGTTCGCGGAGGACCCCCGTGACCCCGCGCGTGCTCGGCCTGGACCACGTCGTCCTGCGCGTCACCGACCTGGACCGCGCACTCCGCTTCTACTGCGAGGTGCTCGGCTGCCCGATCGAACGGCGCCTGGACGAGCTGGGCCTGGTCCAGCTCCGCGCCGGCGCCGCCCTGATCGATCTGGTGCCGGTGGACTCGCCGCTGGGCCGCGCCGGGGGCGAGTCGCCGGCGCGTGGGGCGCCCAACCTGGACCACTTCGCGCTGCGCATCGAGCCCTTCGACCCGGCCGGGCTCGCCGCCCACCTGGCGAAGCACGGGGTCGAGCCCGGCGACGTCGCCACCCGCTACGGAGCCGAGGGAAGCGGTCCCTCCATGTACGTGCACGACCCGGACGGGAACACGGTGGAGCTCAAGGGCCCGCCAGAGGAGGGAGTCCGTTGAGCGAGCACGCCACGATCGCGGGCGGCTGCCTGTGCGGGACGGTGCGCTTCCGCGTGCGTACGCCGACCCTCTTCTGCGCCCACTGCCACTGCTCGATGTGCCGCCGGAACCACGGGGCCGGGCGCGCACCCTGGGTGACCGTCTGCGACGATCTCCCCCGTCTGGGGGGCGCGACCGGGATGGAGCTCCTGGGGCCCGAAGAGACGTCGTGAGCGAAGACGAGCCCATCCCGCGCCGCCGTTCCGCCGAGGCCGGGGAGCGCAGCGGAGTCCGCCAGCGGATCGAGCGATCGCTGGCAGACGCGGAGTCGCGCCTTCTCGACGAGGAGGCACTGCGCGCGACCTTGAGCCGGCTGGTCGAAGACGACGCGCTGCCCGCCCATCTCGCCACGCAGGTGCGCGCTTCGATCGACGGCCAGCTCGATGCGTCGCGCTACGTCCTCAAGCACCTGGGCGCCCACCTGGCCATCGGCGTGGTCTTCGCCTTCGACATGTTCCCCCTGCCGCTCGGAACGATCGCCCGGGTGTCGTGGGTAGCCGGGAGCCGGGTCGTGGAGACGCTGCGCCGCAACCGTGCACGCGCGAAGGTCCACTCCGTCGGCGTGCTCGTCATCGCAGCCGTCCCCTGGGTCGGCTACGCCGCCTATCTCCTGCCCCTCCGTCGGCGCAGCGGCGAGCTCGCCTTCGTTCTGGCCAATCACATGTGGCTCGAGCGAACCGGCCGTACCTACGAGCGATTCCTCTCCGACGCCCCGTCTCCGCTCCGCTCCCTGGGCCGCTGGCTGGTGCCCTTCCCGACGGCATCGGAGGTCGACGACACCGCGTCCCCCGGGCCGTGTTAGGGTCCATCCATGTCCGCGCGGACCCAGCCCGGCGTCCACCCCCTGATCGAATCGGGTCGGCTCATGCTGGTTCCGGGGGTCTACGATGTACTCTCCGCGAAGATCGCCGAGGCGGCCGGCTTCCACGCCGCCGCCCTGACGGGCTACGGCGTCTCGGCGACGCTCCTCGGCGAGCCCGACTTCGGCATCCTGACCCAGTCACAGGTCCTCGAAGTGGCGCGCCGGGTCGTCGGCGCCACCGAGCTGGCGTTGATCGTGGACGGCGACACGGGCTACGGCGGTCCGCTGAACGTCCAGCACATGGTTCGCGAGCTGGTCGCCATGGGCGCGCGCGGCGTCATCCTCGAGGACCAGCGCTGGCCCAAGCGCTGCGGACACATGCGCGGCAAGGCCGTGATCGACGCCGAGGAGCACGTCGCGAAGATCGAGGCGGCGGTCGAGGCGCGGGGCGAGGAGCCGTTCTTCATCACCGCCCGGACCGACGCGCTCGAGACCCACGGCATCGAGGAGGCGATCCGGCGCGCCCGGCTCTACAAGGACGCCGGAGCCACGGTGCTCTTCGTGGAGGGACCGCGCTCCCGCGAGGATCTGGAGCGGATCGGGAAGGAGCTCCCGCCGCCCCTGGCCGTCAACCTGATCGAGGGTGGCGTCACGCCGCTGTGCAGCCTCGAAGAGCTGGAGTCCCTCGGCTTCTTCAGCGTCGGCTTCGTGCTCTCGGGGCTGTACGCGGCGGCGCGCGCCCTGTCCGACACCTACGGGGAGCTGCGACGCTCGGGGTCCAGCGAGGCCCTGCGCGATCGCATGATGGAGTTCGCCGAGTTCAACGCCCTGATCGGCGCGGAACGCCGCTACGCCGACGACGAACGGTTCAAGCGCTAGCCCGGGCGAGCGGCGCTGTGCAGGGAGGAGGTGGAGCCGCATGAAACGCCTGCTCGTGATCGTGGGAATCGTCGTCTCGTCCGTCATCGGCTACGCGGCGATCCATCTGGCGGTGATCGAGGTGGGCCGGGAGATCGTCGTGGTGCACCGGCGCACCCCTGATGGCGAGGTGAGCCCCGCCCGGCTCTGGATCGTCGATGACGGGGAGGTGGCCTGGGTGCACAACGGCGACGCGGACACGCCCTGGATCCGGCACCTCGCCGACGAGCCCATCCTGGAGATCGAGCGCGGCGGCGAGACCCTGCGCTTCCGTGGGATTCCGGACCGCTCGGCCGATCCTCGGGTCCACCGGCTCCTGCGCGAGAAGTACGGCGCGGCGGACCGTCTCGTCCGCTTCTGGGCGGGAACCGACACCGAGACCGGCGTCGTCACGGGCGACACCTGTCGAGCGGTCCCCGTTCGTCTGGAGCCCGCGACCGACGGGGCCGGACCCTAGGCCTCCGTGGGGGCACTCGACTCGCGTCCGCCCGCCCTGCGCAGAGCCCTCACGGTCGCATGGGCCGTCGTCTTCCTGGGTCTCGTGTTCGTCGTGATCCCCTTCGAGCTGGCGGAGCTCAACGACGAGCGCGGCTGGCCGCGCTGG
>JANQFA010000206.1 GCA_028278065.1 Myxococcota bacterium
ACCGAGACCCGGCTCGCCCTGCACGACGTCGAAATCGTGCCCGGCAGCGCCAAGGCACAGGCCAACGCAGGCAAGGCGCTCCAGAACCTCGGCCGCCACCAGGAGGCCATCGGGCGCTTCGAGCGGGCGCTGGCGATCGCACCGGGACTCTCGGCCGCCTACACCAACTGGTCGTTCTCGCTCAGCGCACTGGGCCGGCATCGCGAGGCCGCGGAGATCCTCGAGAGACAGCTGCGCCGGGGACAGGCGGACCCGGTCCTCTACAACAATCTGGGCTTCCTCCTGGTCGACCACGAGCTCGACGTGCCACGCGGCGTGGTGCTCCTGGAGCGGGCCGTCGCGGAGCGCCCACACGATCCCGAGATGCTCGACAGCCTGGGCTGGGGCTACTACAAGCTCGGACGCCTGGAAGATGCGCGGGCCGCCCTGCGCCGCTCTCTCGAGCTGGCGCCGGGAGGGCCCACTCGATCGGTCCGGGAGGAGCACCTCCGCGTCGTGGAGGAGGCGCTGCGCTCCGCCGGAGGCCGGGGCTCCGCTCCCTAGTCGATCCCGAGATCGCTGCGGACGCGCTCCCGCGCCCGCTTCTCCAGGATCGCCTCCTCGATCTCGGCCAGGTGCTGGCGGCGACTCGGCGCACTCGGGCTGGTGCCGTTGAGCTCGAGCGACCTGCGCAGGGTGTCCCGGGCTTCCTCGAGCCTCCCCTGCCGGTAGTAGCCCCAGCCCAGGCTGTCGAGGAAGTCGTAGTTCTTGGGACGCTTCTCGACGGCCCGCTCCAGGAGGCCGACCCCGCGGTCGACCTCGATCCCGTGGTCCACCATGATGAAGCCCAGGTTGTTGAGGAGCTTGGCATCCTCCGCCCCGTAGCGCATGGCGAGGTCGTACATCTCCATGGCCTTCAGGTCCTCGCCGAGGGCCGTGTAGCTGAAGCCGGCGGTGCGATAGGGCATCCAGTAGTGCGGCTCGATCTCGATGGCCTTGTGGAAGAGGACCAGCGCCTTCTCGTACTCGCCCATGCCGAAGAGGGTCGAGGCCGCGTTGTTCGTGGTCTTGGAGCTCTCGGGCTGGGTCTCCCAATCCACCAGGAAGAGACGGTCCTTGGTGCTCCAATCCAGGTTTCGCACCATGGCGCGCGCTCCATGCAGCACCACGAGCAGCGCGACCGCCGCCGAGAACGCCCGCCTCGCCCGGGGTTCCCCCAGACGCTCCAGGACCCTCTGCAGGAGCAGCACCGCCACGAAGCAGAATGCCATCGACGGGAGATAGACGAGGCGCTCACCCATGATGGTGCCGATGACGACGAAGACGTTCGACACCAGCGCGAAGGTGATCAGGTAGAGCCCCAGCGAGAAGAACAGATCGGGCCAGGCCCGGTAGCTCCAGATCACCAGCCCGATGATGGCGGCCCAGGCGGCCAGCACCGCCCAGGCCATCGGATCGGCCAGCGAGGTGATGCTCGGGATCGCGTTGTAGGAGTAGTCGTACGAGAGGGTCAGTGGGAAGATCTGCTTCCACAGGTAGATCAGGCCGACCTTGAGTGCGCTCAGGATGCGCCAGTGCGGATCCAGGATCCCGATCGGGTTGTCCATGTGCGGCAGCGGGGGAAGGGTCTGCCTCCAGCCGAGTGCCCAGATGCGGATCCCGATGTAGACGCCGACGACGGCGATGTAGCCCGCGTAGCGGCGCCAGTTCTCCGCGACGGCGCCCGTGATGCGACGCCACATCGACTCCCCGCGCGGACGGGTGTACACGACATCGTAGAGCCCGATCGCGCCGAGGGATGTGGCCGCGGTCTCCTTGCAGAGCAGGCCGGCGAGAAGCGCCAGCAGGCTCCCTCCGTAGATGAACGCACGGCGCCCTCCCTGGACCTCGCCACTCTTCAGATAGCTCAGGAAGACCAGCAGGAAGAAGAGCGCCGCCAGGATCTCGGCCCGTCCGACGATGTTGGCCACGGCCTCGGTGTGGATCGCGTGCGCAGCGAACAGGAAGCCCGCGCCACCGGCTATCCATGGATCCCCGAAGACCCGCCGCGCCATCACCCACACGAGGATCGAGACCAGGCCGTGCAGGGCGATGTTCACGACGTGGTATCCGCGCGTGTCCAAGCCGCCCACCGCGAAGTTGAGCGCATAGGTCGTGTTGACGAGCGGCCGGTAGAGGCCGGAGATCAGCTCCGGATACCAGTAATCCTGTTGAAACAGGGCCGGGATCTTGTGAAGGCCCTTGATGCTCGGGTTGTCGCGGATGATCCCGCGATCGTCGAGGACGAAGTCGTTGGTCCAGCTGTTGGCGTAGACCACCACGCAGGTCAGGAGGATGCCCAGCGCAACCAGGCGCTGGGTGCCCACCCGCTCTCGCAGCGCCGCGAACCCGCTCGTCATTCCCGTCGCCGCTCCCGCGCCTACTGGATGTAGCCCAGCGCCTCGAGCTGGTCGCGCGTCTGCGTATCCAGGACCACCTCCTGCGGGACCCCTTCGTCGCCGAAGAGACCCTCGCGGATCTCCTTGCTCGTGAGCAGCCAGTCCGCCAGCTCGTCGACCAGCGGATCGGGAGGCGCCTCTCCCGCCGCGAGGAGGTTCTCCTGTTCGCCCGGGTCCTTCTGCAGGTCGAACAGCTGGTCCGGATCTCCCGTGAGGCTGCGGATCAGCTTGAGCCCGTCGGCGCGGCGCAACGCCTTCCGCTCTCCCACGTAGGTGGCCTCGCTGATCGCCACGCCTGGCCCGCTCGTCGTGCGGCCCTCGGCGAGCGCAACGAGACTCTGTCCCTGCACACCCGGCGGCAGCTCCTCGACCCCGGCCCACTCGAGGAGGGTCGGCAACACGTCGATGTGACGAACCTGGGCGGGCACCCGAAGCGGCTTCAGCCGCGACGGGTAGTGCACGATCAGGGGAACGTGGACCTGCTCCTCGAAGAGCGTGTAGCCGTGGCTGGTCGAGCCGTGCTCCAGAAACTCCTCTCCGTGGTCCGAGGTGACCACGATGAGGAGATCGCGCTCCAGATCCAGCCCACGCACGCGTTCGAGCAGGCTCGCGACCAGGGAGTCGGTGTAGGCGATCTCCCCGTCGTAGAGTCCGATCAGGTAGGCGAGGTCCTCGGGCGAGAGGTCGTCCACCTGCTTTCCCTGGCGCTCGACGACCGTGGTGGTCTTCTCGGGTGTCAGCTCGCCCTCGTAGTCCGCGACCCACTCCTCGCCGTAGGGGGCCGGCGGGTTGTACGGCCAGTGCACGTCGTTGTAGTGCACGAAGAGGAAGAAGGGCTCGGTCGGCCCCCCATCGAGCCACTTGAAGACGTTCGCGTTGGTCTTGTTGCCGCGCCGCTTGGCGCCCCCGACGTTCTTCGAGTAGTCCTCGTGATCGTCGTCGTAGACCTGGAAGCCCTGTGAGAAGCCGAAGATCGAATTGACGTAGACGTTGGAGACGAAGCCGGCCGTCTGGTAGCCGCTGCGCCGCAGCATCTCGGCGAGGGTCAGCTGGCTCGTGGGAAGCGTCTTCTGCACCGCGAACGGCAGCCCGCCGGCCGAGCTCTGCCCCGGGCCCCAGCTCACGCCCCCGTCGAGGCCATGGACCGAGGGGTACAGACCGGTGAAGAGGCTCGCGAAGGAGGCGGCCGTCCAGGGGGCCTGGCTGATGGCCTGCTCGAAGACGACACCCTGCTTCGCCAGCTCGTCGATGTTGGGGGACGTGTTGCGGGAGTAGCCGTAGGCGCCGAGGTGGTCCGCCCGCAGCGTATCGAGAGCGACCAGGAGCACGTTCGGAGCCGACGCCGAAGCCGGGCGGCGCGGCAGCTGCGCCTCGGCCTTCTGCAGGCTGGCCACCCGCTCCGCGTAGCGGGGATCGTCCGGCGGCGTCGCCTTCACGGCCCGCCGGAGCAGGCTGTGGGCCTCCGTGTGGCGCCCCACCTTCATGTAGGCCCACCCCACGTTGTGCAGCTTCACGGGATCGCCGGGCTTCTGGCGCAGCGCGGCCTCGAGATGGCGGACGCCCTGCGCGCGCTCGGCCTCGTCGCTGGAGCCGAGCAGGAGAAGACCCAGGTTGTTGAGCGCCGGCACGTGCTCGGGTGCCGTCTCCAGCGCCTGCTCGTACTTGACGCGGGCTTCGTCGTTGCGGCCGAGCCGCTGCAGTGCCGTCGCCCAGTTGGTCAGCACGTCGCCCGGCGGCTCGGGATCCACCGCGGCGAGGCGGTCGAAGATCCGAAGCGCCTCCTCGCTGCGCCGCAGGGTCACGAGCGCCTGCCCGAGCTGGCGCAGCGCTCCCACCGACCGGGGCTCGAGCTCGAGCGCCTTCTCGAACTTGGGAATCGCCGCCGGGATCTGTCCACGGGCGGTCAGCAGCTTTCCCCAGAGCTCGTAGGCCCGCGCCGCATAAGTCTCCTGTTGCGCCACGTAGCTGAACTGCTCGATCGCTTCCTCGGTGCGGCCCTGACGCGCATACACCACGCCGATCTGCAGGTAGGTGGGCTCGTGGTCCGGGTCGATCTCACGAGCGAGCTCGTACTCGGCGAGGGCCTGGTCGAGCTTGTTCTCCGCCAGGTAGGAGTCGCCGGCGCGCCGGTGCACGTCGGCGAGACCCGAGCGCGGGTCGCGACAGCCCGAAGCGATGGCCACCACCAGGACCCCCATCATCACGAGGGAAGCCCCGCGTCGAAGCGACGCCGCTCCCTCGAACGCTCTCCAACACCGCATCGTCTCGCTCATCCTTCGTCGTTCGTGCCGCTCACGGGCGTCGAGGTGACCCGACAGTATCGCCGAACGACCGGGGCCGAGCCAATGCGCGAGAGCCCAGCTGCCGCTCCCTCGCGCGAGATCGCCGGCACCGACCCGATGTGCAGGCGCTACGCGACTCGTGCGCAGCGGGACTCACTCCAGGTAGGGGTCGACGTCCTCCCCCAGCATCTCGAGCGCAACCAGGATCTCGTCCGCCACCTCCGGATCCCGCTCGCGGTGGTAGGCGTCCCAGAGGGTGTCGATCGCCTCGCGCCCTCCCACGAGGGCGAGGGTGTCCGCTGCGGCCGCCCGCACGTCCGGCTGCCGGTCGTCGAATGCCCGCGCCACGCCCGGGACGGCCTGCTCGGGCGGGCGCTCCTCGAAGAGCTCGAGGGCGCGGAGCTTGAGGTCCTCGTCCGCCTCCCGCACCAGGAAGTCCTCGAGGAGCGCCGCGGACTCGGGATCGCGCCTCTCGGACAGGGCCTCGACGGCCTCTTCCCGGACCTCGATGCGGGGATCGGTCAGCCGTCCCCACAGTGAGCCGCGGTCGCGGGCGGCCCTCTCCGCTGCCGCCCCGCCGTCGACGGGTGCCGTGCGGCCCCGAGCGACCGGTGCCTGCGCCCGGCCCAGCTCGTTGCCCGGCGGCGAAGCCGGAGGGCGTCCGGCAACCGCGCCCCCCGAGGGGGCTGACTCTCGGCTGCCCTGCTCGGGGGCACGGGGACCCGACTCAGCGCCCCAGCGAACCGCGATGGCGAACGTCAGAAGGCCTGCGGCGCCGGCCACCGCGAGCAGCAGCAGGCCCCTGCGCAGCCCCCTCGTCCCTTCGTTCGTCATCTGCCCCTCATCCGCCCTCATCGTTCTGAATGGGCCCTTTTGCACCCATCCCAGCAGCGAGGACCGCAGCATAGCGGCTCGCAGCTCCGTGGGGTGGGGATTTCCCTGCTCCGCTGCCCCGGGGACACCGGAGTCTCCGAAGAAGTTCCGTTTTGTTCCAACGTGTTCTCCCGGGGTCCTGCGCGCGGCGGAATCCCCCGGGGTGTTCCAGACCCAGCGATCCGATTTTTCCTTCGCTTTCAGTGGGTTTGGCCGATACACCGGGCTGGCACACCACCCGCGGTTTCTGGTATAGAAGCTGCATTCCGTACGGGAGCCCCTCGACGCGGGGAGTCGCAGCTGCGGCCGCAAGCGGGGAGCGTAAAGGCTTTCAAAGAGGCAAGGAGAATACCGGCATGAGGAAAGCAATGAAGACGAGCTTGCGAGCCGCGACGGTGGCCGTGCTCGCCGCGAGCGTGGCGACTGCGGCCTGGGCGGCGGTCCGACCCTGGGATCTGCGTGGAGAGGGCTCTGCGGCCTTCGGCGCGACCAACACGGCTTCGGGCAAGATCAAGGGCCGCGGGCTCGGCGCGGGCAACTACACCGCAGCCATCGGCGTCGGTGGCGCGGTCTTCACCGCTCCCGGCGGCCAGACCTGCGTGGCCGCGGACGGCGTATTGAACTTCGTGCGCCCCAACAGCGACACGCTGGTCCTCGACACGGCCGGCCTGCTCTGCGACGTCGGTCTCGCGGCGTCGGGCACCGTGCTCGTTCCCAACGAGGTGTACAGCGGCGCGGCGTCGGCCGACGGCGCAGCCAGCACCGGCAACCGCTTCTCGGGTGCCCAGGCCGCTGGTCAGATCCAGATCAACTTCTCCGGCTCGGGCGACTCGATCGTCGCGGGCACGGGCGTGCTCCAGTAGCAACGCCAGGGGCGGACCTGTGAGCCGCCCAGGGACAATGAGGAGGGCGGGAGCCGCATGCGGCTCCCGCCCTCTCTCGTTTGTCGTTTGCGAGCCAGGCCTCGGGTTGGCCGACTCAGGGCACCCGGGCGATGATCCGAAGGAAGACGCGAGCCCCGGAGGAGCCGCCGAGTGCCGGCCGCCCTGTACAGCCGTGAAGTGCGCACCTGGGATGAGCGCGTCCCGTCCCCGGCTGCGCCCTGCCCGGCCTGCAGCAGCCCCGTGACGCGGCCCGAGCTGGCTTTCGAGGGCCTGGCAGGAGCCGTGATGGTGTGTGCGAGCTGCGGGCACGGCTTCGCGAACCCCATGCCGCCCCCGGAGACGATCCGCTCCTTCTATCCGCCCGCCTACTACGGCGCCTTCGGGGCGAAGTTCGGCTCCAGCGTCGAAGCGGCGGTCCGCCTCGTCGCTGCGCGCCACGTGCGCTTCCTGAGCCGCCGTGTGCCGGCGGAGGGACGCATCCTGGACGTGGGGTGCGGCCGCGGTGTCGTCCTGGCCGCTCTGGCGGATCGCGGCTTCGAGGTGCACGGGTTCGAGCAGAGCGAGACTGCGGTGCGCGGCGTGGACCCGCGGGCGAAGATCCGCATCGGCGAGCGGCTCGCAGACGCGGCCTATCCCGCGCAGAGCTTCGACCAGGTGCTGGTCTGGCACGTCCTCGAGCACCTGGCCGATCCCGCGGAGACCCTGGGCGAGATCCGCCGGATCCTGCGGCCGGACGGCCATCTCGTGGTCGCGGTACCGAACTTCGGGAGCCTCCAGGCGCGCTGGGCGGGGCCCGACTGGTTCCACCTCGATCCCCCGCGCCACCTCCATCACTTCACCGTTCCGGCCCTGGAGCTGATGCTGGCGGATGCGGGCTTCCGGCTCGAGTCGCAGCACCACTTCTCGCTGCGCCAGAACCCGTTCGGCTGGGTGCAGAGCGCCCTCAACCGCTGGTCGACGCTTCCGCGCAACGCGCTCTACGTGATGTTGCAGCGGAACGGGCACGGCCCGGACGCGGACCTGGACCCGCGCGCCCGGCGCTTCCTGCGCCTCGCCTACCTCCTCGGCATGCCGGTCGGCCTGGCCCTGGCGGTGGCGGCCGCGCTGCTGCGCCGGGGAGCGACCGTCCACGTGGTGGCTCGGCCGGTCTGAGTTCCCCGTACCCGGCGCGGATGTGTATCCTGC
Organism: Myxococcota bacterium; assembly: GCA_028278065.1. Taxonomy (GTDB): domain Bacteria; phylum Myxococcota_A; class UBA9160; order UBA9160; family JAFDET01; genus JAFDET01. The sequence continues at coordinate 7,642 of JANQFA010000206.1, forward strand.
GCGAGCCCTGCCCGCGCGCGGTGGGAGGCCGGCAGGCAATCCCTGAAGGAGTCGATCGATGAGCGAGCTGGAGCGGAGGGTGGAGCGACTGGAGGGCCGGCTGCGGCACTGGCAGCGGATCGCGGGTGGCCTGATGGGTGCCGTCGCCCTGCTGGGCCTGGTCGGCGCGACGAGCGGCCAGCAGGGCGCCCCGCCGCCCGAGGAGATCCGTACGCGTCGGCTCGTGCTCTCCGACGAGAACGGCCGTGCTCGCGCGGCGCTGGCGATCAACGACGAGGGGATGGCGATCATCGCGCTCATGGACGGTGCACGGCACACGCGCGCCGCGCTCTACGTGGCGGAGGATGGCGCGACCGGATTGTCGCTCGCCGACGCCAGCCAGAAGCCGCGCGTTCGGCTGGAGCTCAACGACGCCTCGGACCGGCCGACCGGGCTGATCCTCCAGGACGCCGAGGAGAAGGCCCGCGCCGAGCTCACCGTGGGGGCGAATGGTGCGCCCCGTCTCAAGCTCACCGATCCCAGCGGCAAGGTGATCCTGAACGCGCCGGAATAGGCGCGCTCGAGGAGACGCGCGGCGTCAGGCCATGTCGACGGGCTTGCGGGCGACCACGCGCTGGTTCGAGGTCTGGCCGCCGAGCCGCGCCCGCGTCCAGTCGAGCGCCACGAAGAGGGCCAGCAAGAGCGGGTTCTGGTAGCTGAAGAAGCGCACGAACCAGCCGGGGTAGCCCTTGTCCAGGAAGAGGTTGTGCAGGGAGATGGTCCAGGCCGAGGTGCTGATCAGGTAGTCGGTGCGCGCGATCTCGAAGCCCTTCCGCTCGAGCATGCGGTGCAGAGCCTCGGTGGAGAAGAGATTCCAGTGGCGCGGGAAGTGGTAGTGACCCCACCAGCGTCCCTGGAAGAGGTGGTGGTCCCAGCCCGCCAGGTTGGGCGTCTCGACGATGAAGACGCCGCCGGGGCGCAGGAGGTCGTACACCCGGTCGGCGATCGCGGCCGGATCCTCCACGTGCTCGATCAGCTGGAGCATGATCACGGCGTCGAAGGGCTCTCCCGGCGGCGCGAAGTCCTCCATGCGCGAGACGTGGGCCTCGAAGCCGCGCTCGCGGCAGCTCTCCACTGCGGCCGGGTCGAAGTCCACGCCCACCAGGTCCCACTCGGCGGGACCGTGCTCGCGCAGGAGCGCGAGGAAGCGGCCGTCGGCACAGCCCACGTCGAGGAAGCGACGCCGCCCCTCGCCCACCAGATCGCGGTAGAGCCGGACCTTCCCGGCCTCCCAGACACGGCGCAGCCTTGCGACGAGCGGATTCTGGACGTCCGAGAAGGCGTAGTAGTCGGCGGGGTAGATGGTGCCGAGATCGTTCCCCGACGGGCGCGGATTCAGGTAGACGTGCCCGCACTCGCGACAGCGCACGAAGCGGAAGGTGTCGGGGACGGTCGCGTACTCGAAGTCGAGCCCTTCCGCCTCCTCGCCGGCCGAGTCCGCGCCACACAGGACGCAGCGGGTCTCAACCAGGGAGAGCGTCGGCGGCGGGCTCGGCGGGGCGGCGACCGAAGACGTGGTGCTCGATCGGGACTCCATTCTCCCTCAACGTTTCGCGTCGCTGCTCGAAGACCCCGCGGTAGCGATGCCAGGGGATCTGCGGCCACAGGTGGTGTACCGCATGGTAGTTGTGGGCCAGGATCAGCGGCGTCAGCCACGGCACCTCGACCACCCGCGTACCCCGGTAGCGGTCGGCGGGAAGCCCCACGTGGGGCAGCCAGTTGACGTACCAGTCCATGACCAGCTTGGCGATGGCGAAGGGAACGAGCCAGAGCCAGACCAGGTCCAGGAAGGCGCCCTGCCACCACGCGAAGAGCCAGATCCCGGCCAACAGGGCGAGCGAGCCGTAGTCCACCCACTGCTGGCTCCGAGTCCGCGGATCGGCGGCCAGTACCTGCTTGGCGTAGCGGAGCGCGCGCGGGTAGCGGAAGAAGATCGTGGCGAAGGACCCGTCCGCGTAGACCATGTTCGGGTCGTCCGCCCGGTTGAGCCTGGAGTGGTGCTGGAGGTGCACGTACTTCTGGATGAAGAACGGGGCCATGTACGGGAAGATCCCGATCACCCCGACCAGGTCGTTGACCCAGCCGCGCCGATCCACCGTGCGGTGCGCAGCCTCGTGCCAGATCGTGAAGGCCAGGTGGATTCCCACGGCCGAAAGCAGCACGTGCACCGGCAACGGCAGGGGCGAAGTCCAGTAGAGCGCGGCGTTCCCGAGCAGCAGGCCGTACATGGCCAGCAGCAGGGCGAGGGTGCGTCCGTCGGTCCGCGGAGAAGCCGGCGCCGCGGAGGCGCGCTGGGGATCGCTGGAGGAGGACATGGCGCCTCGGAAAAACCCAGGGAGATAAGGAGCTTACGAGACCCGAGGGGCTCCCGTCAATGCCCGCGCGCCGTTCAGAGGCAGCCGCCCGGGGGCCCCACGCAGATCGGGATCTCGTTGCTGTGGAGGCCGAAGAGCGTCACGACCTGCAGCAGGTGCAGTCCGTCGGGCGTGACCGGATCGAGCAGCTCGATGTCGATGAGCTCGCTGGTGCAGGCGAAGTCGAAGGTGCCGTTCACGCAGCTCAGCACCGCGTTCACGAGCCGACCATCGACCAGGACCTCGGAGTCCTCGCGGATGTTCACCCCGGTCAGGCGGATCGGATTGTCGCCCGGAAGAACGGGGATGTCCGGATTCCCGGTCGGCCCTCCGCCGTTGCCCTGCGGCGAGAGCAGCGGCTGGTGGAACTCGGGCTCCGGCCGTCCCGCCTGCATGGGCATCGCCCCGGTGAAGGTCATCACGAGGTCCCCGTTCAACGCGTCGTCGAGGAGATCCTGACGGGTGAAGGTGTTGTTCTCCCAGTCGGCCTCGTCGCGATAGACCCCGGCGTGGTAGCCGACGGTCAGCGGCTGACCGAAGTGCAGCCCCGCTCCGCGCAGATTGATCGCAAAGCGCCCGTCGGCGGCCTCGAGGTCCGCCAGCAGGGCCTCGGTGTCGGCGGCCAGGCTTCCGTTGTCGGGATCCATCGTCCGCGCATTCACCGTGACCTGCCGTCCGAGCGCGCCGGAGAAGCCGGTGCTCGCCTCCTCGAACATCTGCCACATGTCCTGCGGGAACACGTTGTAGACCGGGTTGAAGACCGCGAACGCCACGCTGAACGTGTTCAGCTCGGTCAGCCCCACGGCGGGGTCCCAGGGGATGACGCCGACACCCGGAGCGAACGCGCCCGCGATGTCGAGGATCTCCTCGGGCGCGGTGATGCCCATGGAGAACTGCAGGAAGCGGTCCGTCATGCCGCGCATGGAAGGCGCGTCGAAGGCGCCGACGACCGGCGAGTTGGTCGAGGCCCCGAGCGGGAGCGCGTGACAACCGCTGTTGGCGTCGGCACAGGTGTTGGCGGCGCCGCCTCCGTTGCCTCCCTGGTTCAGGAAGAAATCGGCGAACCCGTCCATCGCACTCGCCGTCACGACGTCGTCGAGGGGACGCGAGCGCGGCGGCATGGGCGCCACGTTCTCGAGGAAGGCGGCCATGTTGTTGCGCGCGTCCGTGTCCAGCTGGCCGGGGAATCCCGACGGGCCCGGCTGGGTGCACGGCTGCGAGCACATGACCCCCGAGAGGCTCGCGTCCACCAGCTGGCGGAAGCAGCTCGCCGGATCGTTGCCGTTGCAGTTGGGCTCCTCATCGCCACCGGGTCCGGTTTCGCCGTTCGGCCCGCCGATCGGATCTCCCAGGACGCCGTCCCAGTGGAGGGGCAGGGTCCCGCGCAGACCCCGCACGGGCATCGTCGAGCGGGGGTCCTCCTGCGAGCAGCCCTCGCAGGTGGCCCCGATGATCCAGAGGAGCTGGTCCACGTTGGCGTCGGGGTGGCAGCTGGCGCACGAGAAGGTCCCCGTCGACGACGCGTGCGCGTCGTTGAACGCGATCCGCCCCAGCCGCACCGCCTCGGGCGTCGGATCCGTGCCGACGTCCACCACCGTGCCCGCCAGCGAGAGCGCGCCGTTGGCGGCGACGTCCACGATGCTGACGCTGTTGTCGAGGGTGTTCAGGACGTACGCCCTGTGGGCCCCGCCGCCGAGGCTGCGCAGGGTCACGCCGCGCGGGATCGCGCCCACGTTCAGGCGATCCAGCACCGCGCCGGTCGCCGGGTCGACGCTGGCGATGCGGCTCGAGGCAGCGGCCGTCACGACGAGCAGCGCGTCGTCGTCGGACAGGGCGATGCCGTACGGCGTCGCCAGCTGCGTCCCGAGCGGAACGCCCTGGCCCGGCACCGGCTCCAGGTCCCAGAGCTGCGGAGCGCCGCAGTTGCCGGAGCAGTCCACGCGGGTGATGCGGTTGCGGAAGATGCGGTTCTGGAGATCCGCCAGCCCCTGGCCCAGGCCGTTGGGCGGCGGCGCCGCCAGGCCGTTGCCGTCGAGATGGTGGTTGCGCGCATCGGTGTTCGCGACGTACACAGTCCCGTTGCTGCTCACGGCCAGCCCGTAGAGGAGCGTCCCGACCCCGTCCACCGGGCTTCCCGCGACGAGCTGGTCCGTCCCGGTGTCGAAGACGAACAGGTCGCGATCGGGCACGTCCGGATCGAGCACGACGTTCTTGGGGACGCCAGGCAGGTTGGGCTGGGTGGCGAAGTTCCCGAGCTGGTTGATGCCGAGCGTGCACTGGGGAGGATTGCCGCCGTTGGCACAGGCCGACAGCTCCGACCCGTTGCCCGATTCGAAAGCCAGCACGTAGAGCCGGCCGTTGCGGACCCGCATCGCGCGCGGATCCTGCGCGGTGATGACGAGCTCGCCGGTCACCTGGTAGCTCGAGGCGTCGACGACGGCGATCCGGTCGCGAGAAGAGAGCGCGACGTACGCCTTGGCGTTGCTCGCGAAGGCGATCCCGACGGGCTCGTCGAAGGCCGTCACACCCGCGTCGTCCAGCGACTGGACCGTCTCGGTGACGGTGTGGAAGGTCGGACTGCCCGCGTTCGTATCGATCACGCTGACCGAGTCGGAAACGTGATTCGCCACCCACAGCTCGTTGCCATCGGGCCGCAGCGCGAGGCTGACCGGCTCCAGGCCCACCGGGATCTCGAGAAGCTCCGTCTGGGACGCGGTATCGATCGCACTCACGGTGTTGGACGTGGTGTTCGCCACGTACAGCACGGAGCCGTCCAGGGAGAGCGCGACCGGATCCGCCTGCGGACTGGCGAACAGCAGGGCTCCGGGAGGCTCGCAGGCGGCCACGGGAAGGACGAGGAACAGGAGGGCGGCAAGGCGGGCGCGCAGCTTCATCCGTTGCTCCAGACCAGGGCTGTGGGAAGTGCCGATTCTAGCGCACAAGACGCCCCGGAGCGGCCGGGCGCCCGCCCTACGGGAAATCCCGGAAGACGAGCGTCTTGACCAGCCGCTGGGTGCCCAGCCACCACGACTTCGGCGGAACGCGGCGAACCACCCGCGCCACGCGGCGCGGGGTGAGGTAGAAGCGGCGGTAGGTCTGGTCGATGTAGCGGGAGAGGGGGAAGCCGTAGGCGCGCTCGTACCAGGTGAGCGAGCTGCGGTAGTTGGCGCCCTCTTCCTCGTCGCGAGCGGCCGCCTCCAGGGCCTCCGGCGCCTCGCGCTTGGCGAGCTCGTACATCGGCGTCTCCGGCTGGGGCACCACGCAGAAGAAGTAGGCCGTGGTGAGGCGGCTGCGCAGGGCGAAGTCGACGGTGGCCTGCATCTCCTCGACGGTCTCGGTGGGGAAGCCCAGCATGAAGAACCCCGCGACCATGATGCCGCGGCGATCCGCCTCCTCGATGGCCCGCTCCGCCCGGTCGAGCTTGAGGTTCTTCTCCACCAGCTCCTGGAGACGCGGCGTGACCGTCTCGATCGCGATCGACATCGCGTACGTGCCCGCCTCGCGCAACGAGTCCAGGACCGACTCGTCCAGGATGTCCGCGCGCAAGCCGTTGGGGAAGCTGAAGTGGAGCTTTCCGGGCCAGCGCCGCGCCACCTCGCCCATGATCTCCTTCAGCCTCGGCTTGTGGAGATTGAAGATGTCGTCGACGATCTCGAACTCGTCGACGCCGTACTCCTCGTAGAGGAGCTCGATCTCGCGGATGACGTCGGCGGGGCTGCGGTGCTTGAAGCGCTTCGTGAAGAGGTCGTGGCAGTAGTTGCAGAGATAGGGACAGCCGCGAGACGTGAAGATCGTCGCGTAGCGCCGGCCCTTCAGGGTCATCATCATGTTGGGCAGGCGCGCGTAGTGGCCGAAGTCCACCAGGTCCCAGGCGGGCAGAGGCAACGCATCGAGGTCGCTGATGGCGTCCTGGCCGACGGCCAGGTGGGTCTCGCCCCGGCCGTTCTTGTAGGAGAGGCCCGGGATGTCCGTGCCGAGATCGTCCCCGCCGAAGCGGCGGCCGATCGCCTCGGCGAAGGTGTTGTCGGCCGGCCCGTCGAAGGCCCAGTCGAAGTCGGTCCGTGCCAGGAGCTCCTCGGTGCGCTTGTGCGCGTAGGGGCCTCCCAGGGCCGTCACGGTCTTCTCGTTCCAGCGCTTCACGATGCGCGCGATCTCCTGGGAGGCCGCCCCCTCGTAGTTGAGGGCCGACACCCCCACCACGTCGGGCCGCAGCTCGGGCAGGCGCTCCTCGAGCCACTGCGGCGGCAGCTTGCGCGACTTCATGTCGACGATCTGGAACTCGACGGACGACCCGAAGCGCTGGCGCAGGGAAGAGGCGAGGTAGAGGAGCCCCAGAGGAGGGGCTGCGAGCCAGCCGTGGACCGGCTGATAGGGCTTCAGGAGCAGGATCCGCATCGGGCTCTCCGGG
>JANQFA010000211.1 GCA_028278065.1 Myxococcota bacterium
CGGGGGACGGCCTGGCGGCGATAGAAGCCCGCCCGCTTCCAGGGCCAACCGGCCGGATCGGCGTGGAAACGGCACCCGGGGTTGGGACAGTGGGGTGGACGGAAGGATCGTGCGCGGGCAGCCATGACCCACCAGAGCGCAATTCCCGTGCCAGGCACAATCGTCGGAACACAACCTAGAGCGTAAGCGGCAGCTCCAGGTGCTCCTGGTAGATCCGGTCGCGGTGCTCCAGGATCATCGGATCGACCGCCTCCTCGAGCTCCGGGTCCATGCCGGAGAAGGTCTCGCGCAGGGCGTCGGGCATCGGACAATGCTCCGGCGGGAGGGGCCGGAAGAGGGCCGCGAAGGCTGCGCAGTAGATATCCAGCGCAGTGAGCGAGTCGCCCAGCAGGTAGCCACTCCGCGACTCGTGCAGGCGGCCAGCCAGGAGCTGCACCAGTGCGATGGTGCGCGCCTTCGCCTCGGCCCCGCAGCCGGGTCGGTAGCCGTACTTGGGCGCGAGGTACTCCGCCACCGGACGCGCGAACGCGCCGGAGGCGCCGTCGTCCTCGAGCGCGGCAGCGATGCCCATCAGGCGACGGCTCCAGCCCAGACCGCCCTCGCCGCAGATCTCGTGGGAGAGACCGAACATGAGGGCGCGCTCCGCGGCATCGACCGGGATCAGGCGCGGTTCGGGCGCGAGGCGCTCGGCCAGAAGCAGGATCTCGGCCCAGCCGCCCCGCGGCGCCTCTTCTTCGTAGAGGGCCACCGGCGCGCTCGTGCTGCCGGTCCACTCCGCCACCCCGGGGCCCTGTCGCACGGCCCGGTAGGGGATCTGCTTCACGTAGAGGATGCCCTTGGCGGCCTCGCCCCAGGGACTCGGAACGCCCGGCACGTAGACCACGCGCAGGCCGCTGGCGGCCTGGGCTTCCTCCAGCTCGACGAAGTTCACGGACACCCTGTCTCCCTCCTGGCCTCGACCGCCGTCGGTGGCGCTCCAGCCTCGGATGCCGCCGATCCGGCCGGGTTTCAGCGCGTCGCGTTAGACTGACCCGATGGCGCAGCCCCAGCCCGGCGATCTCTACTACGACCCCTACGACTACGCGATCGACGCGAACCCCCATCCGATCTGGAAGCGGCTGCGGGACACGGCACCCGTCTACCGGAACGAGAAGTACGACTTCTGGGCGCTCTCGCGCTTCGCGGACGTGCTCGCGGCGTCCCTCGACCACCAGACCTTCCAGTCCGGGCGCGGCACGGTGCTCGAGCTCATCGACAAGATGCCCGAGCCCACGCCGATGATCTTCCACGACCCCCCCTCGCACACGCGCCTCCGCAAGCTGGTCTCGCGGGCCTTCTCGCCACGGCGCATCGCCCAGCTCGAGGACAGGGTACGTGGCATCGCGCGCGGCTATCTGGATCCCCAGGTGGGCTCCGGTGGCTTCGACTACGTGCAGGACTTCGGGGCGAAGCTGCCGGTGATGGTGATCAGCTCGATGCTGGGTGTCCCGGAGGAGGACCGCGAGCAGATCCGGATCTGGACCGACGCCACCCTGGCGCGCGACCCCGGGGAGACCGAGCCGACCCCCGAACGACGCGAGCTGATGGCGCAGCTCTGGGGCTACTTCGCGCGCTACATCCGCGAGCGCCGCGCCGAGCCGCGCGACGACATGATGACGGACCTCCTCGAGTCGGAGATCGTCGAGCCCGACGGCTCGACCCGCCGCTTGAGCGATCTCGAGGTGCTCACCTTCATCGGTCTCCTCTCGGCAGCCGGCAACGAGACGGTCGCGCGCCTCCTGGGCTGGTCGGCGCTGACCCTGGAGGCCAACCCGGGGGAGCGCCGCAAGCTGGTCGAGCGTCCCGAGCGGATCCCCGGCGCGGTGGAGGAGCTGCTGCGCTACGAGGCTCCTTCGCCCGTGCAGGGCCGCACGCTCACCCGCGACGTCACCCTCCACGGCGCGACGATGCCCGAGGGAGCGGTGGTGCTACTGCTGACCGGCTCGGCCGGGCGCGACGAGCGGGAGTTCCCAGAGCCGGACCGCTTCGATGTGGAGCGCCCCATCGATCGCCACGTCTCGCTCGGCTTCGGCATCCACTTCTGCCTGGGTGCGTCGCTGGCGCGACTCGAGGGCCGCGTGGCGCTGGAGGAGACCCTGGCGCGCTTCCCCGAGTGGAGCGTCGACCGCGAGGCCTGCGAGATGATCCACACCAGCACGGTGCGGGGATGGGAGACGGTCCCGATCCGTCTGTGAGGGAGCCGTCCTGAGCAACCGCGGACTCGCGATCCTGTTCGCCGTCCTGGCGGTCCTCTGGGCGGCCCGCTGGTGGTGGGCCTGCAGCCAGATCCAGTAGGCGCCGCCGCCTCAGTCGACGGACCCGAAGGCGAACTCGACGCCGGGCTGGCCGCGGCCGGGCGGGTCGATCGAGATGCGCGTCTCTTCGACTGCCTGCGTGGCGAGGAGGTACTTGCGCGTGCGCTCGGCGCGGGCATTGGCGAGCGCGGCGTGACGCGCCTCGGGCACGGACACCGTCGCCACATAGCGGCGCAGGAAGACCATGTCCTCTTCCTTCAGGTCGATGGGCTCACCCTTCGCGCGCTTCTTGAGGGCGCCCTTGATGCGACCGCGCGCGAACAGGCCTGCCTGCTGGTCGTCGCGCAGCTCGGGCAGGTCGCCGCCGGCGGCGACGCGGTCGGCCAGCTCCTCCTCCGCCAGGAAGGGTACGTCCTCGTCTCCGGTGGTCCCGGTCAGGCGCACCAGCAGGCCGGGTCGGGACGCGAGGAGCTCCAGCAGGCCGTCGACGCGCTCGCGGATGCCCGGCGCGGGGTCGGTCGATCCGGGCACGGCGAGGAGCGGCTCGAAGCTGACTCCGCCGCCGCCGACGGCGCCGAAGACGCCGCCCAGGGCCTTCAGCGGAATGGTCGCCGCACCCACGAGAGCCTGGCGAAGCGCACCCATGATGATCTCGGTGGTGTCCACCGCCGAGCCGCCTTCGTCGAACTCGACATCGACCGGGACGGAGATGTCGCCGTTCGGTGAGCGCAGGACGGACAGAATCAGGTCGAGCGGCATGCCGAGCTTGTCGACGAACTCCTTGGAGGCCGCCCGGTCGAACGCGAGGTCGTGGAGGGTGACGTCGCTGTCGACGGTCCAGTGCGTTCCGTGGGCCTCGATGTCGGCCCCCAGGCTCAGGCCGCCCTTGTCGAGCTTCACGCCGGCGTTGGCTGCGTAGGGATTCATCGGCGGCAGGGTCAGTCGCTTCACGTCGAGGCGAACCTCCCCGTCGGTCGCGCCGATCTTGCCATCCACGTCCAGGCGCGAGCCGCCGGGAAGGCGCGCATCCACCACCAGGTGGCCGATGCTCGGGGCGCCCGGATCGACGGCATCGGCCGTCACCTCCAGGCGATCGACGATGCCGCGGTAGGTGGGCTGCACCGCGTTGTCGTTGAAGCGCACCGCGCCCTCGCGCAGCTCGAATCGGGCGACGCGGATCTCGGGCGGGGGCCCGGCCGGCGCCGGCTCCCCCTCCGCTTCCGCCTCGACGGGCTCGGCCTCCGCGCTCTCTTCCGGCGCAGGCGGCGACAGGAGCGCCTGCAACGCCGGACTGGGCCGAGTGTAGAGGATCTGCGGCTTCGTGAGCGCGACCGTCCCCAGGTCCACACTGACCGGTGTCGTGAGGGCCGCGTCGCCCAGCGGCAGGTCGATGCTCTTCAGCTCCAGATCGAGCGAGTCCCACTTGAAGTGGACCTCGTCGCCACCGCCCGGGTTCGAGAGGTCGAGGCTGGCGATCTGGAAGGTCCCGTCGACGTGGACGCCGGGCGCTTCCGAAGACCCCTCGACCACCACCGGCCGCGCGAGGACGTTCATGTCGGCGCCGATGCGGCTGCTCTTGAACCAGTCGGCCGCGTCCGGCAGGGCGATCAGCGGGATCAGCGGCAACGGAAGCTGGCTGATCTTGATCGTGCCGTCGAAGAAGGGCGGCAGCGCGCCGGCCTCACCATCGATCTGGATGGTGCCGTCCTCGATGTCGACCCCGAGCGCCAGGTGGAACGTCTCGCCGGGATCGAGCGTGACTTGCTCCGCCTTGAGGCGCAGGGCGACCGCCAGCTCGCGGTCGCCCACGAGCAGGTTGAAGGCGGCCCGCTGGATGTCCAGGTCTTCGAGCCGGGTGGAGCGACGCTCCCGCGGCTGGCTCGGCTGCGCCGGCTCCGCCTCCTCCACGGCGGGCTCGGCGGCCTCGGAAGGCTCGCGTCCACCCGTCGGATCCAGGGCGAACTCCCGTTGCACGCGGATCATGGGCCGAGTGAGGGCCACGCCCCCGAGTCCGAAGCTGTCCGAGGCCAGGCGCAGGTCGGAGACCTGCAGCTCTCCGATGTCCACGGCGGCCAGCTCCGCGCCGTCCACCTTGTCGCGCACGTGCAGGAAGGTGCCGTCGAGGTCGAGGAGGTCCAGCACGATCGGCCAGCCGCCGCCCTCCGCCTGGGGCTGGACCCCTTCTTCCTCCGAGAGCTCCTCCGCGGCCGGCTGCGACTCTGCGGGAGCGTCCGCCGCAGCCGCGGCCTGCGCCTCCTTCCGGCCGGGCGGGCCCGGACCCTGGCCCAGCGGATCGATGCGGCCGTCGGCGAGGCGCTCGACGACGATCCTCGGCCCGTTCAAGTCGACCTCGGTGAAGTGCAGCATGCCCTTGAAGAGATCGAGCCACGAGACGTCCACGAACGCCCGCTCGAGCACCAGCAGCGCGCCATCGGGATCGGGCAGCTGTCCCTCGGCTGGTGGCATGTCGCCCTGCGCCACGACCAGGTTCTCGATCAGGACCGTCCCCGCGAAGAAGGAGAGGTCGATGTTCTCCAGGTGGGCCACGTGCCCGATCTGGCGCATCGCTCCCCAGCCGACACCCCACTGGATCGCGTAGGGCAGCGCGATGCGGAAGCCGATCGCCAGCCCGAGCAGGACGCCGAGGACGATCCACAGGCGACGAATGCGGCGGGCGGGCGAGCCGTCGCCGCTTTCCGGGGGGCGGGTGGGCATCGGAGACCCCACAGACTAGATCGATCGACCCCCGCTTTCCAGCGGCCGCCGTCGCCTCCGACGCCCCATCGCGTACCCCTACGACTTCTTCCGGGCGCGCTTGATCATGGCGATGATGGGGCTGGGCTCCGCGGGGTGCCAGTCGGTGTCCGCCGGCTCCGCGTGCCAGGTGAAGGGCAGATGCTCCACGTAGCCCGGTCCCCGCGCACTGCCGAAGACGGCCAGTGCCGCGCGCAGCACCGCGCCCTGGGTCGCGTTGTCGTCCACGTCGCCGTAGGGGCGACCGAAGGGATGCTCGATGGCGGCGACACGCGGGATGCCGATCAGGTTGTGGTAGACCCAGATCATCTCGAGCGTGACGGTGGGGATTCCCGCCGCCTCGATCACCCGTCCCACCAGTCCCACGGACCGGCAGCAGTCAGGTCAGACGGGCGCGAGGAGGGCCAGGTCCACCTCCTCGCTCTTCATCGCGTCGGCGATCGCCGGTGCGCTCTTCTCCACCAGCTCGCCGGGGTCGTTGCCCTGGTAGCCCATGATCGAGTAGTGGGTGTCGGCGATCGCGCCCACCTCACCGGCCGCAGCCATCTCCCGAAGGCGATCGACGGGGAGCGCCACGTTGAGATCGCGCTCGATGTAGCCCGTGTCGATGTGCAGGTGGTTCACCTCCACGTCCGCCGAGGTGGCATCGGCGCGCAGTCGTCGCCAGCTCGGGTCGCCGCGGGTGGGACGCTTGCGCTCCATCTCCATGTCGAAGGGCGCGTCGTCCCGCATCGAGACACCGGCGGTGGTGAGGAGCGCCACCCGGCTCTCCGCGAGGGGCTTCGTCACCGGGGTCCAGGGGATGTCCTCCACCGCGCACTCGTCGGGAATGCCCGCACCCAGTGCGTTGGCGATGAAGGTCCCGGCGAAGCGCCAGGGATCGACGGTCTTGGGGCCGCTCATCGGGTCTCCTCTCCGGTCAGCTCGGCACGTTCCGCGACGCGCTGGCAGGCCTCCACCAGCGCCGGCACGAAGCGCTGCGCCTCGGCAACGCAGGCCACGTGGTCGCCGTCCACCTCCACGACCTCCGCGTCGGGGATCGCCGCAGCCAGCTTGCGCTGGCGGACCGGGTGGACCACGTCGTCCTGGGTGGTCACGATGACCACGGTCGGGACGTCCACCTCGTGCACCCACTCGCCGGAGGAGAAGTTCGCCACGCGCGCGGCCGCCTCCATCACGGCGGCGGGATCGTGTCCCGCCAGCTCCTCGATCACGCGCTGGCGCAGCAGCGGGTGGTCCACGCGCGACAGCATCCCGCGCAGCATCCGGTTGCGCACCGCGCCCGGCGCCAGGCGCACGACCCGGGCCGCGGCGGGAATCAGCCTGGGGACGAGCTGGCGTCCCGGGCGCCGACCGAACTCCCGCGCGGTCGCGCAGAGCACGAGCCCCGCCACCAGATCCGGGTGGCGCCGCCAGAGCAGCTTGGCCACGGGTCCGCCCATGCTGTAGCCGACCGCGAGGAAGCGTCGGATCCCGAGGGCGCGGGCCGCGTGGGCGGCGTCATCGGCACATTCCGAGAGCCGGAAGCGCCGCGTGCGCAGGCCCTTGCCGTGTCCGCGGTGATCCAGCGCGCAGACCCTGAAGTGCTCGGAGAGCGGTCGGAAGCTGGGGCCCCAGTTCAGGCGTGCCGTCGCGCCGAGTCCGTGCAGCAGCATCACCACCGGGGCGTCCGGATGTGGCCCCGGGATGTCCCGCACCCAGAGGTCGCCGTGGCCGGGCAGCGCGACCGTGCGATCGATCTCGTGGAGGTCGGGAACGGCCTGCGGGCTCACCCCCCCAACGTGGCCCATTCCGGCGGCGCCGGGTAGCCCGCGGCCGCCTCGGCGGCCGCGGAGCCCGATCGGTCCCGGAAAGACGTG
>JANQFA010000225.1 GCA_028278065.1 Myxococcota bacterium
GCTACCGCGCCACGCCAGCGCGCCAGGCCTCGGCCGCGGGCAGTCTGGCGACGGCGGCGGGCCTCGCGGCCGCCGCCCTGATCCTGCGCCGGCGCTAGCTGAGAGGCCTCGATAGACTGCTGACACCCGTGGGTGCTCTGAAGATGGGGTTGTCCGACGACTCCAGCCTCAGAGGGGAATCCACAGGTGCAGCAACTCCACGCTAACGCCAAGCTGACGCTGGCGAATCGCCGAGGGCGATGGTCGTCGGTCGGTTGCGGGGTCGTTGAATCCGAACTACGAGACTCCCGACCCCACACAGACTCACCCGTGAGTCAGGTCGCTTGGGGCCGCTTCCCATGTCAAAGACACGCCTGGGCATCTTTGCGGCGATCCTCGTGGCCGTGGAGATCCTATTGATCGGGATTCCCGTTCGATACGACTACGAACTGTACGATCCGATCGAAGGCGTCCCGACGCTGGCTGGGGCGGAGTTCGTTGTGCAGCTACAGGAGTCGAAGGGGTGCTTTCTTCTGACCGTGCCTCTTTGCCGGGGAGGGCCGTACAGCGTTTCGCTTCGCGTACAGGGAAGGCGGGGAGATCACGAGTCGCTGGTCGTCCGGTCGGTGCGCCTACGAAGTGCAGGGAGCGACGTACCGTCGGAGGGTGGTTCCGCGGAGGCCCTAGCGCCTTTCGGCGGTACGAAGGCGTGGTACGCCACCCCAGATCTCGCGACGCGATTCGAGCCGGAGTTCGCGGCGATCGAACATCTTACGTTGGAGTTCGACGCCGAGCTGCGTGGAGTCGGAGGTTCGAGAACCGTGCACGTAGTCCGCTCCTTCCAGGCTCGGCGCTCCGCCGGCTGGAGCTTTCTCTCTCTATGGGAGCTGGCCCGCTACGAGTAGGATGACCCGAGCGGAAGGATCGCTCCGCTTCCGGAGGACCGGCCGCCGCCCCCGACACCATTCTACGCGGCGCAGTGTCCACGCCTCAAGCCGACACGACCGATCGGGGAGCGAGCAGCCCGCTCAGTCCTGCAGGACCTCTGGGGAGCGAGCAGCCCGCTCAGTCCTGCAGGACCTCTGGCATGAACGGGACCGCGCCGTGCTCGCCGAAGCGCACGGCCTTGCGCAGCTGGCTGGCTGCGTTGAAGTACTGCGCCTTGTTCACCTTGGCCGCCGCGGTGTTGCTGGCCTTGACGGCCCGACGCAGGAAGTTGCGGGCCTTCTTGACCTGCTTGGTGCTCTCGAGTGCGTCGCTCGCCAGCAGGGCGGACAGGAAGTGCACTTCCGCGAGGGCCATCTGCTGCAGGATCGCGACGTCGTTCGGTACCAGCACCTCCATCAACGTGCAGGCCGCGAGCGAGCGCTTGATCCCGCGCACCGCCTCGTCGTAGACCATCTCCTCGGTGGTCGGACTCGGTCGGTCGGCACTCGTCCCCGCCCAGTTGTTGAACCCCATCTCGCCCTTCTTGTTGAGCGAGGTAGCGCCGATCGACGGGATCAGGCTCTGGGTCGAGAGGTCGTAGCCGTGGGTCGCCTGCGCGATCAGATGGACCTCGGTCCAGTCGATCTCGCCGGGGAGCTTGGCCGACAGGACGAGGTCGTGGTCGGCCTCCGCTTCGACGCGCAGGTCCATCCGGTCGCTCTCCCCGAACGGAACCACCGCGCTCTGCTCCGCGGGACCGCCGTCGAAGTTGTGGGTGACCCATACGTCCCAGCTGTCGGTCTGGTGCTGCGCGCAGATGGAGGCGAACTCGAGACTCGCGAGGTCCGGCCCGGTCCCCGACACCTCGACCTCGGTGCATGCGATCTGTCCCGGCAGCTTGTGCAGGCGCCTGTGATCGAATCCACCCGTCGTGAGCTGGTAGTCGAAGGGCGCGAAGAGCTCGTCGCCGAAGCGCGCGAAGCCGGAGCGGGGCTCCTGGCCACCCTTGCCCTTGAAGTGGAGGTACTGGCCCTTGGGGCTCTTGCGGTCGTCCTGGATCAGCCGGTAGCGGCCGATCTTCAGGACGGCGCCGTCCAGGTCCGTCTGGACCATCGTCAGACAGCCGGTCGTGGAGAGCCCAGACAGCGCCAGGAGCCCGGCGGCGAGCAGGCGAGCGGCGTTCAGCGGGGGAGCCATGAGCCGGCCCATTCTAGCCCAATGAAGGCCCCGCGTGGCCGCATTCGAGGCGAAACCCCTACACGCCGTGGGGACTCACTGCTTCAGGACGACGGGCAGCCAGGGCACCGCCGCCTTCTCTCCGAAGCGCACGACCTTGCGCAACGGACCGGCAGCCGCCCTGAACATGCCCTGCTGCGCCCGGAGTCCCCCCTGTCTCGTTCCTTGCGGCCTGGCAGAGGCCGGAGCGGGCGACGGCGGGCTGAGAACGGTCCCTCAGCCTCCCGCGGCGGCCTTCACGAAGGTCACCGTGTCGCCGTCGGCGAGGCGCGTCTTGCGACCCTGCTTGTGGCTCATGAGCACGTGGTTCACGGCCACCGCCGCCACCCGCGAGAGCTCATCGAAGCGGGTGCCGGCCGACCCGAAGCGCTCGCGCGTCTTGCGCAGCGCGTCTTCCACCGTGGCGGCTCCCTCGATCTCGAAGCGGAACTCGCCGAGCTCCTTGCCCATGTCGTAGGTCAGCTCCACCGTGACGGACATACGGGCCTCTAGACGCTCACCTGGAGCTTCTCCAGGGTGTCGGGCCGGGGAACCCCGTGCTCGTCCCAGCCGCGCTTCCTGTAGTAGCTGGGCAGGAGCTTTCCGAGCGGGTGCCCCGACTCCATCCCCTCGAAGGTCGGCTCGTTCAGGATGCGGTCCGGCAGCGTGTCGTCCGCCTCGCTCAGGCCCTCCCGCAGGTTGTACATGCGCTCGAGGTTGAAGATGCGCGCCCCGATCTCCTGCAGGTGACCGCTCGAGAACTTGATCCCGGTGATCAGGGTCAGCCACTTCTCGAACCAGAGCATGGGGTTTCCCTTGATGCCCTGGGCGAAGCGGAACATCGGACCGCTGTTCTCGAGCGCCTTGGAGAGGAGCTTGTAGGTCAGCGACTCGGGCGACATCTCGTGCACCGCCTTGGGCACGATCCCGTAGGTCGTGAAGATGCAGAGCACCATGGAGTTGATCGCACAGGCCAGGTTCTGCTGGACGATCGGGATGTCCGCCTTGAGCTTCAGGTTCTGGGGGTTGATCGTGAGCGGCCCCACCGACTCGAGGTACATGCTGGCGCCCTGAACGTGGCAACCGCCGCGGTTGGTGGTCGCGTACTCGACACCCTGCGCGAAGGAGCCGCGCGGGTCGTAGGCCGACAGCTCGAGGCCCTTCACGTGCGGCGCGAACTCCTTGCCGCCGTACTTCTCGGCCATGCGGCGGGTGCCGTCGGCCAGGTCGCTGCCCAGGCCCCGGCGATGGGCGATGTCGTCGATCATCTGCGACACGCCGGCCACGTCTCCGAACTGGAGGTCCACGTCGAGCATGCCGCGCTCGCCCAGCTCCATCGCGAAGCCCAGCGTCGCTCCCAGACTGATGGTGTCCATGCCGAAGTCGTCGGCCAGGTAGTTCCATTCGGACACCTTCTTGATGTCCGAGACCTCGAGATTCGAGCCCATCAAGGCCAGGGTCTCGTACTCGGGCCCCTTGACGATGCCCTTGCCCTCCACCTCGACGTCCCGTCCACAGGTGACCGGGCAGTGGATGCAGCTGGTCTTCACGCCCTTGAGCTCGTGGTCTTCGATCCACTCGCCCGAGATCTTCATGGCCCCGTCGAAGTGGCCCTTCTGGAAGTTCCGGGTGGGGAGGATGTTGCGCCCGTTGGTCGTATTGACGATCGCGCCGGTCCCGAACCGCTTCATGCTCTCGCCGAGAACCGGATGGTCCTTGAAGATCTCGCGGACCTCCTTCGTGTATTCCTTGAACTTCTCCGGGTCCTCCATCTCGAGCTTGCGCCTGCCGTTGACGCTCACCGCCTTCAGCCGCTTCGCCCCCATCACGGCACCCACTCCGGTGCGGCCGGCGATGCGCTCGTTGGAGACGATGCCCGCGTAGAGGACGGTGTTCTCGCCGGCCGGGCCGATGACGGCGTGCTGCATCTTCCGACTCAGCTCGCGCTGGGTCTCGTAGGTGCCCTTGCCCCAGAGATCCGACGCGTCGAGGAACTGCACCTCGTCGGCGTCACCGTCGATCTCCAGGCGCACGGGGTGCGGCGACTCGCCCTGTACGACCAGGATGTCGATGCCCGCCTTCTTGAGCCCGAGGGCGAAGGAGCCGCCGCAGGTGGCGTTGCCGATCCCTCCCGTGAGCGGGCTCTTGCAGACGACGGCGAAGCGATTCGACTGGGGCGCGACCGATCCATTCAGGGGGCCGGTGGCGAAGATCAGCAGGTTCTCGGCCCCCAGCGGATCGATGCCCGGCGGCGTGCGATCGTACAGGAGCCGCGCCCCGTAGCCCTTGCCGCCGATGTAGAGACGCGCGATCTCTTCGTCGAGCGGCTCGAAGGAGAAGGTGCGCGCGCTGAGGTCGACTTCGAGCACGCGGCCGGCGTATCCCTTGATCATGCGGGGCTCCCCCGGGCGCCCGGAGGCGAGCGCCCGATCCATCGTATGGCGCGCCCGAGCCCTGAGCAACCGCCTGCGGGGCGCACGCGTGCCGTGAGCAACCGGCCTGCGGGGCGCACGCGTGCCGTGAGCAACCGGCCTGCGGGGCGCACGCGTGCCGTGAGC
>JANQFA010000263.1 GCA_028278065.1 Myxococcota bacterium
GAGGGCTGACGACCCTTCGCGCGACCCGGGAGCCTAGGTCTCGCCGCGCAGGAGCGTCTTCTCGAAGAAGGGCTCGAGGGTCGCGATCGCGTCCAGGCCGTCGCGCGGCATCCAGCGGAAGAGCCGCACGTGGATGGCATCGCGCGTGAAGTCGAGCAGGGCGAAGCCGTTCTCCTCGAGCGGCGCCTGCCACTCTTCGGCGTCGAGGGTCGTGGACGGCCGCGGCGGGGTCCCGCGGAAGTTCGAGGGCCAGCCCACCTCGCCGGTTCCGGGTGGACCCGTCAGCAGGCTGACGGGCGGGTTGTGCGAGAGGTCGAGCCCGCCGGAGCGCAGGATGCGGCCCATCCCCAGGGCGTGCAGGTCGCCGCTGGCGAACAGCGGGATGCGGTCGCGGCGCACGGCCGCGGCGAAGAGCAGCCGATCGTGCTGCTCCTTCCAGCCTCGCGGCCAGAACGCCTTGGCCGGCTCGGCGCGCAGGGCGCCGTCGTCGTCGAGTCCGTCGGGATACCACTCGCCCCACTTGCCGGCGCTCCAGAGCACGGGAGTGGACGGCATGTTGACGACGTGATCCGCGTCGGACGTGGCGCTGCGTTCCACCAGCCAGGTCTCCACGGCGGGAGGAAGGAAGCCCGAGGCCGCGTCGTGGCGGGCGGGATCGGCCCGGTTCGTGAGGTGGCGGCGGCAGTCGTAGAGGAGGGCCTCACAGAGGCGGCCCCAGCGCAGCGAGCCGAAGCTCTCGGCGACGCGATCCGCGCCCCGCACGAAGGCGCGCGGGACGAGGCCATCGTCGAGGAGCTCCGGGTAGTAGAGGCGCTGGGTGGTGCGCGCCAGGTCCAGCATGAACGGCGTCGGGGGGAAGGTGCGACGCTCCGGATGGGCCTCGTCGTTCTCGCCGTGGTCGTGATCGTCCTGCAGGAACCAGGTCGGGACCGAGCGGAAGAGCGTCCCGTAGACCCCGGCGATCTGCGGACCGAACGCCGCGCGCACCACGTCCTCGTTGTCGGTGCCGAGGACCGGCTGCTCGGGATCCAGGAAGCCGGCCCGCCACCAGGCCTGGGGCGAGCTGGCCATCCCGATTCCGTAGCGCGAGTGCATGTCCCAGTACACGTGGTCACCGTTCGCGACCACCGCGTCGGGCGCGAAGGCGAGGGCCCGGGCGAGGAGCCGGCGGCGCACCGCGATGGGCCGGAAGACGGTCTGCAGGCGCGGGGTGAGGAAGCCCTCGGGGCCGCCGGCGCACGTGTAGGCGAGCAGGCGGAAGCGCTCGGGCCGGGCGTCGGGTGCGGGCGGCGTGCGCAGCGGCCACGGATCGCACAGGCGCTCGCTGCGGGCGTCGCGCAGCTCGAGCTGGTGGACGCGGTCTGGCGCCAGCCCGTCCAGGTCGAAGACGTGGTGCAGTCCGCGCGAGTCGGTCGCGCGGCCCGGAGCCTCGCGGCCTGCCACGCGCAGCACGGGCGCGTCCGGGGGGCGCGCGAACGAGGCCTTCAGGCGCAGACGCCGGTGGTTGGCGGCGGGGAGCAGGTGGAGCACCTGCCCCGCGCTCCAGTCGCCCGGCTCGTCGTAGGGAGGGACGTCGTCGCCACAGCCCAGGCCGAGCCCACCGGCGGCCAGGGAGGCCGCGGCGCCGCGCAGGAACTCGCGTCGAGTGGGCACGACCGCATTCTGCCGTGCCCGCCCGGGCCGCGCATCCGTTCCGGGTGTCATGCCGCGCGCGCAGCCAGGAGGGTGGCCGGTCGGGCTAGATGGCACCGGACTCGCGCAGGCGACGGCGCGCCGCCGCGTCGAAGCCGAGCTCCTCGAGGATCGCGTCGGTGTCGGCGCCCAGCGCCGGCGGACCGCTGCGCACCGCCGTGGGGGTGCGCGAGAGCTTCACGGGAGGGGCCACCGTGGGCGCCTCGGCGCCGCCGTCCACCGGCACCCGCGCCAGCAGCTCGCGCTCGCGCACGTGCTCGGAGGCGGCGGCTTCCGCGTAGGTCAGGACGCGCGATGCCGGGAGACCCGCATCGAGGAGTACACCGGTCACCTCCTCCGCGCTGCGCGCGCCGACCCAGTCCGCGACCAGCCGGTCCACGTGCTCGCGGCGCGCGACGCGCGCGGCGGCCGTCGCCCAGTCCGGGTGCTCGGCCAGCTCCGGCCGCCCCATCGCGGCGGCGAGCCGGCGCCAATGGCTGTCCAGCACGACGCCGATCATCACCAGCCCGTCGCGGGCCGGGTACACGTTGGCCGGGACCGCGATGCGGAACTGGTTGCCCAGGCGCGGGAGATCCACGCCCATGGCCGCCAGCGCCGGGTAGCCGCAGGACTGGAAGAGGAGGACGTCGAGGAGCGAGACGTCGACGTGCTGTCCCTCCCCGGTGCGGTCGCGATGGCGCAGGGCGGCGAGGGCAGCGAGGGCCGCGTGCAGGCCGGCCAGATCGTCGGCCAGGAAGGTGGGCGCCTTCAGGGGGCCGCCCTCGGGCTCTCCGTTGAGGGACATCCAGCCACTCGCCGCCTGGGCGAGCGGGTCGTAGCCCGCCCGCTCGCTCTCCGGGCCGTACTGCCCGAAGCCGCTGATCGAGACGTAGACCACGTCCGGTCGGACGCTGCGCACCGCCTCCCACCCCACGCCGAAGCCGTCGAGCGCCCCCGGACGGAAGTTCTCGACCACCACGTCCGCGTCGCGCACCAGGCGCAGGTAGACCTCGCGGCCGGCCTGCGCACGCAGGTCGAGGGTGAGGCTGCGCTTGTTGCGATTGAGGGTGGCGTGCATGAAGCCCGCGGGCGGATCGGTCCCGGGTACGAAGGGCGCCAGGTGCCGCGCCACCTCGCCGCCCGGGTGCTCCACCTTGACCACGTCGGCACCGAAGTCGGCGAGCAGGCAGCCGCACATCGGGCCGGCCCAGGTGGTGGTGACCTCCACCACCCGCACGCCCTCGAGGGGCCCGCTCAGATCGCTGCGCGCCTCGCGGTGGAACTCGTCCTTGCGCATCAGCGCTGGGCGAGCTCCGGATCTCGCGCGTAGGGGTCGTCGATCTGGATGCCGAGCTGCGCCACGCCGCGGCGCAGGGGCGCGGCCAGCCGATCGACCACGTCGTAGACGCAGGGGACCACGAGCAGCGTGAGCAGGGTCGACACGGCGAGTCCACCCACGACCCCCGCGGCGAGTCCTTCGAGCACGCTCGAGCCGCGCCCCAGGCCGAGCGCCATGGGGGTCATGCCCAGGATGGTCGTGCCGGCGGTCATCAGGATGGGGCGCAGGCGCACGGCGGAACCCAGGGCCAGGGCCTCTCGGCGCGAGACGCCGCGCCGGCGCAGGCGATTCACGTAGTCCAGCAACACGATGGCGTTGTTCACGACGATGCCGGCCAGCATGATGATCCCGATGTAGGCCGGAACCGTGAGGTCGTGGCCGAAGAGCGCGAGTCCCAGGTAGACGCCGGCCACCGCCAGGGGCAGGGTCGCCATGATCACGAGCGGCTGTACCAGGGATTCGAAGAGGGCCGCCATGATCATGTAGATGAGCACCACCGCGATGGCGAGGGAGATCGCGAGACCCTCGAAGGCCTCGGCGCGGCGCTGCTCCTCGCCCGAGAACTCCCAGCCGTAGCCGAGCGGGAAGGGGACGTCGCGCATGCGCGCCTCGAGCTGGCGGGCGACTTCGCCCACCGTGGCGCCGCGCTCCAGGTTGGCCTCCACCTCCACCAGCCGGCGCTGGTCCACGCGACGGATCTCGACCGGCCCGCGCGAGGCGTCGATGCTGGCGACGTCGCGCAGCACGACCGACCCGCCCGCGTCGTTGCGGACCACCAGGTCGCGCAGGGCGGTCAGGCTGTTCCTGTGGGTGGGCTTGTACTGGAGGCGGATGTCGACCTCGTCTCCCCGCTCGGTGTACTGACCGACCACCTTGCCGTCCATGGCCGTCTCCACCACGTCCGCCACCGCGCGCACCGACACGTCGCGGTCGGCCACGCGCAGTCGGTCGATCCTCACCTGCAGCTCGGGTCGCCCCTTCTCCATCGAGGTCTGCACGTCGACCGCGCCCGGCACCGCCGCGAGCTTCTGGCTGAGGATGGTGGCGAGCACGGCCAGGCGTTCGGGATCGTCGCCGAGGACGTGGACGTCCACGGGCTTGCCGCTGCCGCCGCCGCCGTCGTGGGTCACGAGCGAGACCTCGGCGTCCGGCACATCCGCCAGGACCCGGCGCAGGTCGGCCTGGATGTCCTTGGTGTGTCGCGAGCGGTTCTCGTGGAGCATCACGCCCACCAGCACGCGGTCGCCGGCCCGCACGGAGCCGAATACGTTCTTCACGTCCGGGTCGGCGGAGGCGGCCGCCTCCGCCTGGCGGGCCACGCGATCGAGTACCGAGAACGCCGTGCCCTGGGGCAGCTTCATGCGGATGGTGAAGGCGTCGCCGTCGTTGTCGGGGAAGAAGCTCTTGGGATGGCGCGCGATGCCCACGACCGACAGCGCGAAGACGGCGACCGCGACGCCGAGCACGGCGACGATGCGACTTCGCTTCGCGAGGAGGTGGAGAAGGAGCATGCGCATGCGCGCCTGCGGGCGGCGCAGGGACTCGATCTCGTCCTCGACCGAGACCGAGCCCTCGTCCAGCGCTGCTTCGGGCTGGGGCAGGAACTTCGAGGCGAGCATCGGCACGATGGTCACCGCCACCAGCAGCGAGGTGGCGAGGGAGAACGAGACCGTGAGCGAGAGGTCGTTGAACACCTCGCGGGCGATTCCCTGGATCCAGGCGATGGGCAGGAAGACCGCCAGGGTGGTGAGGGTGGCGACCAGGATGGCGAGCCCCACCTCCTGGGTGCCCTGGATCGCGGCGCGGCGGGGGCTGGCACCCAGGCCGAGGTGCCGCTCGATGTTCTCGATCACCACCACCGAGTTGTCCACCAGCATCCCCACGCCCAGGGCAAGACCTCCCAGGCTCACCATGTTGAGGGTGAGGCCCGCGAAGTGGATGAGGATGAAGGTGGAGATGATCGAGATCGGCATCGCCAGGGACACCACGAGTGTGGCGGGCGAGCTCCGCCAGAGGAGCCGGAGCATGAGGACGGCGAGGGCGGCGACCGCCAGGCTCATGGCCAGTCCGCTTCCGTGGCCCACCTCGGCTGCCAGCCAGGCCGCGGCGGGCGCGGCGGCCAGCAGTGCCGCGCCCGTGCCCGCGATCATGGCGAAGGTCCCCCAGCGCCGGTTCGAGAGGAAGGGCCACAGCACCAGGATCGCGAAGAAGGCGCCCCAGGAGGCGTTCTCCTGCACGTCGGTGATCGAGCGGCGCACGTAGGGTGCGGCATCGAAGGCGACGCCCAGCTCGAGCTGCGGGAACTCCAGGCGCAGGTCCTCGATCTTCGTCTTCACGGCATCGCTGATGGCGACGACGTTGCCCTGGGTCTCCTTCAGCACGGCCAGCTCCACCGTGGGCCGGCCGTTGAAGCGCGACAGGCTGCGGGTCTCCTTGTTGGTGTCGATGACCTCCGCCACGTCGCCCACGCGGATCGGCCCGCCCTCGGAGTCGCGCACCGGGAGGCGTCGTATCTCGTCCAGGGAGCGGAACTTGCCGACGGTGCGGACCAGGAACTCGTCCCGGCCGCGGTCGATGCGACCCCCGGGGTTGTTGAGGTTGCCGCCCTGGAGCGCGCCCGCCACCTGCGCGAGGGGGATGCGGTAGGTGCTGAGCAGGCCCGGGAGGACGTTGACCTGGATCTCGCGCTCGAGGCCTCCGTACACGTCGGCGGTCGCCACCCCGTCGATGCTCTCGAAGCGGGCCTTCAGGATGTCCTCGGAGAGGCGACGGATCTCGGCCAGCGGGACGGTCTCCGAGGCCACCGACACCCGGATGGCCTGGTCGTCGCCGCCGTACGTGAGACGGGAGACCACGGGGTCCTCGATGTCGTCGGGCAGGAAGGAGCGGATCGCGTCGAGCTTCTCGCGTACGTCGATGCGCAAGAGCTCCGTGTCCGCGCCCCAGTTGAATTCGATCAACACGAAGGAGCTGCCCTCGCGGGTGAAGGAGCGCAAGCGCTTGACGTCCTCCACGGCAGCCACCGACCGCTCGATCGGCTTGGTGACGCGCTCTTCCATCTCCTGGGGCGCGACGCCCTCGTAGACCGTCTGGACGCTGATCATCGGGAACTCGAGCTCGGGGAACATCTCGATCGGGATCCCGAATACCGACACGAAGCCGAGCCCGACCAGGATCGCGATGAGCATCGCGATCGAGACGGGATGCCGGACGCTGAACTCGGTCGGCGTCATGTGCCCGAGTGCGGCTCGCTGAACACCAGCCGCACCTCCGTGCCGTCGCGCACGCTGCTCTTGCCTTCGACGATGACGGACTCGCCCTCCGCCAGGCCGGTCGCGACGGCGGCGGCGTTGCCGGCGATGAAGAGGGTCCTGACCGCGCGCAGGCGCGCCTGCTGACCCCCGTCCACCACGTAGACGCCGGTGCTGTCGCCCAGATCGATGAGCGCATCGGCCGGCACCACGAGCGCGTCCTCGGCGACCTCCTGGACCGATTCGACCCGCGCGAAGAGCCCGGGCTTGAGGCGTCCGTTCGGGTTGGGGATCTCCAGCCGGTAGGCCTGGGTGAAGGAGACCGGGTGGAGGCTCGGGGCCACGTAGTCCACCCGCCCGAAGAACTCCTCGCCCGGGTAGGCGTCGATGATCACCGGGACGGGCTCGTCGCTGTGGCGGATCCGCGGTGCGTCCTCCTCGGGCACGTTCACCTGGAGGAGGAGGGGGTCCACCTGGATGATGGTGAAGATCGCGCCGCGGTTGGCTCCCTCTCCGGCGGCACCGCCGCCGAAGGTGGGCGCCGCGAAGTCGCCCACCGAGTGGTTGCGGTTCTGCAGAATCCCCGAGATGGGGGCCACGATGCGGGCGTCCTCCACCCGCTGGGCCGCGAGATCGCGGTTGGCCACGGCCGTCTGCAGGTCCGCCTCGGCGATGTCCTTCTCGGCCTGGGCCGTGTCCAGGTTGGCCTGGGAGAGGATGTTCTTCCCCGACAGCTCGACCGCGCGGGCGTGCTTGCGCCGTGCCTCGTCGCGCCGGGCGCGGGCCTGGGTCACCGCGGCCTCGGCGCGCTGCAGCTCGAGCTGGAGCTCGGTCGTGTCGAGCTCGACGAGCAGGTCGCCGGCCGCGACCGGGTCGCCCTCGAATCGGTGGAAGCGCACGATGCGCCCCGCCAGCTTGGGCTGGACCTCGACGACCGCCTTGGCCTGCAGTCGGCCCGAGAGCAGGACCGTGCGGGCGAGATCGCGACGCTCGACGGGCAGCACCCGCACCGGGACGCGGTCGTCCTGGCTGATCGCCTCGCTCTCGGCACCGCCGCAGCCGGCCAGCAGCGTCGGCGCCAGCAGCGTGATCGCGAGCAGTGCCGGCACGGCGCGGATCACGGCCGGTCTCCTCGGCGGGCGAGCCCGTGGAAGAAGACGTCGAGCATCTCGTCCACGTCCCCGTCATCGGGGAAGGGAAGTCCATGGAGGAGGCTCTCGGCCACCAGTCCGGCCAGCCCGTGGGCCAGGATGCGCGCGCTGCGTTCGGGATCGACGGCGCGCAGGGTGCCCTCGCGGCGGCCCTCGGCGAGGAGCTCGGCCAGCAGGCTCGTGTAGGGACTCATCCCGCCGTCGGCTCGCCGTCGACGCGCGCCGGAGTCGACGAGGGCCTGGAAGAGGGCCCGGTTGTCCCGTGCGTGGGCCACGCCGGTGTGCACGGCCGCGGCGATCCGCTCGAGCGGGTCGCCGGCCGCCTCCACCGCCTGGCGGGTGGCGTCGAGGAGCTGATCCAGACCGTGGTCGATCGCCCGCTGGAGCAGGTCCTCCTTGCTCTCGAAGTAGAGGTAGAGCGTGCCCTTGGCGACGCCGGCCTCCTGGGCGATTCGCTCCATCGATGCATCCGTCCAGCCCAGCTCCCCGATCACGCGTCGCGCGGCGTCGAGGATGGCGGCGGTGCGGAAGTCCTTCAGGACCTCCGAGCGAGTCGGGGAGGCTTCGGCCATCGGTCTTCGAGAGTCTCTTCCGGCCACGCAGCGGCGGCCTCGACGTCGGTCCGGCTGCCCTCCGGCGCATTCGGATGGGGCGGATCGCGGGGCGCGGGCGCGCGTTGAATGACCCCGCGGTCATCGCACTGACCGACGAGTCAGAGACTAGCCCGGGTTCTGGAGGCGGCAAGCGGTCGGCCCTCACTCCCGGCTGCGGCTTCGGCCCCGACCCGGCTTCGCTTGGAGACGGCCCTCAGACCGGGATGGCGCCGCCGCGGACCGTGGCCCCGGCGGGGCTGGCGAGCCAGACCATCACATCGGCGATCGCGGCGGGTGGCGTCCAGGCCGCGAAGTCGGCAGCGGGCATGGCCGCGCGGTTTCCCGGCGTGTCGATGGTGGTGGGGACCACGGCGTTCACGCGCACCCCGGCCGCGGCCACCTCCTTCTGGAGGGTCTCGGTCAGGACCAGGATGGCGGCCTTCGAGGCGCTGTAGGCGGCGAGGGTGGCCGGCGTCTCGATGGCGGCACGCGAGGCCACGTTGATCACGCAGCCCGAGCCGCGCTCGCACATCCCGGGCAGGGCGGCCCGCGAAAGGGCGGCTGCCGTGCGCACGTTGATCCGATACATCGCGTCCCAGGTCTCGAGGTCGGTCTCGCTGTGGGGCGTGCCGCCGGCGAAGCCGCCGGCTCCGTTCACCAGCACGTCCACGGGACCCGCGGCCTTCACCGCGGCCTCGGCCCCCGCGCTCTCCGCGACGTCCGCCTCGAGCAGGACGAGCCGGCCGGCGCCGAGCCCCTCGGCGAAGTCACGCTCCATGGCCTCGCGCTCGGCCGCGACGATCCAGGGCACGGTGACCCGGTCACCTGCCTCCAGGAAGGCCCTCACGACGGCTCGTCCGAGGGCGCCGGTACCCCCGCTGGCCAGGACGCTGCGCACCCTCTCAGTCAGTTGATGAAGACCTCGAGGTCGAAGCCCTTCCTCTTCTTCTCGAAGAAGTCGGCGATCTCCTCCTGCACCTGCAGCGACTCGGGATCCTTGCCCGAGCAGGAGACCTTGAAGCGCGCCTTCAGGAAGCCCGGCTCGTCGCGGATGTCCGCCTGCGCCTTGCAGCCGGGCACCGTGCCGATCGCCCAGGGGGATCCGTAGCTCCAGTAGACGTCGCGGTTGACGCCGCTGAAGCCGCCCCGGAAGATGCCCACGTGGTTCTTCTGCTTGAGCTGGGTGCGGAACTTGCCGTTCTTGCCCTTGCGCTTGATCTGGTCGGGCTCGAAGATCGCGGCCTTGAGATAGTCCCCGCTGTTCCCGCCCGACGTGGCCTTGAGGAGCGCGCCGGAGACGAAGGGCGGGATGAGGGTGGTGGAGTAGGGGGTGCCCCCGCTGATCTGGAAGTAGAGGGGGCTGAACCGGTTGAGGGGACCGCTCGGCGTAGAGAAGTGGGGGAAGACGCCGCCGAGGATGCGCCCCTCCAGGTAGGACCCGTATCCGTTCGGGCCGGGGTCGCCCTTGACCTCGGCCGAGACTCCCATCCGGCCGTCCGCCGGCGGCAGGAAGCTGTCCTCGAGGTCGGGCCGGTTCAGTCCCAGGCCGGGAGCGGCCACCTGGGCGGAGGCGGGAGCCGCCAGCAGCACGGCGGCGCAGAGCGCAGCGGGGGTGAGCGTTCGCATGGCGCGGATCATACACGATGGGGACGAGCGGCGGCCGTACCCTCCCGAAGACTGGAGGCTTCCCCGGAGGCCGGCTCCGGTCCCGCGGCCATTTGGTAGAGTCTTCGCTCGCCGCCCGCCCGGGCGGGACTCAGGTCGGGGAATCGGAGGGGCTCGGATTGATCGTCCGCCGGGGACTGCTGGCGCTGTTCGCGCTGGGTTGGGCCGCCTGCTCCGCTCCCGAGCGACCCAACGTCCTGATCGTCACGTTCGATACCACCCGCTACGACCACGTCGGCGTGAACGGCGATCGGCGCGCGCGCACGCCCAATGTGGATGGACTGGCCGCGCGCGGGATCGTGTTCGACCACGCCTACGCTCCGGTGGGCCTGACCCTGCCGTCCCACACCACGATGATGAGCGGCCTGCCGCCCATCACCCACGGCGTCCACAACAACGGTCGCTTCATCGTGCCTCCCCGGGTGGAGACCCTGGCGGAGCGGCTCAAGGCGGCCGGCTACGAGACCGGCGCGTTCGTGTCGGCCTGGGTGCTGGACTCGCGCTTCC
Source organism: Myxococcota bacterium (assembly GCA_028278065.1). Lineage (GTDB taxonomy): Bacteria > Myxococcota_A > UBA9160 > UBA9160 > JAFDET01 > JAFDET01. The sequence goes on from JANQFA010000263.1 coordinate 10,178, forward strand.
AGCTGGACCAGGGCTTCGATGTCTACGGGGACGAGGTGCACAGCAGCAACGGTCCCCTCGAGCTCACCGTTCCGAGCCGCCCGGCGGACGAGGTGGTCGACGAGGCGCTGGAGTGGCTCGGCGACCGCTCGGGCGAGGCTCCCTTCTTCCTGTGGGCCCACTTCTACGACCCCCATCTCCCGCGCACCGTGAAGGCGCCGTTCGATCGCATGACCGATGCCTACCGCGCCGAGGTGGCCTTCGCAGACCAGGAGTTCGGGCGCCTGCTGGAGGCGGTGGAGGCCGAGACAGGTGGGCGGCCGCTCATGGTGGTGCTGACCTCCGACCATGGGGAGTCCCTGGGCCAGCACGGTGAGGCCACTCACGGGCACGTCGCCTACGACTCCACGCTGCACGTACCGCTGGTGATGGCCGGCCCCGGGATCCCCACCGGACGGCGCAGCGACGCCCTGGCGCGCCATACCGATCTGGTCCCGACGGTGCTGGCCGCGGTGGGTCTCCCGCCCGACGAGTCGCTCCCCGGGCGCGACCTCCTGGCCGCCCACCCCGACGACCAGGCCGTCGGGTACTTCGAGAGCCGTTCGCCCCACTTCGACCTCGGCTGGTCTCCGCTGGCGGGCGTGCGTACCCAGCGCTGGAAGTACACCGCCACGCCCGAGCCACGCGAGCTCTTCGACATCCACGCCGATCCCGAGGAGCTCGAGAATCTGTTCGAGTCGCAGCCGGAGGTGGCCGCCGAGCTCGAAGCCCGATTCCAGGCGCTCACCAGCGAGGTGAGCGATCTGGCTCAGGAGGCGGAGCGCGGAGAGGTGAGTCAGGAGGAGGCGGCCCAGCTCGCCGCACTCGGCTACGTGGCCGTGCCCAAGACCCCCGACGCGACGCCGGCGGACCCGCGCCGCTTCGTGAAGGCCTTCGGGCTGGTGGAGTCGGCGCGCGGAGCGGCGATGTCCGGGCGTTGGGCCCAGGGGATCGAGATCCTGGAGACGCTGCGCACCGTCGAGGTGCTCGAGACGCTGGTGCTGCGCACCCTGGCCACCCTCTACGAGCACGCCGGCCGCTTCGAGGACGCCATGGAGGCCTTTCGCGCCTATGCCGAGCTCACCGAGGCGCGCGAGGCCCAGGTCGGTCACATCCGCGCGGCGATCCGGGCGGGCAAGCTCGACGAGGCGATCGCGGCCGCCGAGGCGGTCGACCCGCCGGGGCCCGACGTGGCGATGCTCCACTCTCGTGCGCTGGCGCGTCAGGGCCGCCACGAAGAGGCGGCCGCCATCGTCGAGGACACCTTCAAGCGCGAGGGCATGGACGTCGCGCGCGCGCGCGGCCGGGCCGCGGTGATCCTCGACGTGGCACCGTACGACGGCGGCCTGGACGAGCTGCGCACGCTGGTGGAGCGGGCGCCGGGCGATCCCGGCGTGGAGAGCGCCCTCGGCTACTACCTGGCCGTGTGGGGAGAGGATGGCTCCGAGGACGAGGCGCGCGCGCTGCTCGCCAAGGCGCGCGAGGCGGCAGGCGAGGATCCGGAGGTCCAGGCGCGCGCCGGCTGGGGCGCCTACCACCTCGGCGACGACGAGGACGCGATCGTGGCCCTCGAGCGCGTGCTGGAGCTCGACGCGCGTCGCACCCAGGACCGGGCGCGGCTGGGATTCGTGCAGTGGCGCGCGGGGCGCAACGAGGACGCGCGCATCTCACTCGCCACCGCGCTGCGCGAGCGCCCCGGCGCCGCCTGGGCGCCCGACGTGCGCCGCGGGCTCCAGGAGCTGGCCAAGACCATGCAGGAGGAGGCTGCGGCCCGGGAGGCTACGCCTTGAGCGGGCGGCGCCGGACGGGCGGCCTGCTCGGCCTGCTCGCCCTGCTCGCCTTGGGGGGCTGTGTCCGCGAGGAACGGGTCGAGGGGCCGAACGTCGTGATCGTCACCCTGGACACGACGCGAGCCGACCGGCTCGGGGCCATGGGGGACGAGTCGGCTCGCACGCCGGTGCTCGACGGCCTTGCAGGGCAGGGCGTCCTGTTCCGGCGCGCCTACTCGCCGGTTTCGCTCACGCTGCCCGCCCACACGACCCTGCTCTCGGGCTTCGATCCGCTCCACCACGGGGTGCACGACAACAACCGCAACGCGGTGCCCGAGGCTCTCGAGACCCTGCCCCAGCGACTCGGCGCACGGGGCTACGAGTCCGCGGCCTTCGTGGCGGCCGTGGTGCTCGACGCGACCTTCGGGCTCGACCGGGGCTTCGACGTCTACGACGACGACATCGCGCCCAAGCACGGTCCCATCAGCATGGAGGTGCCGAGTCGGCGCGGCGAGGTGATCAGCGACCGAGCCCTGACGTGGCTGGCCGAGCGCAGCGGCGCGCGTCCGTTCTTCCTCTGGGCGCACTACTACGACGTCCACGAGCCGCGGGTTCCCCCGGCTCCCTACGACGAGATGGGCGACGAGTACGCGGGCGAGCTGGCCTACGTCGACGAGCAGGTGGGCCGGCTGCTCGAGGGCGTGGCGGCCGCGGCCGGCGAGCGGGAGACCCTGATCATCGTGATCGGCGATCACGGCGAGTCTCTGGGCGAGCATGGCGAGCCCACCCACGGAATCCTCGCCTACGACAGCACGCTCCACGTGCCGCTGATCGTGAGCGGGCCGGGCTTCGCCCCGGGCGGTGTCTGGGACGGACCCGTCCACAGCATCGACATCGCGCCCACCGTGCTGGCGGCGGTCGGGGAGGCACCGATCCCGGGCTCGCGCGGCGTCCCGCTCCAGGAGCGGCAGGCGCGCGAGGAGGGAGCGGACCTGGGCTGGTTCGCCAGTCGCGGCGCGGTCGCCGGCTTCGGCTGGGAGCCCATCGAGGGCGTGCGCACGGGCCGCTACAAGTTCACCGCGACCCCGGAGCCCATCGAGCTCTACGACGTCGTGGAGGACCCCGGCGAGACCGAGAACCTGGCCGAAGCGCGCCCGGAGCTGGCCGCCGAGCTGGCAGCGCGCTGGAAGCGCCTCGTGCAGGAGACGCCGGTCCTCGAGGCCCCCAGCGCCGCCCTCTCGCCCGAGCTGGCCGAGCAGCTGGAGGCGCTGGGCTACACCGGCGGCGCGCTCGAAGAGGCGGTCGGAGATCCCCGCAAGCACATCCAGGCGGTCGAGCTGGCCATGCGCGCGCGGAGCCTCGCCGCCCTCGGGCGCGTTCCCGACTCCATCCAGCTCCTCGAGATCCTGACCGAGTTCGAGGTGACGCGCCTCCTGGCGATGCGCCACCTGGTGATTCTCTACGCCGCGGTGGAGCGCTTCGACGACGCGGTCGCGGCCCAGCGCGAGATGGTGGCCGCGCGACCGGAGCCCACCGAGCGTCTCCTCCTGGCGCGACTCCTGCTCTTCGCGGGAAAGGTGGACGACGGACTCGCGGTGATCGACGCCATGCTCGAGGAGGGCGCCCTGCCGCCGGGGCCGCAGACGCGGCGCCTGCAGGCCCAGCTCCTGATCATGGCCGACCGCGTGGACGAGGGGCTGGCGATCGCCGAGGAGCTCCTGGCCGAGGACCCGACGGACGATCGCGCACTGGTGATGGTGGCCGGCGGGCGCGCCGGCCGTTTCGGCGCCGAAGAGGAGATCCCGCGCCTGCGCGCGGCGATCGAAGCCGCTCCGCATCCCGAGCGCATGATCGAGTCGCGCCTGCTCCTGGCCCAGCTCCTGCTGGACGAGGGAGAGCCGGAGGCCGCCGAGGAGATCCTCGGGAGCGAGGAGCTCCCCGAGTACCTCGAGATGCTCGCCGAGATCGCGCAGTCTCGCGGCGATCTCGAAGCGGCCGCCGGCCATCACGAGGCGATCATCGAGCAGCGGCCCACCGCGGTGACCTCCCTGGAGGCGCTGGTGGCGATCCGCCTGGCCCAGGGGCGCATGGACGAGGCCCTGGAGCACTCCGAGACGCTGGTGGCGGTGGCGCCGGAGGAGATCTCGTTCGTGGTCGAGCGCGGCGGCCTGCATCTGCGCGCGGGACGGCTGGCCGAGGCCGAGGCGGACTACCGCCGCGCCATCGAGCTCGACCCGGAGGTGCCCGAGCCGCACCTGAACCTGGCTCTCGTCCTGCTCGCGAGCAGCCGCGAGGGGGAGGCCGAGAAGGAGCTGCTGCGCGCGGTGGAGCTGCGCCCGGACTACGGCAAGGCGCATTTCCACCTGGCGAGACTGTACGCAGGGAAGGATGATCCCCGCGCTGCCCACCACGCCGAGCTGGCTGCGGTGGGGGGCGTCGGCACCCAGATGCCCGGCGGCGCCATGCCCGCGCCGACTCCCGAGATTCCCATGGAGGAGCCCCATACCGATGTTCCGTGAATTCCCCGTCTGGATCCTTTGTCTCTTCCTGCTCGCGCCGCTCGCCTGCAAGCAGCAGCAGAGCGACGTCGCAGCCGAGTCGGAGGCCGAGCCGCCGACCGCCGCGGCCCCCGCCGCCGAGCCGGCGCCCGCTCAGGCCCCCCCGGCCCGCCCCCCGCGCGCGGACGTGCCCACCGGTGAGTTCTCGGTGAGTGTGGACGACGAGGGCCTGGTGACCGTGGAGGCCAAGGACGCGCCCCGCGTGTCGGTCCTGAAGGAGATCGGCGCCAAGGCCGGCTTCGAAGTGATGCCGACCCGACGCCTGCAACCCCACGGTGTCACGCTGTCCCTCTCCCGGGTTTCTGCACTCGAGGCGATCGAGGCGCTGGCCGACGACATCTCCTATGCGCTCCTGTTCGATCCCGCCCCGGAAGGGGAGGAAGGCAGCCGGCTCACGGCGGTTCGTATCGGACTGCCCTCGGCCGATCAGCGCAGGGCGTCGCGCGAGCGCTTCGCAAAGGCGCGCGAGGCCATGCGCCAGGGCGGCCGACCCGGGCAGGGGCAGGGCCAGGGACCGGGTGGCATGCGCATCATCCGGCGGCCTCCCATGGAGCGCGAGGACGTGCTGGCCGGCGTGGAGAGCAACGACGTCGAGCTGCGCGAGAAGGCGGTCTCCTACCTCGACGCGGAGGGAGAGGACCTGGATCTCCTCGCGAAGATCGTGGCCGAGGACGACGATCCGACGGTCCGTGCCACGGCCGCGGAGCGGCTCTCCCACAGCGAGTCCATCACCTCCGTGCGGGCGCTGGTGGCCGCGCTCGACGACCCGGAGAAGGAGGTCGTCCTCGAGGCGATCGACGGGCTGTCGTTCGTGGGCGACCCCGGGGCCATCCCGGACCTGAAGAAGAAGCTGAGCGATCCGGATCCCGAGGTCGTGGAGGCGGCGCAGGACGCGATCGAGTTCCTGGAGTAGGGGCTCCCGCGGTCAGGGTGCGGCGACGGTGTTCTCGAGATCGAAGCCGCTTCTCCTCTTGCCGAAGAGAAGCTCGAGCTGGTCCTTGATCTCGGAGACGCTCTTGTCGTTGCCGCTGCAGCGCAGCTTGAACTTGTAGGTCTTGCTGTCGTCGCTCTTGCGCTGCCGGATCTCGGCCTGCGCCTTGCACTTCTCCACGAACGCGAAGTCGGGAGAGCTCGTCGCTCGGCCGGCGCTCGTCTGTCCCCAGCGGAAGGCGACGTGGCTCTTCTGCTTGAGGAGCGCCCGGCTCTCCTTGCGGGTCTCCTTGCGCTTGATCTGGTCGGGCTCGTAGAGGAGCGCCTGCACGAAGTTGCCTATGTAGACCGAGGGAACGTCCGTGATGTGTCGCACGAAGCCGGAGGCGAGCGGGGGGATCAACGTTCCGGGCCCGCCGTAGTAGCCGACGTAGGCGGGACGCCCGATCGCCGACGGGAAGATGTTGCCCGGGGCGACGACGCCCTTGAAGCGGCCGAGCAGGCTGCTCTCCGTCGTCCCCGGGTCCTTGGCGCCCTTGACGTTGGCCGGGGCTCCGAGCTGGAGGTTGCGGAGGTCGGATCCGCAGGCGGTGATGTTGGGGCACTGGATGTCGAGGTCCCGCAGGTCGTCGCGGTCCAGGCTCAGGCCCGGAGCGCTCAGATCGGCCGAGGCCGCAGGGGCACCGAGCAGGAAGGCGAGGCCGAGCGAGAGGGCACGGAGGCGGGTCACGGGCTGTCCCCCTTGAGGTCGAAGCCGTTCTTGGGCTTGCCGCCGAAGAACTCGGCCAGGTCCTGCTTCAGCGACTCCACCTCGGTGCTCTTTCCGCTACAGCGAAGCTTCATCTTGTAGTTGGCGACGAGGCTGACCTCGGAGAGCTTGATGTCCGCCTGGGCCTTGCAGTCCGGGAGCGCCAGGACGGAGACGCTCGAGGCCTGGTAGGTGCTGAAGAAGGTGCCTCTGCGGATGGCGATGGAGCCGTTCTGCTTGAGCTTGATGCTGGACTGCTTGGCGGTCGTCTTGCGCTTGACCTGGTCGGGCTCGTAGAGGAGGGCCTGGAGAAAGATGCCCGAGTAGGGACTGGTGCTCTGCACCAGGGCCAGGCCGCCCGAAGCGAACGCCGGCAGGAGCGTTCCCGGAAGATCTCCGGACGTCCAGCGTGGCGAGCTACCCGAGTTCGGATATCTCGAATCGATGTAGACGCTGACCCGGGGCTGGTTGTCGGGGACGCCCCCCTGGAAGCGACCGAAGACCGAGCCGGGCGCGTAGCCGTTCTGGGCTCCCTTCACGCTCGCCGGGGCACCCGGCACGGCGGTGTCGGCACAGCCCGGGCAGCTCACGAAGAGGTCCCGGAGCTCGGGGTGATTCAGGCCGAGTCCCTGCAGCACCTGTCCCTGCGCCGCCGCGGGCAGCAGGACGGCTCCGAGGGCGACGGCGAGGAGCGATCGCTTGGTCCACGTCATAGGGCCCCCGATTCTAGCGGACGGTGGGAGTGCCGCTCCGGGACGGCGCAGGCGCCGCGCCGGACGGAGCGGGCCGTCAGGGCTGCTGCTCTCCGTGCACCGGGTGAAGACCCCAGCGGGCGTACTGCGGGTCCCCGTCTCGGTCGTCGCGGCGCGTCCGGCCCTCGCGCTCGAGCTTCACCAGGTGCGATGCGACGGACAACGCGGCGGCGGCGTGGAGAACCTCCGGAACGTCCGTGTAGACCTGCTTGACGATGGCGGACACGGAGCTCGGGCCCAGCGTGGCGAGGGCGTCCACGATCTGGGCCTCGCGCTCGTTCCGGTGTTCCATGTACTCGCGGATCTTGCCGACCGCGTCTTCGATGCAGGGCCCGTGCGCAGGGTAGATGCGGCCGGGCTGCAGGCTCAGCACCCGCTCGAGCGAGTTCATGTAGTCGAGCAGGTCCCCGCCCTGTGCGGGAATCACCGTGGTGCCGACGCCGAGCACGTTGTCGCCCGAGAAGAGGGCGTGCTCCTCCTCGAGGAGGAAGCAGAGGTGGTCCTCGGCGTGCCCCGGCGTGTGGATCGCGCGCAGCGTGGCTCCCTCGGTCTCGACGAGGGCGCCGTCCGCGAGGGGGTGGATCTCCAGGGAGTAGTGACCGTCCATCCCCTCGTGAGGCAGCTTGGAGACGCGCAGGGGACCGAATCGCTCGATCACCTCCGGCACGCCCCCGATGTGATCCGGGTGTCCGTGGGTCAGCACGATCTCCTGGAGCGCCTCGCAGCCGCTCTCCTCCATCGCGCGCTCGAGGACCGGGATGTAGGACTGCTCGCCCTGGCCCGCATCGAGCAGGATGCGCACCTTCCCGGTTCCCACCAGATAGGTGTTGGTGCCGGGGCCAGTGAAGAGGCCCGGGTTCTGGCCGAGGGCCACCGTCACGCGCGGGGACCAGGCCGCCACGTCCGGCAGCTCGAGCCCGATCATGGTCGCCTGCTGCTTTCCGGCCATCGTGCCTACTCCCCGGCGATGGTCATCTCGGCGATGCGCAGGGTGGGCGCCGCGACGCGCCCCTGCCAGAGCAGGTCGCTCCCGACCGCATCGATCGCCTTCAGCATGTCGAGCAGGTTGCCCGCGATGGTGAGCTCCTCGACGGGACGGTCCGGCCTGCCGTTCTCGATCCAGAGGCCTGCCGCGCCGCGCGAGAAGTCGCCCGTGACCGGGTTGAAGCCATGGCCGAAGAGCGAGGTGACCAGCAGGCCGCGCGGCGTGTCGGCGACGATCTCGTCCAGCGTCCCCGCGCCGGGCTCGATCCAGAAGTTGGTCGGGCCCGCGCCCGGCGCGCTTCCCGCACCGCGGGCCGCGTTGCCGGTCGAGGCGAGCCCGAGCTTGCGCGCGGAGTAGCTGTCGAGGAGCCAGGTTGCGAGGCGCCCGCCCTCGACGACCTGGTTTCGTCGGGTCGGGAGGCCCTCTCCGTCGAAGGGCTTGCTGCCCAGGCCGCGCGGGAGCCGCCCGTCGTCGATCACGTTGACCTTCGGCGAGGCGATCTCCTCGCCCATGCGCTCGGCGAGAAAGGAAGCGCCCCGGTAGACTGCGCCGCCACCGACACAGGCCGCCAGATGGGCCAGCAGGCTTCGCGCGACGCTCGGCTCGAAGACCACGGCCGCCCGGGTGGTGGCGATGCGTCGTCCGCCGAGTCGGCGCAGCGCGCGCGCGGCCGCCGTTCGGCCCACCGCCGCGGGGTCCTCGAGGTCCGCCCAGCGGCGCGCAACGCTGGTCCAGTAGTCGACCTGCATCGAGCCGTTCTGGGAGGCGATGGGCTGCGCGCTGACGCCGTGGGACGCGGTCGCGTACTCGGCGATGAACCCCTCGCTGTTGCCGTACACGCGTCGTCCCGCTTCCGACCCCGCTTCCGCGCCCTGCGAGTTGGTGATGCGCGGGTCCGCGGCGCGCGCGGCCGTCTCGGCGCGGCGGGCGGCGTCGATGCGCGCCTCGACCGAGAGGCCGGCGTCGTCGGGGTCGATCAGGGCCAGATCCGGAAGGTCGTCGGCGAAGCCACCCTCGGGAAGGCCCGCGGCCGGGTCGGCTGCGGTTGCCCGAGCCAGGGCCGCGGTCTCGTCCGCCATGCGCTCCACCGCCTCCGGCGCCAGGTCGCTGGTCGAGGTGACGGCGGAGCGGAAGCCCGGTCCCTCCCGCACGAGGGCGCGAATCCCGAGCACCCGCTCGCGTGCCTGCTTGACCACGTCGATCTCGTCGTCGCGCACGCGCACCTCGACGGAGTCGCCCTCGACGAGGAGCGCGTCGGCCTGGTCTGCGCCCGCGGCCCGCACCCGCTCCAGCGCTCGGGCGACGGCCTCCCGTCCCTCCAACGGAGCGCTCAACCCTCGGTCCCTCCCACGGTGACCTGGTCGAGCCGGATCGTGGGCAGGCCGACTCCGACCGGGACCTGCTGGCCGTCCTTGCCGCAGGTGCCGACCCCGTGATCCAGCTCCAGGTCGCTCCCGATGCGGGACACCCGGGTGAGGACGTCCGGGCCATTGCCGATCAGGCTGGCGCCCTTCACCGGTGCGCCGATGCGCCCCCCCTCGATCTTGTAGGCCTCGGTCGCCGAGAAGACGAACTTTCCGCTGGTGATGTCGACCTGTCCCCCTCCGAACGAGACGGCGTAGAGGCCTCGATCGACCGAGCGGATCACGTCCTCCGGGTCGTCCTCCCCGGACAGCATGAACGTGTTGGTCATGCGCGGCATGGGGAGGTGCGCGTAGCTCTCGCGGCGCCCGTTGCCTGTCGGGGCCATGCCCATCAGGCGGGCGTTGAGGCGGTCCTGCAGGTAGCCCACCAGGATCCCGTTCTCGATCAGGGTGGTGCGCCGGGTCGGTGTGCCTTCGTCGTCCACGTTGAGGGAGCCGCGTCGGCCGGGGAGCGTTCCGTCGTCGATCACCGTGACGCCTTCGCTCGCCACGCGCTGGCCCAGCTTGTCCGCGAAGGCCGAGGTGCCCTTGCGGTTGAAATCGCCCTCCAGGCCGTGGCCGACGGCCTCGTGGAGGAGTACGCCGGGCCAGCCGGGCCCCAGCACCACGTCCATGGTCCCGGCGGGACACGGCTCGGCCTCGAGGTTGAGCAGGGCCACCCGCACCGCCTCGCGCACCTGCGGCTTCCAGGCCTCCGGGTCGAGGAGGCGGGTCAGCTCGAAGCGCCCGCCGGCGCCCTCGTAGCCCACCTCGCGGCGGCCCCCGTCGGCCGCGATCACCTGGACGTTGAGGCGTGCGAGGGGCTGGACGTCCCCCACCAGGACGCCGTCGGCGGCGGCCACGAGGACGTGCTTGTGCACGCACACCAGGCTCGCCATCACCTGCTGGATGCGCGGGTCGAGGCTGCGTGCGAAGGCATCGATCTCGGAGAGGAGGGCCACCTTGTCGCCGACCGGGAGCTCGGTCGGGGCCTGCTCGACCGGGTAGAGGTCGTGGCGGCTGCCGCCGCAGACGCTGACCGCGGTCTTGCCGCCCGCGCCCTCGGAGATCGCGCGGGCGGTGCGCGCAGCGAGCTGGAGGCTGTCGACGGTGATCTCGTCCGAGTGGGCGTAGCCCTGGCGCGCCCCGTCCACGACTCGCACGCCCACGCCCTGCTCGATGTGCCGGTCGCCGCTCTTGACGATCCCGTCCTCGAGGGAGACCGCGTCCTGGGTCGTGTACTCGAAGAAGAGATCGGCGTGGTCCACGCGGCGTTCGAGGGCGGTTCCCAATGCCCCGTGCAGGCGGGCGTCGTCGAGATCGAAGCGTTCGCGGAAGAACGCGAGGGAGGTGTCGGTGGGTTGCGCAGACATGCTCGGGATCACTCCAGCGCCGCCAGGCGACTCGGCAGCTCGCCGAGCGTAGCAAGCTCTCGCACGTCGATGACCCCGAGTCCGGCGGCCCGCGCTCCGGCCAGGTCCTCGTCCGGATCGTCCCCGACGTGCACCGCCTCTTCGGCGACCACCCCGAGGCGCTCGAGCGCCGCGCGGAAGATGCGCGCATCGGGCTTGGCGGCTCGCGCGTGGGCCGGTCGCACCACCGCCTGGAGCTTCGCTGCGAGGCCGAGGCCCTCGAGGATCCGGTCGAGCCGTGCGTCGAAGTTGGACACCAGCGCGAGGCCGAGGCCCCGCGCGCCGAGGGCGTCCAGCACTGCTTCCGCGCCGTCGAGCGCCACCCAGGAATCCGGTCGGGCGAAGTGGCTCCAGAGCTCGGCGAAGACCGCGTCGAAGTCCCGGACCTGGGCCTGGCTGTCGGTGGCCCGCAGGGTCTCGCGCACGCGCCACCACCACCAGCGGCGCTCCAGCTCGGGCACCTCCTCGTCGGGTGCTTCGGGAAACACGCACGGATCGGCGCGTCGCAGCACGCGGCGGAAGGCGTCCTCGATCCGCCAGGCGGGAAGCTCCACCCCCTGTGCGGCGAAGGCACGTGCGTAGACCTCGCCCACCGGCTCGGCGGTGCGGATGAGGGTCCCGGCGGCGTCGAAGAGAACGGCGCGGATGGGCACGATCGTCCCGCGGCGGTGGCGCGCCTCACGGGCGGCGGGCCGAGACGATGAAGGTGGCGGGGAGGTCTCGCTCGCGGTCCCGCGGTGCCTCGCGCTCGACCACCGGCTCGTCGAGCCCCGCGTCGGCCAGCCAGCCGCGCAGGTCGTCGAGCGGGAAGCCCAGCCACTGGACGCCGAGCTCCTCGCGCATCCACTCGCGGTCGTGCTCCTCGAAGTCGACCACGACGACCACGCCTCCGGGCTTCACGACCCGAGCCATCTCTGCGAGGGCGTCGCCCGGCGAGGGGAGGTAGTGGAGGACCATGTGCGCGAAGGCCGCGTCCACGGAGGCGTCCTCGAGCGGGAGGTCGGCCGCGTCGCCCCGCCGCAGCTCCACCGAGGTCACCCCCTCGTCGGCGAGCTTGCCGCGCGCGGCGTCGAGCATCGGCTGGCTGTGGTCCACGGCCACCACGTCGACGCCGAGGCGCGCCAGCTCCAGGGCGAGGATCCCGGTGCCCGTTCCCACGTCGCAGACGCGCAGCCCGGGCGGAACCAGACGCGCCACCGCGCGCGCGCGCAACGTGTCGTCGTTGAACACCTTGCGCAGGGCGTCCCACTCGGGTCCGACCCGGTCGAACCAGGAGCGGGTGCGCGCCGCTCGTTCGGCCAGCACCTCGGAGAGCGCCGCCGCGTCGCGATCGGCGCTCGGCTCGGAGGCGTGGGCGCGCCGCGCGAGATCCCAGGCGTCTCGCCACATGCCCTCGCGCGGTGCCGGGAAGCGGTAGTAGACGAAGGTCCCGTCGCGGCGATCGCGCAGCAGCCCGGCCTCGCGCAGGATGGCCAGGTGCCGCGAGACCCGCGACTGGGCGAGACCGAGGGCGCGCATCAGCTCCTGGACTGCCAGCTCCTCGCGCTCCAGGAGCGCCAGGAGGCGAACCCGGGTCGGGTCCGAGAGGATCTTGAAGACCTTCTGGAGCTCGTCAGCGCTCAGCGGGCCGTCCCTCCCGGGCCGGGAGTCCCGGCCGGACGGCACGTCCGCGACGCGCGGCCGTGCCGCGACGCGTCCCCGGCCCGCCGCCCAGGTCCGGCTGTCCGAGGGTGCCGCCGAGATCCACCTCCGCATGCCCTGCGCGGTCGAGGCGCAGCCCGAGCTGCCGCACCATCGGCCGGACGCTCTGCTCGCGCACGTCGACGACGAGCTTCCCGTTCAGTGGCGCGCGCTCCAGCGAAGGGCTCTTCCCGATCGTTCCGCTGCCCTCCAGGCTGAGCATGGGACCGTCCAGCGCCAGCTCCTCGACGACGAGCCAGGCGTCGCCACCCAGCTCGCCGCGGCCGGCGAGGGACTCGAAGGGCAGGGCGACCGGCATCCCGGGCAGGCCGATCGAGCCGTCACTCACGCTCACCTCCACGCTTCCCACGGGCCCCTCGGCACCGCTGCGCAGATCGACATCGGCTTCGCCGGTGCCGTCGAGAGCCAGGTCGGGAGCGAACGACGCGAGGGGAAGGGCAGCGAGGGAGACCCGTTCCAGGCGTCCGTCGAAGCCGGGCTCCGCGCCGGCGAAGACGGTGCCCCGGACGCGTCCCTGCGGTGCCTCGAGGTCGATGGCGACGGCCGGATGGCCCCTGATCCACGCGGGCGACCAAGCCGGTCGCAGGCGCGCGCGGTCGAGCTGGATGACGGTGCCGTCGGCGAGGGTGGCCGAGACGCCCCGTGCGGCGAGGGCAGGGCCGAACAGGGTGAAGCTCGGCGCGAGCTCGGCGATCGTGACGCGGGCCCCGCTCGCCCGGGATGCCTGGCTCGCCACCGCATCGCGCAGCCCGTCCCACGGGAAGCCCATGAAGAAGAAGAAGGCGGTGAGCAGCACGCCTGCGATCGGCACGCCCAGCAGGAGGGCGGATCGCGGGATCGGACCGGCTGCGGCGCGACGCGGCTCGCTCACGACACCGGCTCGAAGCTCGAGACGGTGAAGGTCACGTCCATGAGCTGGGGGTTGTCTCGCCGGGTCCGCATGCGCAGGCTCTTCACGCTGAGGAGCTGCTCGGCCGACTCGATCTGGTGCAGGTAGTTGACGGCCTGTCCGAGCGTGACGCTCTTCAGCACCACCTCCACCTTGGTCTCGCGGTACTCCTCGCTGGAGAGCGGCGTCTGCGGCTCCATCGACTCGACCTTCACCGCGGAGCGAGTGGCGAGGGTCTCCAGCAGGGTGAAGATGTTCCCGCGCGGACCGCGGGCGATGCGCTCCTCGACCGACGAGAGCCGGCCATTCACCTCGTCGAACTCCGCGCGGAGCCGCTGCACGACGGCGAGCTGGCGCTGGGCCGTCTCCACCCGGGCGGCGGCGTTCCGGCGAGCCCCCAGGACCGGCTGCACCACGGCGAGCCATACGACCACGAAGGTGATGATGGCTCCCGCGACCCCGAGGAGACGCCTCTCGCTGGCGGAGAGCCCGCCCACCAGCGCGCGAATGCGGCCCAGGAGGGCACTCATGCCTGCTCTCCCGGGGGCGCCAGGCTGATGGTCAGGTTGAAGCTCTTGGCCCCTTCTCGACCCGTGGTGATCTCGCTGATCTTGATCTGCGAGAACGGCGTGAACTCCTGGAGCTCGGTGCGCAGGCGGTCCACGGCCTCGAAGCTCTTCGAGTAGCCCCGGATCCGCACCACCTGTCGGTCGATATTGAGCTCCTCGAATACCACGTCGAGGTCCTTGGGAACCCGCGCCGAGATCTCGGTGAGGAGGTCGAGGGCGGAGAGGTTGCCGCGGTACACGCCGAGGAACTCGGCGCGGTCGTGGGCCGAGCGGACTGCACCCTGCATGGCGCCCATCACGTTGGAGGGGGCGGGGCGGCCCGGAAAGGCCTCGCTCCAGAGGCGCGCCACCTCCCCTTCGACGGCGTCCGCGCGGCCCGCCTGGGTCGCGATCGAGCTGGCGCCGAGCGCGCCCGCCAGGACCAGGGCCACGCCCCCGAGCACTCCGGTCCACACGAGCTGGCGTCCGAGCGCGCCCACGTCGAAGCGCGTCGCGAACTCGTCCTGCCGGAAGTCCATGCTCGTCGTGGCCCGTGCCGTGCCGCGCACCGCCAGGGCCGCGGCGGGTGCGAGAAGGAGCGGGTCGCCCGCGGCGAGGAGCGCGCGTCCCAGCTCGTCCGAGCCGGGGGTCAGGCGTTCGGTCGGGACCCGCAGGCGATCGCCGAGGTACTCGTCGATGCCGTGCAGCCGAGAGCCTCCACCCACGAGGACGAGGCCGTCCGGGGCGGCGAGGGCGCGCGCGGCGAGGATCGGCTCGAAGGAGCCGAGGCTGCGCGCGATCTCGCGGGTCAGTCGATCCAGGGCTGCACCGGCCGAGCTGCCCGCGAAGCCGGCGACGCCCACCTCGGCCTTGGCCTCCTCGGCGCTGCGCAGGTCGATTCCGCGCTCTTCGGCGAGCGCCTCGCTGAGGGAGGCCGCGCCGCGGCGCAGGGTGCGCGCTGCCACCGCCGCGCCTTCGATGCAGAGGCAGAGCGTGGTGGTGCGGTGGCCGAGGTCGAGGATGACGCGCGCGCCCGCCAGGTCGTACAGGGAGGTCAGGTTGCCGAGCACGAGGCCCTCGGCCTCGACGATGCGGGGGTCGATGCCGGCCTCGGCGAGTCGCTCGAGGAGGGCGGCCACCTCGGCGCGGGGTGCGATCGTGGCGGCCACCTCGCTCGAGCCGCGATCGCCGCCGACGCGCTCCCAGTCCAGCAGCATCCCCTCCAGGTCGAAGGGGAGCTCGTCCTCCACCGACATGGGGACGGCCTGGGTCAGGCGGCGTCGGTCGGAGAAGGGGAACTCGAAGCGACGCCCGGTGAGGCGCGGGCCGGGTAGGGCGCAGACGGCGTCGGCGACCGGCAGCTGGTGCATGCGCAGGAAGCTCTGCAACCTCTCGCCGAAGGGGCGCAGGTCCTCCGGATCCTCGCTGGGCATGACGTGGGCACCGCCCACCTCGACACCGCGCAGGGTCTGCCGCAGCTCGAACGCCTTGATCGAGTGGCTTCCGAGATCGAGCCCGAGCGCGCTCTTCGCGAGCATGGCCATGGTTTCCTCACCGCACCCGCCACGAGAGTACCAGCGGCGCCGTAGCGACGCTGCGATCGATCGTGGCCTCGACGGTTCTCCGCACGTCGCGCACCCGGCCCTGCGCGCGCACGACGAAGACATCGGACGTGTAGGAGAGCGGCGGATAGACCTCGCCCGGGACCGACTCGCTCAGGGGAGTGCAGACCGGGTCCGTCGCGTTCTCGCCGCAGAGGAGACGACCCTGCTCGCGCACCCGCACGATGCGTTCGGCGGTGTCCACCGTGGCCAGCCGGTAGTCGCCGGCCACCCCGTGGAAGAGGACGCCCAGGACCCAGGGCGGGGCCGTGTTGGGGTTGATGCCGTCCCCGTCCACATAGGGATGGACGGTGACGAACGGGCGCAGGGCCTCGATCACCCGCTGGTCGAAGCCGTCCACGAGGCCCAGCTCGTCCACCGTGAGGAGCGGACGGTTGGCAGCGCGGTACGGCGGCTCCAGCAGCTGATAGGTGTCGTCCTCGAGGCCTCCACGCAGGGCGGCCTGATCGGCGTCCACCCAGTCGATCAGGTTCCGCGCCAGCTCGCCCGGATCGAACTCCCCCGCCTCGATCTCGGCCTCACGGAGCGCGTGCTCCAGGAGCGCGACCAGGAGAACCTCGCTGGCGCCGTCCCGCACACTGCCTTCGGCGAACAGGGCGTTCAGGTTCAGGCGGGCAGCGGCGTCCTCGATGTCGAGGCGCAGGCTGGCCTCCTCGTCGATGGGAAGCTCGAGGGACTCGGCACGGCTCCAGACGTCGTGGGGAGTCTCCGCCTGGAGGCCGCCGTTGGATTCGCGCAGCCGGTCCTCGAGGAGCAGGGCGATCGCCAGGTTCACGCCGCCGCGCGCCAGGGCCTCGGCGCGCGCGATGGCGTCCCGGTTCTCGACGATGGTCGCGTCCAGCACGGCGCGGCGCAGGAAGGTGGCCACGCTGGTCACGAGCAGGAGCACGAACACCAGCACCAGCACGAGGACGATCCCCGACTCGCGTCGCCGCGCCCTCATTGGCAGTCCTCGGGGATGGCGGCGAAGCCGGCGAAGTCGGACGCGCACTGGGGGCCGATGGTCCCGATCACCGAAGTCGGCAGACCGGCCGCGGCCAGCTCGGCGTTCAGGTCGAGCTCGGGGTACTTCGCGGCACACTGGGTGACCGTCACGCAGGGGCCGTCCCCGTTCCCGCCATCCTGCTCGTCGTCGGGAACGCCGTCGCCGTCTTCGTCTCCGTCGCCGTCCCCGTCCCCGCCCTCGGATGCGGGCGTGAGCAGCGCTGCGAGATCGAGCGGGCGCAGGGGATGGGTGACGCGCCGCACCGGGCTGTCACCCTCCTCGAGGGCGGTGCGGCGGGTGTCGTCGACCGGCTCCTCGACCAGGGCCATGCGGATCTCCGTGGCCACGGGCAGCCGGTTGGAGTCGTCCAGGGAGGACGAGTCCCAGGCGTCCTTCCACTCGCCGGTCTCGCTCAGGAAGCGCAGCCCGAAGTCGACCACCTCGTCGATGAGCACCTGGACGTCGTCATCGTCGCTGCGCGGGATCTCGCGCTCCAGCGATTCGGGAAGGCGCGGCGAGCTCCAGCGCACCAGCTCGAAGGCCCCGTCCGTCCCCTCGCGGAGTGCGTACGTCACCACGGCGAGGTCCGATTCGTGGGTCGCGCCCCGGGCCGGCCGATGGCCGCGAGTGGTGAAGCGGACCCGGTCTGCGCCCTCGCCGCCTTCTTCGTTCTCCGCAAAGAAGACCCAGGGGTGGTCGAGGGGGTCCACGGCGTCCGGGCGCAGGACGAGGACTGCCGACTCGAGCTCGCGGGCGATGCGGTCCATCGCTGCGGTGGCCCGGCGCGGGCCGCGCAGGGCCGAAGCGGCGGCGTTGCTCTCGCGCGAGAGCTCGATGTAGAAGTTCACCACCACACCCACGAGAATGCTCATGAGCAGCATCACGGCGAGCATCTCGATCAGGGTGAAGCCCGCGCGCCGGCTCATCCGTCCTCCTCCCGGCCATCCTCGTCCTCGTCACCGCCTTCGCCGTCGCCGCCGGGGTCGCCGGTCCCGGGTGTGGAGATGCCCTCCAGGGTCGACGCCACCGAGGCCGCGTCGAAGACGAACGTGTCGCGCACCACCCGTTCCTCGGCCGTCCCGTCCATCCAGCCCACTTCGATGCGCACGTGACGCAGGGGCGTGACCGCGCCGCCCCCGCCCGACGAGGAGAGCAGGGTCGGCCCGGACGGCTCGCCGCCCAGGGTAGGGGAGCCCGCGACCTCGGGAGGCAGGTCGGCGAGGACGACGGGGAGGGGCGCGACCTCGACCACGACGGCAAAGCCTTCCACCTCGTTCTCGTCCCGGCCGACCTGGGGAGCGGTCCCGGTGAGCAGGCCCGCCTCCAGATCGGAGAGCACGCGGTCGGCGAGCAGCGACGCCTCCAGCCGTCGCGAGGCCGTTCCCTCGGCGCGCAGCCCCTGGATGTTCCAGGAAGCGAGCACGGTGAACACGAACCCGACGACCGCGCTGGCGGCGAGCACCTCGAGCAGCGTGAAGCCCGCCCTACTCCTCATCGAACACCCGCACCGCGTCGGCCAGGGGGCGCACCTCGAGCACCACCCCCAGGCCCGACGAATCCCGCAGGGTGATCCGCGCGGCTTCGGCGCTGCCGTCCCGTTCGAAGTGCAGCGGGACCAGCTCGCCGGTCAGCAGGCCGTTCGCGGTCTCGACGCCGACGAAGCCGGTCTCGCCGTCGAGACGACTGGGCTTGCCAGCCTGGGTCGGCAACGGGCCGAACTCGCCCTCGCGGCTGCTCCTTGGCGGGGACAGGTCGATGGGAGGGCGGCCGTCGGGCGCCGAGGCGGCCTCCTCCGCCGGGCTGAGCTCCTCCTCCTCCGGCGGCGGCGGCTGCCACTCCACCCACCACGCTGCGCGCTCCAGGTCGAGGACCACCCGGTGCGGTACGCCGGTCATCACGGTCCGCTGTCGGGCGAACTCGAGATCCGACGAGAGCCTGCGCGCGCCGTCGTCGAGCGCCTGGCCGGACGTCACGCCGAAGCCGGGCAGCACGATCCCGGCGATGAGGCCCATGATGAGCACCACCGCCAGCATCTCCAGCAGGGTGAAGGCATGTTGCCGGCGTGCGTCCACCGTCGTCAGAACTCCTGGCTGTCGATCCAGTTGCCGATGTCGGCGTCCACATCGCCGCCGCCGGCCGTGCCGTCGGCGCCCAGGGACCAGATGTCGAAGGTGTGCACGTTGTTCGTTCCCGGCTGCTGGTACTGGTACTCCTGGCCCCAGGGGTCGAGCGGCAGCTCCTTGAGGTAGCCCTCACGCCGCCAGCGGCGCGGCTCGGGGGCCTGGCTGGGGCGTTCGACGAGGGAGCGCAGCCCCTGCTCGCTGGTGGGGTAGCGGCCGTTGTCGAGCCGGTAGAACTCGAGGGCGCTCTCGATCTGCTTGATCTGGGTCCGTGCGGTGGTGACGCGGGCGCTGTCGACCTGGCCGAAGATGACCACGCCGACGATTCCGCCGAGCAGGCCGATGATCAGGACCACCGCCATGATCTCGATGAGGGTGAAGCCGTGCCGACGCCGGGAATCGGGGGTCATCGCAAGTCCTTTCGAGTGAAGCCTCATTGAAGAGTCGTCGTGATCTGGAGAAGCGGCACCAGGGTGGCGAGGATGATCACCAGGACGATGCCGACCATCAGCAGGATGAGCGCGGGCTCGAGGAGGGCGGTGAAGCGCTGGACGCTGGTCTCCACCTGGTCGTCGTAGGTCTCGGCGATCTTCACGAGCATCGCCTCGAGCTCGCCGCTCTGCTCGCCCACCTCGATCATCTGCGTGACCATCGGCGGGAAGTGGCCGCTCGCGCGAAGCGGCGCCGCCAGGGAGGCGCCCTCGGTCACCGCGTCGCGGGCGGTGTCGATGGCGCGGCCGATCACGACGTTGTTGGTCACGTGCTTCGAGATGTCGAGCGCCCGGGTGATGGGGATGGCGCCGCTGAGCAGGGTGCCCAGGGTGCGGGTGAAGCGCGAGGTCGCGATCTGGCGCGCCACCCTCCCGAGGACCGGAAGGCGCAGCTTGGTCGCGTCCCAGGTGGCGCGGCCCCGCTCCGTCCCGATGGCGAAGCGCAGGCCGAGCGCCCCGAGGACACCCAGTGCCAGGAAGGCCCACCACCAGGCGCGCATGACGTCCGACAGGGTGATGATGGCACGGGTGTAGAAGGGGAGAGGCTGATCCAGGCTCTCGAGGAGCTCGGTGATCTGCGGCAGGACGACGGTCACCAGCGCGACCACCACGACGGTGGCGAAGCCCAGCATGGCCAGCGGATAGGCGATGATCGAGGTGACCCGATTGCGCAGGCGCTGCTGCCCTTCCAGGTAGTCGGCCAGGCGCTCGAGCACCTGCTCGAGGGCTCCGCCCGTTTCGCCCGCCCGCACCATGCTGATGTAGAGGCTCGAGAAGGGGCCGGCCTGGTCGAGGGCGTCGGCCAGGGAGGCGCCCTCGTTCACCTTGTCGCGCACCTCGCCGAAGACGGTCTTGAGGCGGGCGTTCTCGATCTGCTGGGAGAGCGCGGCGAGGGCGTCCACCAGCGGAATCCCGGCACCGACCAGCGTGGCGAGCTGACGGGTGGCGATGGCCAGGTCGATGCCGCCGATCCGCCGCAGCGAGGGCAGGGTGAAGCTGAGGGACGAGGCCGCGGTCGCCTGCACGGCCTTCGGGCCGCCCTCGGTGAGCTCGGTGGGGGTGATGCCGTCACCGCGCAGCTTGGCGCGGGCGGCGCGGGCGTTCTCCGCGTCGACGAAGCCGCGGGTCGAGCGCCCGCCGGCTTCCACTCCCTTGTAGGCAAAGACGGGCATCCCGATCCTCAGATCTGGGCGACCACGCCCTCGTCCTCGGTGGCGCGCAGGACCTCCGCGATCGAGGTGACGCCCTCCAGCACCTTCGCCGCGCCGTCGGCGCGCAGGCTCCGCATGCCCTTCTCCACGGCTCGGCGCTTGATGCTCTTGGCGTCGGTCGTCTGGGTGACCATCGCGCGGATCTCGTCGTCGATCATCATGAGCTCCATGATGCCGACACGGCCGCGGTAGCCGGTGTGATTGCAGCGCGCGCAGCCCTGGGGCCGGTACACGGTGACCGGGCCGTTGGCGGAGCGGATGCCGATCTCGCCCAGCTGCTCGGCGGTCGGCTGCCAGGGCTCGCGGCAGTCGGGGCAGAGCACGCGCACCAGGCGCTGGGCCAGCACGGCCGCCAGGGACGACGCCACGAGGAAGGGCTCGACGCCCATGTCGGCGAGGCGCGTGATCGCACTGGGCGCGTCGTTGGTGTGCAGCGTGGAGAAGACCAGGTGCCCGGTGAGCGATGCCTGGATCGCGATCTCGGCGGTCTCCAGGTCGCGGATCTCGCCCACGAGGATGACGTTGGGGTCCTGGCGCAGGATCGAGCGGAGGCCTCCCGCGAACGTGAGCCCGATGCGCGGGTTGACCTCGATCTGGCCCACGCCCTTGAGCTGGATCTCGACCGGTTCCTCGATCGTGATGATGTTCTTGTCGACCGAGTTGATGCGCGACAGGGCGGCGTACAGGGTGGTGGTCTTGCCGCTTCCCGTCGGGCCGGTGACCAGCACGATGCCGTTCGGGCGATGGATGAGCCGCTCCATGGCGCCGAGCTGCACCTCGTTGAAGCCCAGGGTCTCCAGGTCGAACATGTCGGTGCTGCGCGGCAGGAGCCGCAGCACGATGCGTTCGCCGTGGGTGACCGGCACCGTGGACACGCGCACGTCGTAGTCCCGACCGGCGATCTTGAGTCGGATCCGGCCGTCCTGGGGTAGACGCTTCTCCGCGATGTTGAGGCCGGCCATGATCTTGAGGCGCGAGCCGACGCTCGCCTGGAGCGCCTTGGGCAGGGTGGCGATCGGTTCGTAGAGCACGTCGTCGATCCGGAAGCGTACGCGGATCTCCGACTCGAAGGGCTCCATGTGGATGTCGCTGGCGCGCTCCTTGACGGCCTGCTGGAGGAGGGAGTTGACCAGCCGGATGATCGGCGCGTCGTCCGCGGCGTCGAGGAGGTCCTCGGGCTCGTGGCTGATCTCGTCGGCGAGGGTGGTGATGTCGTCGAAGGCGTCCTCGGCCAGGTCGGCGGCCGACTGGCCGCGGTCGTAGGCCTGGTTGATCGCGGCGACCACCACACGGCGGCTCGCCAGCTCCAGCTCGACGTCGGCGCCGTCGAAGAGCAGGGCGAGATCGTCGAGGGGCTCGGTCTCGAAGGGGTCGCAGACGGCCACCCGCACGCGCCCGTCGTCGGCCTCGAGCGCGATCAGGCCGTGCTCCTTGGCGAAGGTGATCGGAACCCGGTCGAGCAGCTCGCCGGCGATCGCCTCCGGGTCGATCTCGGTGCGCACCGGGAGGCCGAGCTGGCTCGAGACCGCCTCGATGGCCTCGTCCTCGCCCAGCCAGCCCTCGTCCACGACGACCTGCAGGAGCTTGCGCCCCGTCTCGGACTGCAGCCGGCGCGCCTCCTCGAGCTGCTCGGCCTCGATGCGGGTGTGCCGCAGCAGGGTCTCGGCGAGCCCGAGGGGCTCTCCGGCGAAGGCGGTGCTCACGGGGTCTGCTCCTCGACGACCACCCTGGACTCGAGCTTGAAGGCGTCGCGCAGGATGCGCGCCACGTCCTGGGCACCGTTCAGCGTCTCGAACGGGCCCACGTGGATCTCGAGCAGCACCACGCCCGCCTCCTGGCGCGAGAGCAGGCGACCTTCGTAGCCTGCGTCCAGGAGCTCCGTCAGCTTCTCGGCTGCCTCCACGTCGTTCCCGAAGCCGCCGGCCAGCACCGAGTAGCGCGGGCCCGTCTCGAGCGCGCGCTCCTCCGCCTCGCGCTCGGCGTCCTCGCGGGCCAGGCCTTCCTCGATCTCCTTCATGCGCTCCAGCGGGTAGCGCTCGCGGAGCTCGCCGATCTTGTCTCGGGCCGGGTTGCGCTTGCCGCTCTTCTCGATCGGGATCCCGAACTCGTCGACGAACTCCTCGTCGTCGAGCGACTGCCGGTACTCCGTCTTGCGCGGATCGCCCAGGGCGCCGCGCGAGCGTCGCTCGAACTCCTCGCGCTTGCGGATGGTCTGGTATTCGAGCTCCTCCTGCTGGCGGATGATGTGGGGCGTGATGAAGACCAGCAGGTTCACCTTCTCGAGCTGCTTCTCGGTGGTCTTGAAGGCCCAGCCGAGGATGGGGATGTCGCCCAGCCAGGGGACCTTGTTGACCGTGTCGCGGTAGGTGTCGCCGAGGAGCCCGCCGATCACGACCGTCTCGCCGTCGTAGACGACGACGGTGTTCTCGACCTTGCGGTTCGAGAGCGAGACGCCGACCTCCTGGGGGTCGCCGGTCACCGCCGAGGCCGCCAGGTTGATGTCGGTGATCTCCTGGAAGATCTCCATGCGCAGGCTGTCCCCCTCGGTGATCTGGGGCGTCACGCGCAGGGTCACGCCGATGTCGCGGCGCTCGATGTTCTGCGAGGTCGCGAGGCCGGTGTCCTGCCCGGCAGCGGACTGCACCCGGCTGGTCACGATGGGGATGTTGTTGCCGATCTTGATCTCGGCCTCCTCGTTGTCCGAGGTGAGGATGTGCGGTGCCGAGAGGATGTTGGTGCCGGCCAGGTTGGCCGAGGCGCGAATCACGCCGGCGATGAAGCTGCCGTTCAGGTTGCCGTCTTCATCGGCGGTGACGGTGTTGTAGGTGGCGCCGGCGACGAAGCTGTTGGCCGCCGCGGCGGCGATGTCGCCGATGAAGTCGCCGAGGCTGTCGCCCGTGCCGTTGCCGTTGTCACCGTCACCGTTGTCGCCATCGCCGTCGTCCGGCGGGGTCGGGGCCACGGCAGTGGGCGGCGTGAAGATCGAGGGGTTGAGCTTGTTGTCGGTGAGCGAGCCCACCGTGAAGCTGTGGTTGTCGCGGAAGACGCGCACGATTCCGTTGAAGCCGAGCTCCTCGCTGTTGCCGACCGAGACCTCCATGATGAGCGCCTCCACCAGCACCTGGGCGCGGGCGATGTCGAGCTTCTCGATCACGCCGACGAGGGTCTGGTAGGCCTCCTTGCTGCCCTGGATGACCAGGCTGTTGGTGGCCACGTCGGCCGTGATCGTGATGCCCTCCGCCAGCTCGGAGACCACCGCGCGCAGGGCCTGGGGCGTCGCGGCGCCCGCGCGGCCGGGAGGGCCGCCCCCGGCGGGGGCCTGGGGCGCCCCCGAGATCAGGTTGTTGAGCGTCTGGGCGAGCTCCTCGGAGTCGGCGTGCTTCAGGTAGTAGACCCGGATGCGGCCCTCGCCGGTGACCGGGACGTCCAGGCGCTCCACGAAGGCGCGCACGTCCGCCAGGCGGGTGCGCGAAGCCAGCACGATCAGGGAGTTGGTGCGCTCGTCGGTGAGGATGCGCGGCGGGTTGCGCGTGGCCGGATCGCTGGCACCCGCCGCGGCCTGGTTCGCGCGGCGCCGCGCGCTTCGGGCGCGGGGCGCCGCGGTGGCGCCCGCGCTCGCGACCTGGGCGCCGTAGATCTCGGCCAGCTGCTGCGCCAGCGTGGCGGCGTCGGCGTAGCGCACGTGGATCACCGCCAGCTCCTCGCGATAGGTCTCCACGTCGATGGACTGCAGGATCGAGAGGATCCGTCGGATGTTCGAGGCGGAGTCGGTGAGGATGATGGTGTTGGTCGGCGCGTACGCGACCATCGACGCGTCCTTGGACACGAGCGGCTTCAAGGTGTTGGTGATGGCCTCGGCGTCGATGTACTGGAGCGGGATGAGTCGCGTGATGTAGCGGTCCCGAAAGGCAGGGCGGTCCGCGCTCTGGCTGGTCTCGATGCTCGATTCCTTGGCTTCGCGGATCGGGATCACCTTGATGGCGCCGCCCGGTCCCGCGACCGTGGTGAAGCCCTTGACCTGCAGGACCGACTCGAACACCGCGTAGGCCTGGTCGACGGTGATCCGCGTGGGCGAGACGATCGTGACGCGCCCGCGCACGCGGTCGTCGTAGATGAAGTTCTTCCCCGTGAGGCGTGCGATGGTCTCGATCACCGTGGAGAGCTCCACGTCCTGGAAGTCCAGCTGGACCATGCCTTCGCCGCCCTCGCCGTCGTCCGCCCGACCCGGAGCGGGCAGGACGACGCCCTGGAGCGTCACCAGCGCGGCCAGCAGGACCGCCAGGAAGCGCGCGCGCCCGGCGCGAGCGAGCATCGTCTACTCCTCCAACTCGTAGGTGAGCTTGCGGGGGGTTCCGTCGGAGCCGGTGACCTGGATCTCGAACTGCTCCGCCTGGGTGATCTCGCGCAGGACCTCCGCGCTCCCCTGCGGACTGTCGATCTGGATCCCGTTGAAGTTGGTGATCGTGTCGCCGTCCTGGATCCCGATGGTCTCGAAGAGGCTGCCCGCCTTCACGTTGTTGAGCTGGATGCCGACCATCTGTCCGTCTTCGTACTTGGGCAGGATGCGCGCCGACGAGAAGATCTCGGCCGGGTTGCGCCCGGCCATCTCGACCACGTCGTCGCGCTGGACCTGGAAGCGGTTCTCCGAGAGGCGCCGGACGCGTGAGGCCGCGTCGCGCGCCGCATTGGCGCGGGCGGGGCGTCGCGGCGGGGTGGCGCGACGCGCCTGGCGGCGCTTGACAGGCGCCGGCGCGGCGTCCTCGTCGAAGGTCAGCTCCTCGCGTTTGCCGCGGTTGTCGAGGACGATGCGCTTGCGCTCGATGCCCACGACGGTGGCGCGACCGGCGAGCTTGTCGCCGAGCTTCACCACCACCTCGCGACGCTGGTCCTGGTCCTCGACGGCGGCCCACGAAATGTCCTCGCGCGTGGAGGCCGCGGTGCCGAGCAGACGCAGGGGCAGCTTGGTCTCCTCCAGCTCTTCCTCCTGCTGCACCGGAGCGGCGGGGATCAGGGTCGACACGTCGAACGGGTCGTTGTCGAGGATCACCTTGCGGTCTTCCCACGTCCGGGCGACGGGCCCCGCCGCGGGGGCGGGTGCGATCGAGGGGCTGGCGGACGTCGGCACCAGCATCGCTGCGGCCACCTGGTTCAGGTTCGCGGCGAGCAGCCAGCAGCAGGCCACGAACAAGCAGGTATTGGCGCTCCAGATGGCGATCCGGCCCATGTTGCGAACGTCTCATCCCGACGCCGGGGGGGCCGGCGGAAAACGGCTCAAAGCCGCGGAATTATATTCGTTTCTGCACTCCGCGCTGCCCCCGCGCGGAGCTCGCGGCTGCGCCCGTGGGGGCTTGGCCCCACCGCTTCGGCTACGCTCCTCTGCGTCCGATGGACACCGCACGAGGCCCGGACGTTCCGAGGCTCGCGGCGCGGAGAGTCGAGCGTGGATGTCGAACGGCGACGTCGCCCCTGGGTGTTGATCGGCCTTCTGGCCCTCGGGCTTGTGGGTTCAGCCGCCGCACTTCTCGTCATTCCGCTGGGCCCGCGCCTCATCGAGATCACGGATCCCGCGCCCGGCCACACCCGCAGCAACGAGGCGTTCGAGGTCTTCGTGCGCTTCCCGGCTGCGGACCGGGTGCGGCCCGACACGCTGGGCGTCTGGCTCAACGGGGCCGAGGTGACCGGCTCGTTCAGCGTCGCCGAGAACGGGGCCATCGGAGAGGTGGTGCTCCTCGTCGACGGCGAGAACAGCCTGGAGGCCGCGGTGTTCGGCGCGCCCTGGTGGGCGCCCGAGCGGCTCGTGGAGCACCGGGTCCAGCTGAGCTTCCGGGTGGTGCGGGCGCTGGATCTGGACCAGGGCTGACCCCGGCCGGCATCGATCCCCGCGGGGCCAGCCCGATCTCGTCCGCCCTCCCCCGAGGGGGCAGCGGTGCCGCGCCCAGACACCGGCTGTTTGACACCGGGGACACCGTGCACAGCCTTGCCAGCGTCGCCGGCCGCTGGGGCCGGCACGATCGAGGAGAGGCTCGCATGGCGGACAGCGGCAAGGTGATCGGAATCGACCTGGGGACCACCAACTCGGTGGTCGCGGTGATGGAGGGCGGTCAGCCCACCGTCATCATCAACGAAGAGGGCGAGCGCACCACGCCGTCCGTCGTCGCCTTCACCGACGACGGGGAGCGGCCGGTGGGTGCCGTCGCCAAGCGCCAGGCCGTCACCAATCCGGAGCGGACCGTCTACTCGATCAAGCGCTTCATGGGCCGCCGCCTCGGCGAGGTCCCGGAAGAGATCAGCCTGGTCCCGTACAAGGTCGTCGAGGGCAATGAGGGCATGGCCGCCGTGGAGATCGACGGCAAGCGCTACACGCCGCCGGAGCTCTCGGCGATGATCCTGCAGAAGCTGAAGAAGGCGGCCGAGAACCACCTGGGAACCGATGTGACCCAGGCGGTCATCACGGTGCCCGCCTACTTCAACGACGCCCAGCGCCAGGCCACCAAGGACGCCGGCACCATCGCCGGTCTCGAGGTGAAGCGCATCATCAACGAGCCCACCGCCGCCGCGCTGGCCTACGGCCTCGACAAGCAGTCCGACGAGAAGATCGCCGTCTACGACTTCGGTGGCGGCACCTTCGACATCTCGATCCTCGAGGTGGGCGACAACGTGGTCGAGGTGAAGGCCACCAACGGCGACACCCACCTCGGCGGGGACAATCTCGATCAGCGGGTGATGAGCTACCTGATCGACGAGTTCAAGAAGGACCAGGGGATCGATCTGTCCCAGGATCCGATGGCGATGCAGCGGCTCCGCGAGGCCGCGGAGAAGGCGAAGATCGAGCTCTCCAGCTCACAGTCGACCGACGTGAACCTGCCTTTCATCACCGCGGACCAGAACGGTCCCAAGCACATGAACATCAAGGTCAGCCGCTCGAAGTTCGAGCAGCTCGTCGAGGACCTGATCGAGAAGAGCCTGCAGCCGTGCCGCGACGCCCTCTCGGACGCGGGCCTCAGCGCCTCCGAGATCGACGAGGTCGTGCTCGTCGGCGGCTCGACGCGCATTCCGCTGGTCCAGCAGAAGGTGGGCGAGCTCTTCGGCAAGGAGCCCCATCGTGGTGTCAACCCGGACGAGGTGGTGGCGGTCGGCGCCGCGATCCAGGGGGGCGTGCTCGCTGGCGACGTCAAGGACGTGCTCCTGCTCGACGTGACGCCCCTGTCCCTCGGCATCGAGACACTGGGCGGCGTGATGACGAAGCTGATCGAGCGCAACACGACGATTCCGACCAAGCGCTCCCAGGTGTTCTCGACCGCCCAGGACAACCAGCCCCAGGTGGAGATCCGCGTGCTCCAGGGAGAGCGCGAGATGTCCAGCGACAACCGCGAGATCGGACGCTTCCTGCTGGACGGAATCCCGCCGGCGCCGCGCGGAATGCCCCAGATCGAGGTCACCTTCGACATCGACGCCAACGGCATCCTGCAGGTCCACGCGCAGGACAAGGCGACCAACAAGGAGCAGTCGATCCGGATCGAGGGCTCGGGAGGTCTCTCCAATGAGGAGATCGACCGCATGGTCAAGGAGTCCGAGGCCCACGCGGGCGAGGACAAGGCGCGCCGCGAATCCGTCGAGAAGAAGAACCAGCTCGACAGCCTGGTGTACCAGGCCGAGAAGCAGCTCGAAGAGCATGGGGACAAGCTGGAGGCGGCCGACAAGACGGCGGTGGAGCAGGCCATCGCGGGAGCGAAGGGCGCCCTCGAGGGCGAGGACGCGTCCGCCATGGAGTCGGC
>JANQFA010000269.1 GCA_028278065.1 Myxococcota bacterium
CCGCCGTGGTAGAGGAGCGGCTCACCGGCATCCACCCGGGCCGCCTCCACCGAGCCCACGTAGATCACGTGGTCCCCGGCGTCGTGAGCGGCGACCACCCGGCAGTCGAGGACCGCGACGGCGCCGGGCAGCACGGGAGCCCCGGTGGCCGCGGTCGTCCAGTCGATGCCCTCGAAGCGGCGATCCTCCTCCCGCTTGGACGCGAACCGGTTCGAGAGCGCCTCCTGGTCTCGCCTCAACACGTGGACCGCGAAGATCGCGGAGTCCGCGATCAGACCGTGGGTGTTGGACGACTTGTCGGCGCACACCAGCACCAGCGGCGGGTCCAGCGACACGCTGCTGAACGCCGATACGGTCATCCCGTGGATCTCGTCATCGCGCCTCGACGTCACGACGGTGACGCCGCTCGCCCACTCGCGCAGGGCGCTTCGGAAGAGCTCGGGATCGACGGCCAAGTGGGAATCCCGCGCCGCACGGATCGACACCGCGCGGCGCTCGAAGCCAGGGACGCGCCCGGTAGCTACCGGTCGAAGTCCTCCTGGAGGTCCTCGGGGATGTTGGGCGCGTCGATCGTGCGCGCGAAGCGCTTCTTCGGGTCGTTCTCGTCCGGAACCCAGTACACGATGATCCGCGCCTCGGGCGGCAGCTCGCTGACGTGCGCGCCGAGCCCGTTGATCTTCACCGCGGTGCGCGTGAGGATCGAGCCCTCGGGCTTCACGGTGTACTCGCGCTCCTTGCCGCGCTCCTTCACCGTGATCGTGTTCGTCTCCGCGTTGAACCCCATGAACTGGCCCTGGATCCGCTTGGGCTTCGCCTTCTTCTGGGCGTACGCGGGGCCCGCGCCGAAGGCGGCCACCACCACGGCCACGGCCGCAAAGGCTGCCAGTGCGCGCTTCACATGGATCGACATCTCGACGTTTCCTCCTGCTGGGGCTCGCTCCGGCACCCCGCCATGGGCGAGCCATCCCCGCCGGCCCGCAAGCCTACACGCTTTCGGACGCTTCGCGAAGGGTCGGGATTCACCCGCCTCGGGGGCGCACGAGGACCAGCGCCAGGTCCATCACGTTGGTCCGGGTGGGTCCGGTGCGCAGCAGGCCCCCCTCTCCCGCGAAGAACCGGTAGCTGTCGTTGCGCTCGAGGCAGTCCCGCGGATCCAGGCCCAGGGCGCGACCCCGGGCGGCGCTGCCGCCGTCCGCGAAGGCGCCAGCGGCGTCGGTGGGCCCGTCGGTGCCGTCCGTACCCGCGGCCAGCACGGAGATCCCCTCGCTTCCCTCGAGGCCGAGCGCCGCGGCGAGGGCGAGCTCCTGGCTGCGCCCCCCGCGTCCCGCGCCGCGCAGGGTCACGGTCGTCTCCCCTCCGAGCACCCAGAGCTCTGCGCCTCCGGCCGAGGCCAGCTCGCCGACGGCCGCGAGCGCCTCGGTGGCCAGCCCTGCGCCCACCTCGCGGGCCTCGCCTTCCAGGGACTCCGGCCGGACCCGCACGGTCAGCCCTGCCTCCCGCCCCGCTGCGGCTGCGGCCTCGAGCGCATCGCGGTTGGACGCCACGATCCGCTGGCGCACGCGCGCCAGCTCCGGCGCCCCCGGCTTCGGCGATTCCCGGATCTCGCCCCGAGCACCCCGCTCCAGGTGGCGGCGCACCGCCAGCGGGAAGCCGCCCTCGCCCGCGCGGCGCCGCAGGACCGAGAGCGCATCCGCGAACGTCGTCGGATCCGGGCTGAGCGGCCCCGAGGCGATGACGTCCAGGCGGTCGCCCGGAACGTCGGACACGACGAGGCCGGCCACGCGTCTGGCCGAGGCGGCCGTGGCCAGTCGCCCGCCGAAGAGCTCGCAGAGGTGCTTCCGCACGCAGTTCAGCTCGTCGATCGAGGCGCCCGATCCCAGCAGGATCCGCGTGGTGTCGGCGAGGTCGGCCAGCGACAGTCCCGGAAGCGGGCAGGTGCAGAGCGCGGAGGCGCCCCCCGAGAGCAGCACGAGCAGCAGCTCCGGCGCCGGCTCCGCGCGCGCCAGGGCGAGCACCTCCCGCGCGGCCGCCGCGCTCCGCTCGTCCGGGACGGGATGGCCCGACTCGCGCAGCACGAAGCGCTCGAGCGGGAGTCCGTGACCGTCCTTGGTCACGACCAGAGCCTGCCCCGGCGCGGGGGCCAGGGCCTCCTCGACGGCGCGCGCCATCGGGACCGCCGCCTTGCCGAGCGCCAGCACCACCGCGCGCTCGCCGGAGCGAACGCGCAGGTCCGGATCCTGCTCCAGCGCGCGCGCCACGGCGCCACCCGGCTCCACGGCGTCCAGGGCGGCCCGGTGCAACGCCACGAGCAGCGCCCGGTCCGCCGCGGGATCGGTCAAGGCGCGGCGCCGCTCGCGACCGGCTTCAGGGTGATCTCGATGCGGCGGTTCTCCGCACGCCCCTCCGGCGTCTCGTTGCTCGCGATGGGATCGTGGGCGCCGTGCGAGACGGCCACCACCATGGCGGGGTCGACCCCCGCGTCGACCAGGAGACGCACCACGCGGGCGGCACGCGCCGCCGCGAGCTCCCAGTTGGTCGGATAGCGCGCGGCCAGGGCGCCGCGCGTGGGGATCGCATCGGTGTGCCCGTGCACCTCCACCTGCTGACCGGTCTCGGCCAGGCGCCGACCCATCTTGCGGATCACATCGCGACCGGCCTCCGTCGGATTGGACGAGCCGGGAGCGAAGAGCACTTCGCTGGGCAGGGTGAAGGCCGCGCCCTCGCGCAGCCGTTCGAGCTGAAGGCGCCCCTGCTCGACCTCCGACTCGAGGTCGCCCACCAGCGCGTCGTAGCTCTCGCGGATCTGGGCCAGCTCCGACTCGGCGGCCTGTCGCATCTGATCGTGGCGGGCCTGCTGCCGCGCCAGCATGTCCTCGGAGTCGACCAGCTGCTTCTCGCGCATGGCCAGGTCGGTCTCGGTGGCGCGGATCTCCCGCTCGAGGCGCGCGCGCGTCTCGCGCAGCTCCTCGGTGTGCTCCAGGAGCTCGACGCGCTCCTCCTCGAGCGCCTCGTTGGAGGCCGAGATCCGACTCACCTCCGCGCGCAGGTCGTCGCGCTCGACTCGCAGCCGGTCGCGCTCCGCGACCACCTCCCCGTGCGTGCCGGCCGTGACGCATCCGGACAGCAGGAGGAGCGCAGCCAGCGCCCCGGCCGCCGGGCGGAGCTCAGGCCGAGGCAGCCAGGGTGTGCGCGAGGGCCTCATCGATCGTCCCGACGTACTCCACATCCAGGCCTTTTAGCAGCTCCGGCTGGATCTCGGAAACGTCGCGTTGATTGCGTTCGGGCAGCACCACCCGGCGAATCCCGGCGCGACGCGCCGCCAGGACCTTCTCCTTGATGCCGCCCACCGGAAGCACCTTGCCGCGCAGCGTGATCTCGCCGGTCATCGCGACGTCCGGGTGCGCAGCTCGCCCGGTCAGGAGCGAGGCCAGGGACGTGACCATCGCCACGCCCGCGGAGGGCCCGTCCTTGGGGACCGCGCCGGCCGGGACGTGGAGGTGCAGATCGCGCTCCGAGAAGCCCGACGCGGCCACGCCCAGGTGGCCGGCGTGGCTGTGCAGCCAGGAGCGCGCAGCCTCGGCGGACTCGCGCATGACGTCGCCGAGGGACCCGGTGAGCCGCAGCTTGCCCGCTCCGGGCATGTCCGTGGACTCGACGAAGAGGATGTCGCCGCCCGCCGGGGTCCAGGCCAGACCCACCGCCACGCCGGGCTTCCCGGCGCGCTCGGCCAGCTCCGGCTCGAAGCGGATCGGGCCGAGCAGCTCCGAGAGCGCCTCCGCATCCACCCGGATCGGGCCCTCGGTCTCGCCGTCGGCGACCCGCCGCGCGACCTTCCGGCACAGCGCGCCCACCTCGCGTTCCAGGTTGCGGACTCCCGCCTCACGCGTGTAGCTGGCGATGACCGTGCGCAGCGCCTCGTCGGTGATCACCAGATCCACGTCCGTCACCCCGTTGGCCTCGCGCTGGCGGGGCACCAGGAAGCGGCGCGCGATCTCGAGCTTCTCCTCCTCGGTGTAGCCGGGCAGCTCGATCACCTCCATGCGGTCATGGAGGGCCGGCGGGACGGTGTCCATGCGGTTCGCCGTGGCGATGAAGAGCACCTGGGAGAGATCGAAGGGCACTTCGAGGTAGTGATCGCTGAAGGTGTCGTTCTGCTCGGGATCCAGCACCTCCAGGAGCGCCGACGAAGGATCGCCGCGGTAGTCCTGGCCGATCTTGTCCACCTCGTCGAGCAGGAAGACCGGATTGTTCACGCCGGCGGTGCGCATGCCCTGGACGATGCGCCCGGGAAGCGCCCCCACGTAGGTTCGCCGGTGGCCGCGGATCTCGGCCTCGTCGCGCACCCCGCCGAGCGAGATGCGCGCGAACTCGCGGCCGAGCGCGCGGGCGATGGACCGGCCCAGGGAGGTCTTGCCCGTGCCCGGCGGTCCCACGAAGCAGAGGATAGGGCCCTTCAGGTCGCGCTTCAGCGACAGCACCGCGATGTACTCGAGAATGCGGTCCTTCACCTTCTCGAGGCCGTAGTGGTCCTCGTCGAGGATCACGCGGGCGCCTTCCACGTCGTGGCGATCCTCGGAGGACTTCGCCCACGGCAGATCGGCCATCCACTCCAGGTAGGTACGGATCACCCCGTGCTCCGCCGCGGCGGTCGGCATCTGGGCCAGGCGTTCGAGCTCGCGCGAGGCCTGTGCGAAGGCCTCCTCCGGCATGCCCGCCGCATCGATGCGCTCGCGCAGGCGATCGATCTCGGCGTCTTCGTCCTCGCTCTCGCCCAGCTCGCGGCGGATCGCCTCGAGCTGCTGACGCAGCATGTACTCGCGCTGGGTCCTGCCCATCTCCGACTGGACCTTCTCGCGGATCTCCCCCTCGATCTGGCTCACCTCGAGTGCGCGCACCACCTCGTTCAGGACGGCACGCAGGCGCCCGGGAACCTCGAGGGTCTCGAGAACCGCCTGCCGCTGCGCCACGTCGAGCTCGAGGTTCGAGGCCACCAGGTCGGCCAGACGAGCCGGATCGTCCAGATTCGCGGCCAGGGCCTGAAGCTCGTCGGAGAGCTTGGGGCTCTCGGCGACGAGGGCGGCGAAGCGCTCGCTCACGTTGCGTGCCAGCGCGGCTGTCTCCACCGAGTCGTTCTCGCCCGACTCCTCCAGGATCTCGACGCGACCGCGCAGGAACGGCTTCTCGCCGGCGGGCAGGTCCTTCTCCACGCCGGGCACGAACTCCTTCACGCGGGCGCGACTGACCCCCTGAACCAGCAGCCGGTAGGAGCCGTCCGGGAACTTGAGCATGCGCACGACCCTCACGACCGTGCCCACGCGGTAGACGTCCTCCGCATCCGGGCTGCCCTCCACGTCCCGGCTCACCGCAGTCGTGAGGAAGAGCCGCTCCTTGGTGAGGAGCACGTGGTCGATCAGGCGCCGCGAGCGGGGCGTGTTGACCAGCAGCGGCGCGAGGAGCGTCGGAAAGAGCACCGTGTTCTTCAGGGGCAGCACGGCGAGGGTCTCCGGTACCTCGAGGCGCTCCTCCGGCTCCTCGACGTCGCTCCGCACCGTCACGTCGACCGGCTCGTCGCCGATCTCCTCCGGCAGGATCTCCTGGCTCTCTTCGTGCTCGCTCATGTCCCCAGTCTCGGACTCAGCTTCCGACTTCGATCTTCAATCGGGAGGGGAGCCGCTTCGGCAGCACCACGCGCAGGAAGCCGTCCTCGAGATTGGCGCTCACCTGGTCCCGCTCGAACGGGATCGCGATGCGCAGGACCCGCTCGAACGGCCCGGTCGCGATCTCCACCTGGTGCAGGCGCTGGATCTCCTCGTCGCGCGCCGGGGGTCGGGCGCCGCGGATGCGGACCTTGTCCCCGTGCACCGAGACCCGCAGGTCCTCGCGTCGAACTCCCGAGAGCTCGACCTGGACGACGACGGCCTTCTCCGTCTCGTAGACGTCGACCGCCGGACGCCAGCGCTCGCCGGCGAGGCGGTCGGTCAGCTCGTCGAAGAGCGACCCCATCGGATCCTGGCTGCCACCGGTGCGATCCACGCCCCTAGTTCGCCTTCTCGTCGGATTCCTCGGTGTACTCGGCGTCGATCACGTCGTCCTCCGGCGCACCCGCGGATCGGTCCGCGTCCGCGCCGGGGGGCGTGCCCGCCTCGGCCTCGCCCTTGTAGAGAACCTCCGCCAGCTTGTGCAGCGACTGCTCCAGGGCCTGTCCGGCCGACTCCATGGCGGACGCGTCCTCGCCCTCGAGGGCGCCCTTCGCTCCCGCGATGGCCTGCTCCACCGCCGTCTTGTCGGCCGCCTCCAGCTTGTCC
>JANQFA010000274.1 GCA_028278065.1 Myxococcota bacterium
GTCCCGGGGCGGAGCAAGCTCCTCGATCGTCACCGACTGCACGGCGATCCCGACCGCCTCCGTCGCCAGGAGGTCCTGGACACCCTGCCGCACGGCCGAGCGCAGCTCGGCGCGGCGGCTGGCGAGCACGCCATCCACGCCTTCGGAGACCAGGACGCGGGTGAGTACGCGCTCGCCGGAGCGCCGCAGGAACTCGCCGGGGTCCTCGTGGGCGATCAGATACTCGGTCAGACTCTGGATGCTGTACTGCACGTTGAGCCGCGCGCTCACGATGTTGGTATCGCCCGTGAGCCAGAGGTCCGAGATCGGCGGGCCCAGCCCGGGCACGATGCGATAGCCGACCGGCATCATGAGGTTGGTGGCCGTCTTGGCCACGACCACGCGGCCGAACGGCCAGGGAGGACTCCAGTGGATTCCGGGGAGCACGTCGCGGCCGACGGCGCGGCCGAGGACGAAGGCCACCGCACTCTCGTCGGACTCCACGCTGTAGACACCCAGCGCGGCGTAGCCGGCGACGAGCGCGACGACGAGCGCCCACGCCGCGACACGGGGTCGGCGAGCCACCTAGCGGCTCCCTCCCACGTCGCCGGCTCGCCGCGACATGAGAAGCTCCAGGAAGGGCGAGTCCGCCGGCAGCACGAGAGTGGTGTTCCCGTTCAGCACCTTCTCGTAGCTCTCCAGGGTGCGCAGGAACCCGTAGAACTCCTCGTGGCCACCGTAGGCCTCGGCGTAGATACGGGCAGCCTCCGCCTCACCCTCGCCGCGGAGGCGCGCGGCCTCCGCCTCGGCCGTGGCCAGGATGTCGGCGCGCTGGCGGTCCGCCTCGGCGCGGATCTTCTGGCCCTCGGCCTTGCCCTCCGATCGGTAGCCGCGCGCGATGCGCTCGCGCTCGGCGCGCATGCGGGCGAAGACGCTCTGGAGGTTCTGCAAGGGGAACGAGAGGCGCGTGATGCCGAGGCTCACGACCTCGATCCCGAAGTCCTCGGCCGCAACCTCCGCCGAGGCGTCGTGCACGCGCTGCTCGAGCCCGACGAGGCCCTCGCCCTCGCCCTGCGCGGGCACGAGGGAGTCGAAGGGAAGGTCGCCGAGAGCGCTCCCGAGCTCGGACTGCACGAGCGCCCGGAGGCGTGCCTCGGCGAAGTCGCGCGTACGCAGGGCGGCCAGGTACTTGAGGGGATCGGCGATCCGCCAGGAGAGATAGGTCGCGACCAGCACGTTCTTCTTGTCGGCGGTGAGGAGCTCGGTCTCCTGCCCCGGCGTGAAGAGGATGCGCTTGTCGAAGCGGGTCGCGCGTTGGAATGGCGCCGGCGCCTTCACATAGAGCCCGGCATCGCTGTGGACCACCACCGGCCGGCCGAACTGCGTGATCACGACGTGCTCGGCCTCGTTCACCACGACGATCGCGGTCGGAGCCAGGACGACGATCGCCAGGATACCGACGATCCAGAACAGGGTCTTCATGGGTTTCCTCTAGCGGTGAAGGGCGGCCGAAGGGGTCGGCGCTCCACGGGCTGCCGTGCCGCCGGCGCGGGCGCCGGTAGCGAGGGGGCCTCTTCAGCGCCGATCCAGAGGTCCAGCTCTCCACCCTTGCCCGACGCGCCATGCACGTACTTGTGGGGTGCGGCAAGCGAGCGCTCCAGGGTCTCGAGGTAGAGGCGGGTCTCGGTGACCCGAGGATGCTGCTCGTGGACGGCCGAGATGCCGACGAAAGCGGCCGTGGTACCCCGGGCCAGCGCACGCGCCCGCGCGGCGTCGGCCCGGGCCTGCTCGGTCACGGCCGCCGCCTCGCCCTGCGCCTCTGCCGCGGTCTCGGCGGCGTAGGCGTTCCCCTCGTGGATCTCGCGTTCCCGATCTTCGAGGGAGCTCGCCACGTCCCGGAAGGCGTCGTGGACGTTCCCCGGGGCGTGGACGTCCAGCAGGCGGGCGTCGAGAATCTCGATGCCCAGCTCGAGCCCAGCGACGCGTTCCATCAGGGCGCGCCGGAAGGCCTCCTCGGTGGTGCTGCGGGCCGTCGTGTAGAGCGTGTCGATGGGAGTCGCGGTAGCGATCCGGACCAACTCGTGCCGGGCCAGACTGGAGAGCAGGAAATCGATCCGCTCGAGCCCCAGCGCAAAGCGCACGGCGTCGCTCACCCGGTAGTGGACCGCGCCGCGCACGTCGATCACGTTCTCGTCCGCGGTGATGTAGTAGTTCTCGATGAGGGCCAGGGGACGCCCGCCCAGGGCCGCGCTCTCCCCGACACGGACCTGGCGCACGCGTTCGACGTCGACGGAGGTCCCGCGCCCGATCGGTGGCGGCCAGTGCCAGTGCAGACCCGGCTCCAGATCGCTCGCAACGACGCGGCCGAAGCGCTGCACGAAGCCCCGGTGACCCGGCTCGACGACGAGGAAGGCGTTGGGCAGGAACACGAGGGCCAGGAGCAGCGTCACCGTACCGAGGAAGAGCGGGCTCGCGAGACTGCGCGGCTCGAAGCTCCGCGCCGCCTCGAGAAGGCGAGCCGTCTGATCCCGAACGTCCCGGATGCCCTCGCGGAAGCGGGTGCGCTGGGCGGAGAGCGCAGCGAGCGCGACGAACGCGAGGGCCGCGAAGACCTTGAGCAAGGCGAAGAGCTGCGGGTCCCGTTCGCCGCGAGCTCCGATGGTGGCGCTGCGAATCGCATCGGCCGCAAGCGCATCGAGCAGGAGACCTGCCGCGAGCGCCACGCCGATGATGGAGCCCAGGTAGATGCGGAGCTGGCGGCCTCCCAGCAGGCGGCCCACCACGGCGATCGTCGCCGCATTGGTCGCCGGGCCGACGAGCAGGAAGACGAGCGCCGCGCCGGGCGAGAGCCCCTTCGCCACGAGAGCTGCGGCGACCGGGGTGGATGCACTGGCGCACAGGTAGAGCGGTACGCCCAGCAGGATCACGAGGAGCATCGGCAGAAGCCCCCGGTCGAGCCCCAGGGCCGCACTGAAGAAGTCGTCGGGGAGCGCAGCCGAGAGGACGCCGGTCAAGAGGATCCCGACCACGAGCCAGAAGGCCAGGTCGTCGAGGAGCGTCACGAACCCGTAGTGCATGGCGCGCCGCAGCCGTCGGGCCAACGGATCGGAAGCGCTTCCCTCCTCCGCTCCGGATCCGCCCTCTTGGGTCCGGGGGAGGTGATCGCCACCGTGCTCGTGGCTGTGGAGAGGGAGATCCTCGAGCGCGTCGTCGTCGACCGGCTCGTCGCGACCGGGGACGACCATGGACAGCAGCCCCGCCACGACGGCCGTCAGCACGGCCACCACGGGACGGACGATGGCCATGACGCCGCCCAGGAGCCCGTAGGTGAGGGCGATCGAGTCGACACCGGTCTCCGGGGTCGAGACGAGGAAGGCCATCGTCGGGGAGCGGCCCGCCCCCTTCTGGCGCAGCGCTGCGGCAGCCGGGAGCACACCGCAGGAGCAGAGCGGGATGGGGGCGCCGAAGAGCGCGGCCGTGGCCACGGAGCGCAGATTCTCGCGACCCAGGTGGCGCGCGATCAGATCGGTCGGGAGGAACTCGTGCAGCAGTCCCGCGATCGCGAATCCGAGCAGGATGTAGAAGGACCCCTCGTAGAAGATGCGTGCGGTCTCGGGGATCAGGCTTGCCAGGAAGTCGGTCATGAATGTCAGCTCGCGGGCACCAGATGCGTGGCAACATCGGTTCGGTAGGCCAGGCGGGCGGGGATCACACCCGCTGCCGCCGCCAGGAGCACCACCGCCAGGGGCGCCATGGCGAAGACCGGATGCCAGCCCCAGGGGTCGAGGACGACGCCCGTCTGGTCGCGCACGATCGCCCGGGCCAGCGCGAAGATACCCGCGTAGACGAGGAAGCCCAGCCCGGCTCCGAGCGCCCCGATGCTGGCCGCCTCGGCGACGATCGCCACGGAGACGATGCGCCGCCGCGCGCCGAGCGCCCGGAGGATCGCGAACTCCCGGCGACGCTCCTGCATCGTGTTGACGATGCTCGCGACGATCGATCCGGCGGCGACGAGCACCACGAGGTAGGCGACGAGGCCGAGCACCCGGATGGCCCAGCCGAGCTTGTCGAAGAGCTCGGCCATCACCCGGCCGATGGGCCAGGCGAGCGTCGCCACCTTTCCCTGCTTGTTGATGGTCTGATCGAGGAGGAACCCCGCCTGCGGGCCGGCGAACTCCAGCATCACGGCGCTCACCTCCTTGTGCTGGTCGGGGATCTCGGCGTTCGCGCCGGGTTCGTAGGGCTCGCCCGAGCCCCGCAGGACATGGCCCGCCATGCGGTAGATGCCTTCCAGCGGGATCCAGATCACCCGATCCGCCGGTGTGTTGGACGGCTCGAGCACGCCGGCGACCACGTATTCCTCCGCGTGACGAGCGCTCTCGTCGAACACGAGACCGTGGTAGGGGTGGAAGGTATCGCCGACCGCGAGGCCGGTCTCTCGCGCGGCGCTGCTTCCGAGCACGGCCTCCCGTTTGTCGGGATCGAAGAGCCGTCCACTGGCGCCCACGCGCAGCGACGGTCCGCTGCCGTCGCCGGTCTCGGCGAAGAGCTCGCCCAGGGTCCCGACGATCCGGAAGCCCAGGTAGTTGTCGCCGACCGCGTAGGGGATCGCGCGCACCACCTGCGGGTCCCGGGCGACGGCTTCGTAGAGTGCCCACGGGATGTTCCCGGGCGAGGTCTCGAGATGGAAGACGGCGTTCAGCACGAGCTGGAGCTGGCTCCCGCGCGCCCCGAGTACGGCATCGAAGCCCAGCGGGCCGCCGGCGAACGCCCGCACGCTCTGCTCCCGGATGGCGAAGACGGCCAGGACGAGACCCGTCGCCAGCCCCACTGAAGTCACGGTGATGCACGACGAGAGCGCGTGCTGCCGCAGGCTGCGGCGGACGAGGAGCGGCAGGCCCGCCTTCACGCGACCTCTCCGCGCCGCACGAGCGCGTCGAACTCCTCCCGGCGCTCGAAGGCGCCGAGGACGTCGCGATCGTGACTCACCAGGAGAAGCGCGGCGCCCATCCCCGCAGCGGCCTCGCGTAGGAGCGCGAGTGCCTCGGCGGCGTTCTCGGGATCCAGGTTCCCGGTAGGCTCGTCCGCCAGCACGAGGGCCGGCTGGTTCGCGAGCGCGCGCGCCACCGCAACCCGTTGCCGCTGTCCGACCGAGAGCTGCGCCGGGCGATGGTGGACCCGATCGCCGAGACCCACCCGCTCGAACAGATGGAGGGCGCGCTCCCGGTTCTCGCCCGCCCCGAAGTGCATGGCGAGCATCACGTTCTCGAGGGCGGAGAAGCCGGGAAGGAGGTTGAAGCTCTGGAACACGTACCCCACGAGCCGCCCGCGAAGGCGGTCGCGATCGGACTCGCGGCGGCCCGTCATCTCCTCGCCGGCCACGCGGATCCGACCGGCGTCGGGCCGCAGGATGCCGGCTACGAGGTGGAGGAAGGTGGTCTTGCCGCAGCCGCTCCGTCCGTGCAGGGCGACCTGCTCACCCCGCTCCAGAGCGAACCCGGGCAGGTCGATGATCGTCTGCACATCGCCCTGCGGGGTGGGATAGCTCTTCCGGAGCCCCTCGATCTGGAGGGCCGACGTCACCTCGGGTGTCATCCG
The DNA here is from genome assembly GCA_028278065.1 of Myxococcota bacterium. Lineage (GTDB taxonomy): Bacteria > Myxococcota_A > UBA9160 > UBA9160 > JAFDET01 > JAFDET01. Next base: position 5,578 of record JANQFA010000274.1, read on the forward strand.
CTGCGGACCGCGACGTCGCTCATGCGATACAGGCTCAAGACGGTGCCTTCTCGGACCTCTTCGCCGACGTCGAGGACACCCAGCACCGTTGCGATCGCGAACGGCTCGTAGTCGAACGCCTGGGCCTCCGCGACCTGGACGTGGATCCACTGGTTCATGAGGAGCCCGTCGCCGAAGCAGCAGCCGATCTCGTTCTTCGCGGCCAGGATGAACTCCGTGACGCGGCCACGCGTCACCCGGATCGGGATCACGTGTCCGCGAATGGCGATCGGGCGGCCGTCGAGCGCGCGCACCTCGACCGGAATGAGGCGCGCGTTGCGTTCTGCCAGGACGTCGGGCGATGCGTCTTCGAGCGCACCCGGCATCTCGAACTCATACGGGAAGCCGGCCAGCAGGTCCCAGGAGACGGCCTGGAAGCGCCCCTTCTCCTCCCCCTCGAGCTCCGCCTCTCCGGCGAGCGCCGGCGCGCTCTGCAGGCCGAGGGTCGCCCACTGGGGCACCAGGGCCAGCCCCGCCAGGTAGGTCGCGATCAGCGCGTACTTGAGCCGACGCGGGAAGCGCCTTCGCTCTCGAGATCGGCCCTCCGCGTGCGGGACCTCCCCGCTCATGAGGGTTCCTCCTCGTCTTCGTTGCCTTCGGGAAAGCGGAAGGACACCTTCTCGAAGGTCTGGCCCTTGACCTCCAGGCGGCGGATCTCCCCGCGGAAACGGGAGAGCCCCTTGAGCCGGTCCGAGCGTCCCGCAAACTGGGACGTGTTTCCCTTGGTCTCGCCGGTGAGGACGCTCTCCACCGGCGCCAGCACGACCCGAAACAGGCCTCCCGCTTCCGGCTGGACGTCGATCCCGAGAGACGGCTGCTGGATCGTGACGCCGCGCGCCGCCTCCCCGTCGAGGACATAGGCGGTCAGGGAGCCCGTCGCCGGATCGAGAACCAGCTCCAGATGGACGAACTCGTCGCCGAAGACCACGAGTGTGCCGCCGTGAGGTGCAGCGTGCTCGTGGTGCCCGTCGGCTCCGTTCGCCGCAATGGGAGCGACCGACAGGCCTGCGGCGACGCACACGAGCGCCGAGAGACTTCTCATACGACCCCCCGCCGAGCCTCCGCAACGGACTCGGCATGGATTTCCCCGAAATGTACCCGCCCGAGCGCGGGTGCGTCCGTGGACTCAAAGGCTCCGGGCGGAGGGTGGGGCGCGAGAGATCGCGCTGCTCCAAACGCGATCCGGCCGCAGCGCCGAGAGGGCGTGGGCGGGCTCTCGAATCGCTTCCACGCCCATCGGGAGGCACGGTGGCGCCCCGAAGAGGGCGTGGTCCAGGGCGGGCGCGATGCGGCAGAAGGAGCAGGACGCCGGGTCGTGGCCTTCGCCTCTCTCGCCATCTGCGGGCTGCTCGTGGGTGGCGCCCGGGGAGACGACGAAGGACGAATGGGTGGCTGCCACCCCGCTCTGCGCCGTGAAGCCCAGCAACAGCAGTGCGGAGAGCCAGCGCGTGCGGAGGGGCAGGGTCTTCATGCCGGGTTGCCACGCATCGAAGCGTCGAGTCTGGAGAACCTGCGGATCACGAGCAAGAGGCCTCGCAGCGCTTATCGGACGACACCCGGCCCGGCTCGAGACACACGCGATTTCCTCTCCGGTTTCGAGGTGTTGCGGCTCCGCTGCCGGCGCGTGGCAGGCGCC
>JANQFA010000010.1 GCA_028278065.1 Myxococcota bacterium
CCGATGCGCCCTCCTGACCCGTCGCGGCCTACGAGCCCCCCACATAGGCTGGGTTCGGCCGCGGATCCGTCGCCCCGACCGACTCTTGCCATTCCCGGAGGCGCCTCCTCAGGAGGTCGGCGACCTCTCGCTCGACGTTCCCGATGTCCCGCGTCTCTCCCACATCCCGCTCCAGGTCGTAGACCTCGAAGCGATCGCCTTCGTAGAAGTAGATGCCCTTGTACCGCCCGCGGCGTATCGCTGCAGCGGGCGTGAAGCCCGGGTAGTCGGTCGGATAGAAGGGGTAGTGCCAGAACACCTCCTCCCGTGTCACGCTGCCGCCCCCTCCACGGAGGACGGGGCTCAGGTCGATTCCATCCACGTCGGCGGGCACCTCGTCGGAGGGGATCCCAGCGATGGAAGCGAATGTCGGAAGCAGATCGATGCTGTGTACGATGACGCCCGAGGTGCTCGCCGGTGGCGTGACGCCGGGCCACCGCACGATGTACGGGACTCGAATCCCGCCTTCGTAGAGGGTGCTCTTGCCACCTCTCAGCGGAGCCAGATCGGTCGACGGCGTGTGTGGCCACTCGGTCTCCCAGAGGAGAGCGATCATGCGGGTCGTGGGGCGCGTGACCAGACCACCGTTGTCGGATGTGAAGACGACTACCGTCCGCTCGGCGAGCCCCAGCCGATCGAGCGCATCGAGCACCGATCCGACGGACTCATCCATCTCCTCGAGCATCGCGGCGAAGTGCGGATTGTGCCTGGCGTCGGGCTCCCTTCCGCGTTCGGCCAGACGCGCCCGGTACTTCTCGAGCGTCTCCGGGCGAGCTTGAACGGGATCGTGAACCGTGTAGTGCGACAGCTGGAGGAAGAACCGTGTATCGCGATTTCGCTCGATGAATGCGACCGCCTCCCCCGCCAGGGCCGGAACCGTGTACTCGCTCCAATCGAAGAAGCGCTGGACGGCCTCGGGCAGCACACCCAGGACCCCGCCCACGAAGGAGGTCGCGTACCATCGGCCGTAGGACAGGTTGCTCCAGGCGTAGGCCTCATCGAATCCGAGCGTGGTGGGCTCGGTTCCCCCCGAACCGAAGTGGCCAACGTGCCACTTCCCGATGTGGCCGGTGCGGTAGCCGGCACGTCGGAGGAGCTCCGCGAGACCAGGAGGGTCCGGTGCGAGATTCATCGCGGCCGCCGGCGGCAGGAGCCTGGTATTCGTGCTCTCTGGAGTCGGCACCTCGTAGCCGGGCACGATCACCCGGGTGATGCCTGTACGCGGCCCGTAGCGACCGCTGAGGATCGCTGCCCGCGTCGGAGAGCAGACTGGCGCGGCGGCGTAGCCATCCGTGAACGTCATCCCTTCCGCTGCCAGTCGATCGAGGGACGGCGTGTCCGCAAAGGTCTCGCCGTACGGCCCGATGTCGTTGTAGCCGAGGTCGTCGATCGTGATCAGAACGATGTTGAACGATTGTGGGATCGGCGTCTGCGACGCCGAGGGCGTGCTCAGCGCGATCGTCAGCACTCCGCATGCAACCCCACGGAGCGCGTGCACCACCCCTAGCAAGCCACCCCTCCCGTCGCCGAAGGGACATGCGGGTCCGGCTCCAGCCCGACCCCGGTGTGACGTTGAGCCGCGTGAACCACGTCCCGAGCGTACCACGGAGCGATCGGGCCCCCGGAATGGTCGGCCGCGACCGCACCCATGGGCAGCAAGAGCGACCCGAGCGACCCCCTCGCCGTCAGCGTCGCGCAGGCCGGCAGACCGCCTGCGTCGCCGACGAGGCGAGCAGACGACCGCAGCATCCTGTCCCAGCCGAAGGTCGCCTGCACGACGTCGCCGCGACGTGCTCAAGGCCGAGTGCGCGCGGTCGCCCACCGCGCGCGCCACAGCACCCCGGCGTAGACCGCCGCGTTGACGACGAGGACGGCCACTCCGTAGACCAGCTGGTCCTGCCGGGTGAGCGTGGCCGGATAGAGAAGCGGGGTGACGTAGTGCTCGACGAAGCCGGTGGAGTAGGCGGCCTCGCCGCCCGCCCGGCGCAGCGCGTTCTCGAGCGGAGTGAGCGGGCAGATCCACCCCGTGAGCTCGACCGTCGCGCCCCAGAGCACGGCCGGCAGGTGCAGCCATGCGGCCCGCGGCCAGCGCAGGACGAGGAGGCCACCCAGCACCACGAAGGCGACGAAGCCGAGGTGGAGGAGGAGAACGAGGTCGGCGAGGACTCGATGGAGCATCGCCGCTCGGACTCACTCGACTGCTCCAGCGCACCACTCCGACCGCAGCAGCCCGTAGATCGCCCCGTCCACCAGCTCCCCCTTCGCGGTCACGCCTCCCGAGCGCAGCGTTCCCTCGTGAGTGAAGCCGAGCCTCTCGAGCAGGCGGGTGGATCGGCGATTGCGCGCGTCGGTGTTGGCTGCGACCCGCACGAGCTGCTCGTAGCAGGAGAACGCCCGGCCGAGGACGGCCCGCACGGCCTCTTCGGTCAGACCCACGCCGCGATGCTCCGCGTGGATCCCGTAGCCGATGAGGGCGATCCGCTGCTCGGCACTGAAGACCAGGTTCACCACTCCGACGACCCGGCCGGAGAGGGTGATCGCCCAGGCCGGCTCGCTCTCCCACTCGCGACCCACGAGCTGTGCGACGACACCGTCCGCCTCCTCCCGGGTCGACGAAACCGTCTGCTGGAACTCCGCCCAGTCCGGGTCCGCCGAGTAGGCGAGGACGGCCGGACCGTCCGTCGGGGAGAACGGGCGCAGCACGAGCCGATCGGTCTGGATGATCTCCGGGAGCCCCATCGCAGCCGTCCACCGTATCCAAGCCCCCGTCGCCGCTCCATCGTCCGACGCGTCGCCAAGAGACGGAAAATGGCTTTCTGCCCCACTGTACACCCGCCTCACACGTCCAGACCACGGTCGAGACGGTCTGGTACGCCGGCCCCCCGGTGGGCGATGCGGTCGCCCTCGACCTGTCCGGTGGGGCCACGGTGTTCGACTTCGAGCTCGAGGTCGAGCCGTGGATCGCGGCTGGCGACGCCTGGCGCCTGCCCACCCAGGTCCTCGGTGGGGAGTGGGCGATCTTCCTCGGCCAAGGCCGCCTGTACACCCACCTGGACGTCTCGCAGCCCTTCGAGATCGGGTTGGCGTTCGCGGTCCTCGAGCCCTCCGAAGAGGACCGCATCGAGTTCGAGATCGGGTGCCTCGGCGAGTGCGTTGCGGCACCGATCTACGAGGGCCTGGTCCAGGCGTTCGGCGACCCCCTCCTGGGCCCCGCGAACGACCTCGAGACCGGCGTCATCGACATCGAGATCGATCCGGGCGCGGCGCAGACCGTCGTTTTCCCGTTCCCCTTCTACGGGCAGTTCATCATCGAACTGAATCTCCCGCGCGGGACCTTCGTGGACGACATCACCCTGGTCGCGCTCCCCGAGCCCGGCGGACTCTTCCTGGTGGCCGGGTTGGGACTCTTCCTCGCGACCCGGCGACCGCGCGGGCACGCCACTCGACGTCAGTGAACGTGGTGGACGGCCGGGCGTCCGGCGGCCTCCCAGCGCCGGCGCGTCTGGTCGTCGCGGAAGAGGAGGATGCCCTCGTCCGTGTCGATGCGGGGAGAGCTCCGATCCGGCGAGAACCACTCGTGGGTGACGGGATCGAGCAGGGGGCCGGTGTAGCGGTGGGGGGCGGAGCGGAAGGCGGCGCGCTCGGCGGGCCCTGACACCCAGAAGTAGTGGCCGTTCACGATCGTTCGGGTGCCCGGCGAGATGAAGGCCGGCGTCTCCGGCGTGACCGCCCCGGGGAGGGACATCACCGCCTTCGCGGCGTAGAGCTCCGGATCCTGCACGAAGATCCCAGGACAGGGGCGTCAGCAGAAGCCGATCGGGCGGCCGTTGGCGTAGATGGGCTCGATGGCCGCCGAGAGCGGATCTCCGGTCGCGGGACACTGGTGGTTGAGCGAGACGAGCCCGGTGTCGGCGTAGCGCAAGGCGGAGCGCTCGGCGGTCGGGTCGACGGGAACGGCCGCGGGCTCCTGGCCACCGCAGCCGGCCAGGAGCAGGAGCGTCGTCGCGAGGACCCACGCGCGCACGGACACGGCAGCCTACTCCGGCTCGTAGCCCGGCACCCACTCCTCGAACTGGGGCGCACCGTCGGTGATCTCCCACCAGGGGGCCCTGGAGCCGACGAAGATGTGCAGGGGAAACGCGGGAGCCCGCACGCTCGCCGTGGTGCCGAACGCGGAGCCTCGGGATTTCCGGCACAGGGAGCAGTGACACACGCTGATCATGGCGACCTCGTCGACCTCGAACGCGATGCCTCCGCGCAGGCAGCTTCCTTCCACCATGGTCGTTCCCCCGACTTCAGCCGAGCTCGGCCCGCGTCGCGCGGGCCTCACCGAGCGAGAGGCGCCGCCCGCTCGTGATCGCGAAGGCCCCCTCCAGGCGCAGGTCCTCCGACGACGCACCGACGTGCACCTCCACCTCGCCGGGCTCCACGGCCAGCTCCATCGCCTCGTCGTAGAAGGCGAGCTGACCCGGGTCGAGCGTGAAGGTCACGCGCCGCGTGGCGCCCGGCTCCAGCGCCACGCGCGCGAAGCCTGCGAGCTGCTTCACGGGCCGGGTGAGGCTGGCCACCGGATCGCGCAGGTAGAGCTGCACGACCTCCTCCGCCGCGCGGTCGCCCGTGTTGCCCACCTGGAGGGCGATCCGCACCTCACCGTCGGCCGGGACCGAGGCCGGCTCGATCTCGAGATCCGTGTAGGCGAACTCCGTGTACGAGAGGCCGTGGCCGAACGGGAAGAGCGGCTTCGGCGAGCCGTCGATGTAGTCGCCCAGCATCATGCTGCGCCCGCCGCCGGACTTGTGGTTGTAGTAGGCCGGCACCTGGCCCACGCTGCGCGGCAGCGAGACGGGCAGGCGACCGGACGGCGCCTCGACGCCGAAGAGGAGGTCCGCGATGGCGGCGCCTCCCTCCTCGCCCGGAACCCAGGCCTCGAGCACCGCGGGCACATGCTCCGCGATCCAGGGGATGGCGTGGACGCGGCCCGAGACCAGCACGACCACCGTCGGCGTCCCGGTCGCGACGATCACCTCCACCAGCTCCTGCTGCAGGCCGGTCAGGCCCAGGTCCGAGGCGTCGCGGAACTCGCCCGTGGTGCAGTCCGCGGAGAGGCCCGAGCGGCCTCCCACGCACACGATCGCCACGTCGGCCCAGCCCGCGAGGTCGCGTGCCTCGTCCAGCCCCCTGCGCTCGTCCCCGGAGATCTCGCAGCCCGCGGCGTGGCGCACCTCGCACCCGTCCGAGACCGCGGCGCGGATACCGTCGAGCGGGGTCACCGTCTCCGGGTAGTACGGACCCGCGCGGAAGCCGCCGTCGTCCGGATGGGGCGCGATGCCCTGGGTGGAGCCCCCCGCCGCGTACATCATCTCGAGGTGGGCGGGGTAGTGGTAGTCGCCCTGGAGGAGCCGCACGTCGTGGGCAGCGGGTCCGATCACCGCGAGCCGCGCCGTGTCCGGGGAGAGCGGGAGGAGATCGCCGTCGTTCCTCAGCAGCACGATGGAGCGACGTCCCGCCGCGCGCGCCAGGGCGCGCTGCTGCGGCGTGTCGAAGACCTCGGGTGCGCGCTCCGCATCGACCAGGACGGTCTCGAAGAGCCCCAGGTCGAACTTGAGCCGCAGCACGCGGAGCGTGGAGCGGTCCACCCAGGCCTCGTCCACGTCTCCGTTGCGGAGGCCCTCGCGCAGCGGCGCGCCGTAGCCGTCGGCCTGGGGCAGCTCCATGTCGAGGCCGGCCTCCAGCGCGCGTCGCGCCGCCTCGGCCAGGCTTCCGGCGACGCGATGGAAGCGCTCCAGGAGCGCCACGCTGAAGTAGTCCGCCACCACGAGGCCCTCGAAGCCCAGCTCGCCGCGCAGGAGATCGTCGAGGATCGCGCGCGAGCCGGCACAGGGCAGGCCGTCGACCTCGTTGTAGGCGTTCATCACCGTGGCGAGGCCCGCCTCCGCGATGGCCGCTGCGAAGGGCGCAGCGAACACCTCGCGCAGCTCTCGGGCGCCGATGTGCGCGGGCGCGTGGTTGAGTCCGCCTTCGGAGAACCCGTAGCCGAGGAAGTGCTTGCCGGTCGCCGCCACGCCTTCGCGCAGGTCCTCGCCCTGGACGCCGCGCACGTAGGCGACCCCGAGCCGGGCGATCAGGTACGGATCCTCTCCCAGCGTCTCCTCGACGCGGCCCCAGCGCGGGTCGCGCGCCACGTCGAGCACCGGCGCGAGGGTGTGGCGGGCGCCCACGGCGACCATCTGCTCGCGGATCACCTGCCCCACACGCTCCACCAGCGCCGGATCCCAGGTGCTCGCCATGCCGATCGCCTGGGGGAACTGGGTCGCGTCGCGCGCCAGGAATCCGGCGCAGCTCTCTTCGTGGACCAGTGCCGGGATGCCGAGGCGCGTCTCGTCCCGCAGGAAGCGCTGGATCTCGTTGGTGAAGGACGCCACCTCGGCCGGGCGCAGCCCCGAGCCACCGCCGATCCGCGTGATCTCGCCCACTCCCTGACTCAACAGGGAGCGCGCCTTGTCCGCGCAGAAGGCGTCGTCGTCGACCAGCGCGGTGGACCAGACGCAGCCGAGCTGGGCCAGCTTCTCGTCGAGGGTCATTGCGTCGAGCAGCGCCTTGGCGCGCTCGGCGGGGGAAATCGACTCGTCTCGCCAGGTGTCACTCATGACGGCAGGGTAGCCACGAAGCGGGCGCCACGACGAGACCCCTCCGGGCGCGTGGTACCCTGACGCGATGCAGACGCCTGCCCCGCCCAGGAACGCCGTGATCGTGCTGCTCGACAGCCTGAACCGGCACATGCTCGGCGCCTACGGCGGCAGCGAGTTCGAGACGCCCAATCTCGACCGCTTCGCCGCCCGCGCCATGCGCTTCGACCGCCACACGACGGGCTCGCTCCCCTGCATGCCGGCGCGCCACGACATCCTGTGCGGCGCACTCGACTTCCTCTGGAAGCCCTGGGGATCGATCGAGCTCTGGGAGGACCCGATCACCTACCCGCTGCGCCGCGCGGGCATCACCACGAAGCTGGTCTCCGATCACCCGCATCTCTTCGAGACCGGGGGCGAGAACTACCACACGGACTTCACGGCCTGGGACTACCTGCGGGGCCACGAGAGCGACCCGTGGAAGACCCGTCCCGACCCGAGCTGGATCGGGACGCCCAGCCTGCCCGCGGCCGCGGGCCCCGTGCCGCACGCCTACGACATGGCGCGCACCTGGTTCCGCGACGAGACCGACTTCCCGGGTCCGCGCACGATGCAGGCCGCCGCCGACTGGCTGGAGGGCAACGCCGGCCTCCACGACCGCTTCCTGCTCTTCGTCGACGAGTTCGATCCCCACGAGCCCTTCGACACCCCGGCTCCCTGGGCCAACCGCTACGACCCGGGCTGGGAGGGCGAGCTCCTGATCTGGCCCCCCTACGCGATCCGCGCCGTGGCAGAAGGCGTCCTGAGCGAGCGCGAGGCGGCGCACATCCGCGCCAACTACGGGTCGAAGCTCTCGATGATCGACCACTGGCTCGGTCGCATCCTCGACACGCTCGAAGAGAAGGGCCTCTACGAGGACACGGTCGTGATGATCTGCACCGACCACGGTCACTACCTCGGCGAGCACGATCTCTTCGGAAAGCCCCGCGTACCGCAGTTCGAGCCCCTGGGCCACACGCCCCTGCTGATCGCCTGGCCCGGACGGCCGGCCGGCAGCACCGAGGCCCTCACCACCAACGTCGATCTCTACGCCACTCTCGCCGACGTGTTCGACGTGGAGCCGGAGCATCCCACCCACGGCCGCTCGCTGGCGCCCCTGCTGCGGGGCGAGGTGGACGAGGTGCGCGAGTGGGCCCTGGGCGGGATCTTCGGGCAGTGGGTTCAGGTGAACGACGGCCGGCGCAAGTACGCTCGCGCACCCGAAGGCAACGGCTTTCCGCTCTCGATGTGGTCGAACCGCTGGTCGACCATGCCGCTGCCCGCCTTCCCCGAGGTGCGCCTGCCGCGTCCGGACCGCCGCGCCCGGCTCGACTTCATGCCGGGCTCCGAGGTCCCGGTGATCCGCCAGCCCTTCGAGCCCGGCGACCCCCTGCCCTACTGGGCGACGCGACCCTCCATCGGCCAGCACCACTGCTACGCCTACGTCGACGACCCCGAGGAGCTCGACAATCGGCTGGGGACCCCCGACGAGAAGGACCTGATCGAGCTCCTGCGCGTCGCACTGGCCGAGGTCCGGGCACCCGAAGAGCAGCTGGCGCGGCTGGGGCTCTCCTGAGGGGCGGGTCGCGCGGCCTCAGCCCGCCCCGCGCGCGTCCGCGATCTCGACGCGAATCCGGTAGCGGCCGCGCAGCTCCGCGAGACTCCTTCGCAGACGCTCCTCGCGTCGCTCGCGCAGCAGGCGGTGGACCAGCTCGTTGCGCACCTCGTCGACGTCGGGAAGGCGCGCCGGGTCGCGCCGCTCGATCCAGACGAGATGGAGGCCGTACGCAGAGGTGTGTGGCCCGCTCCAGTACCCGGACGCGGCCTCGGCGAGCTGCTCCGAGAAGCCGACCCCGAGCAGCCGGTCGATCCGCGCGGCAGAGGCCGGCCCGACGCGCGCGCCGGCCGCGAAGGCATCGCCCAGCGCGGGTCCCTCGTGCGGCGCGACCCGCTCCCGCCGGAGCCACCGCAGGAGCCGGTCGGCGTCCGACGCGAGATCGGGCCTTCCCTCGCGGCTCAGGTAGACGTGCACGAAGCGAAGCGTCGCCGGCCGCTCGAAACGGGCCGCGTTCGCGACCCGGTAGGCCTCCAGCTCCGCGTCGCTCGGCGCGTCGTTTCGCGTCGGCCGCGACAGCAGGAGCCGCATGCTCTGGATCAGGTGGCGCCGCACCACCGGATCGCGGCGATCCAGGCCGAGCGCCCGGGCCTCCGCCTCCAGCCCGGCGGCCGGGGCGGCGTCGCTCCCCAGGTAGCGCGCGAGCTGCACGAGACGCTCGCGCACGATCGGCTCCTTGTGGTCCAGCCCCAGGGCGAGGGCCTCGCGCAGGAGGATCTCGTCCTCGATCGCCTCCTCGAGCAGACGCGCGCGGGTCGGCGCATCGGGCCGGACCCCGGTCTCGCTCTGCCAGGCGGTGTAGATCCGCTCCACGTCGCTCTCGGCCAGGACGAGCTCGAGGCGATCGTCGCCGGCGGGCAGCAGGATCTTCTGCAGCAGGAGAAGAGCCGCCCCCAGGGCCGCGAAGCACGCCGCGTGCCGCACCCTCAGCGCCCCAGCCGGAGCTGGCTGCCCCGCAGCTTCGCGAGACGCGTCTCGTCCGCCTGCAGCGATCCCAGCTCCACCTCCACGCGGATCATGTGGTCGCTTCGATCGGCACCCGACAGATCCAGACGCCTCGCCGAGAGATCCAGCTTGCCCTCGCCGCGCCCGTTGATCCGGAAGCGCGCCGAGCGGACCCCTCCCTGGCTCCCGGAACGGTCCACGAAGACCCAGCTCCGCTCGTTGCGCGCCTCGAGCGCGCCGGCCGGGAGGGTGACGCCGTAGATCTCGTCGTCGTCGGCCAGGCGCACGCTGAGATCTTCGGCGGCGGGATCCAGTCCGCCGGGCACGCGCCCGAAGGTGAGCGAGAGGCGCAGATGGTCCTGGTCCGACTGGTCCCGCAGCCCCAGCCGCGCGCCCAGCCGAGCTACGCCCTCCGGCCGGTACCAGATGGGCGAGGTCCAGGCCCGCTCCTGGATCAGCGGCTCCATGAAGGGATCGTCGGCCTCGTCCAGACAGCATGCCGCGAAGGCGGGTCCGGCCGACGCCGCCTGCGCGTCGCAGCTCGCGGAGAAGGGATCCACGCCGGCGTCCTTGCACGCGAGGGTGCTCCAGCGGCAGGTGGGGTTCTCGACCACGCGCGCGTAGTAGAGCGCTCGCTGGCCGCGATCGAACTCCGGATCGCGCCACACCGTGCAGAGCTCCGAGTGACCGAGCCCGATCGGCGTACAGGTCGCCGTATCTACGGCTGCGACACCGTCGGGGCTTCCCGCCACGTCGAAGACCCGCTCGTGCGTCTGCCCGGCGCCGTCCACCCACGCCTTCACGATCTGCACGCGCTGGAGGTCCGTACCGGCGCGACCCGGACTGCCCGGGTCCTTCAGCGCCAGCACCGCGAAGCGCGGACTGCCGCCCCCCTGCACCGGCCCGATCTCGCCGCCCATGGGCGTTCCGCGGCGATAGGCGTTCTCCACGAAGTCCGGCCGGCCGCACACCACACCGCCCAGGTGTCCGGCGAAGAAGCGGACGACGGGACGGGTGCCGCTGGTGGCGTAGGTCTCGCGGCGCTCGAGGGCCGAGTAGAGCGCGTCGCGCGAGTTCTCCTCGGCCCACGCCACCGTGAGTCCGCCCGGGCTGAAGCGCGCCTGCTCCGAGCCGAAGCCCACCGTCGAGAGTCGGCGCTCCACGTCGGCGTCGAGGCCGCCGCGATGCCCTTCCCAGCCGGCCTCCTCGGTGGCTCCGGGCGTCCCGCTGTGGGTGTCCGTGCCGCCGACGAAGCCCAGCCGGAACGGATTCACGCCCAGTCCGTCCTCCAGCGCGAGCCCGTCCTTCAGGGTGTTGCGGACCAGGTTGCGTCGCGGGTAGTCCTCGATGGCGGGCCGGGGGAAGACGGGGCCCTGGGCCTGGCGCGGGTCCTGCTCGAAGGTGCAGAGCTCGTCGGTGGTGTCGGCACCGAGCCCGGCCAGCCGGTCGAAGCGGCACTCCGACGCGCCCTTGTGCTGGTAGATCTCGACCAGCGGCTCACGGGCCTGGCGTCTCGCGGCGGCGTCGGCGTCGGCGGGGTCCGGCCAGCGCAGCCCGCCCGACAGGTTGGAGTTGTGCGGGATCGTGAGGGCCTCACAGCCGGTGCCGGCCTCGAGGCAGTCGCTCTCGAGGGCGGACCAGAGCGGCTCGGGCGCTCCCCCCTGCTTGGTCTCGAGATAGCTGGTCGCGAAGGCCGGCACCGCCTCGTTGCGGAAGATCACGTTGCGGTGCAGGTGGGCGCCGAGTGGGGCAGCGGTGTGCTCGTAGCCGATCAGGCTCGTGAAGGCGCAGGCCGCGCTGCGGTCGTAGGCTCCTTCGGCGGCGGCCTGGGTCTCCTGCCAGAGCGAGACGGCGTCGCCGTCGCAGTCCACGCCGGGCAGCGAGCAGAAGGCATGCGAGTCCGGCGGGTCCGGAAGACCCGCCGGGAAGCTGAAGAGCGAGTTGTTCTGCGACATGCGGTCGACGTCGATCCCCGTCTCGCGCAGCCGTACGCAGAGGTCTTCGCCGTAGGCGGGGCTCCCGGGCGTCGTACAGACCCGGACCTCCCCGAAGAACTCCGCATGGTCCGTCACGGCGGTGAAGTCGAGCGGTCGGGCGAGGGTGACCGGCCGGGTCGATGCCCCCGCGAGGTCCGGCAGCATCACCGTCTGGCCGCGCGCGAAGTCGTAGGCGTCCTGCGGCGTCACCCGCGTGGCGCGGATATAGGCGTCCTGGGAGAAGCTCGTGTGGACGTGCAGATCGCCGAAGAGGGGACGCCGCAGGGTGTCGAAGTCGGCGCAGGGGGCCCGCGTCTCCGTGCGCTGCCAGGGCGGCGTATCCGCCCGCGCAGCGGCGCCCACGGCGAGGCACAGCGCCGCCGCAGAGATCGAGGACGACACCCATCCCAGCCAGCCGCCGAGCCGCACTGCCACCGACATCCGCTTCCTCCTCGGCTCCGGCATCCTATCACGCAGCGCGTTCGCGCCGCGGGACGGCGCGTCTCGCTGGGGAGGGCCGCCCGCGGCAACTGCGACGCCAGGTGGCTGGAAGGTCCGCGGTTTCGCGCGCTCAGCTCTCGAGCAGCGCCGGGTCGCCGGAGTAGATGCCGACCTCCCGCAGGCGCCGACCGAGCTCCCGCCAGGCCGGAGCGGCGTCGAAGGCGCGGGCGAGCCAGCGACGGGCCTCGTCGTCGCGGCCGGCGTTGGCCAGGGCGACGCCGGTCCAGAAGCAGAACTGCACGTTGTCCGGCTGCAGCTCCCGGGCGCGCTCGACGCGGGCCAACGCCGCATCGATGTCGCCCGCCGCCACCAGCACCCTCCCCTCCTCGAACAGGTCGTGGGCGCGGCGGATCGTGAGCAGGCGGCGCAGCTCGTCGAGCGGCCGGGGATCGTCCTCCACGTGCAGGTCGATGCGGCGGCCCTCCCAGGGATTCTGGGGCCGCTCGCCCGACACCACCAGAAGCGCGGCACTCTGGCGTCCGCGTACGTCGCCGCCGGCCTCCTCCGCCGCCTCCAGCGCCGCCATCAGACGCTCGGCCAGATCGCCCTCCGCGGCCTCGAAGGCCGGCCCCATCGCCTGCCACACCGCGTCGGAGGCGAGCATGTTCCCCTGCACCGAGTACCCGGGGCCGGCCGCGTGGGCGCAGGACGCGACGCAGGCCGCGCCGGTGTGGGCGGCCACGCGACCGTGCGCATCCACGATGCCCACCTGGCGCAGGGGGGCACCCGGATCCTGGTCCACGAGGAGCTGGAGCGCCTCGTCCGCAGGCAGTCCCTTCGCCAGGAGCTCGAGCCCCTTGGGCCCGTAGGAGACCTCGACGATCGACTGGGTGGCGATGGCGCCGACGCCCGGCTCCGCCCAGGAGACCTCGGTGCCGACCGAGAAGTAGTTCGACTGCACCGCCACGCCCAGCTCCCCGCTGTCGGGATCCCGGGCCACGATCGAATAGGTGGCGGCGAATCGGGGGTGTCGGCGGTGCATGGCACGCCCGACCCTTTCTACGCTCCGGGCCGCGAGCGGTCAAGCGGAGTTGCCGCGCGAGCAGGGCGCGCATGCGAGTGGAACACCCGGCCCGGCTGCCGGTCGCGCGGGTGAGGCGGCAACCCGAGGGAAGCGCGGGGAGCCGCCCCCGCCCGCGGCAGGGCCGAAGGGCTACACTCCGCCCGCTCCGGGCCGACTCGGGGTGGACGTGGGATGGGAGGAGCCGACGTCATGACAGAGCGGTGGACGGCGCGCCGGATCGCAGCCGGCGTGCTGGGGATCGGCCTGCTGGCCGTGCCCCTCGTCACCCACGCCCAGCCCGCCTGGGTCCTGCCCCAGGTGACCCTGAATCTGCGCACGGGCGCCAGCGAGCAGCACCGGATCATCGGATCGATCCAGACGGGCGACGAGGTGCAGATCCTGGACCGGCGCCCCAAGTGGACCCGCGTGCGCACCGGCGATGGCAAGCAGGGCTGGATCCGCGGGGGCTACCTGACCCAGGAGGCGCCCCCGAAGGTGCGTCTCGCACAGCTCGAGGGCGAGGCGGCCGAGCTGCGCAGCCGCGTCACCTCCCTGGAGCAGGAGAACGGCGAGCTCTCCGGCAGCAACCGCGCCTTCCAGGAGCGCGAGGTCGGCCAGAAGAGCGAGCTCGAGCGACTCACCCAGGAGAACTTGCGGCTGCGTGCCGGCGCCCGCTGGCCCGAGTGGATCGCCGGCGCGTCCATCCTGGGAGTCGGGATGGTGGTCGGAGCCGTCCTCTCCAGGACCACGGGCCGCCGTCAGTCCCGACGCATCCGCCTGTAGCCGCCGGCCCGGGTCGACCCGCTAGAGCTGGGCGGGGATCAGGAAGACGGCCGCGGTGCTCACCGCGAAGCAGGCCAGCGCGATCAGGAACGTATAGCCGACCACGTCGCCGAAGCGGAGTCGCGTGACGGCGAGGATGGGAATGGCGAAGAACGGCTGGACCAGGTTGGTGGTGGAATCCCCGTATGCGTAGGCGAGGAGAACCGTGCGCACCGAGACCTGGAGCTGCTCGCCCGCCGGGATCAGGAAGGGCGCCTCGATCATCCACTTGGATCCGGCCGAGGGAACGAAGAGATTCATGAAGCCGGAGTACACGTAGACTACGAAGGGATAGGTCTGCGTGGTCGCCAATCCGGCGAAGAGGTCGCCGAGCCAGACGCCCAGGTTCGTGTGCATGATCAGACCGAAGATTCCCGCGTAGAACGGGAACTGCAGGATGATGCCCCATGCGGCCGACACACCTTCGCGACAGGCGGAGAGGAACGACAGCGGACGCCCGTGGAGCAGCAGCGCGGCGGTCAGGAAGGTCACGTTGTACGCGTTGATGGTCCAGCTGCTCCCGAACCCCCGCTCCACGATCGAGTGGCCCAGCGGGTAGGCCAGCAGCAGGGCCGCCAGCACCACCCAGCCCCGAAACGCGTCGAGGCGTCCGGCGGGAGTGTCTGCCACGGCGGGAAGCGCGGGCGGCGCGGGCAGGATCCGCTCCACCTCCTCGGCGCTCAGCGTGACCGCGTCGCGCCTCGGGTGGAGCGCCACCGCGGTGACGAGACCCACGGCGCCGATCACCGCGAGGTAGGCGAGATTGAAGGGCGCGAAGAGGGTCTCGGTGACGGGGTAGAGCCGATCGACCACGGCGGGCCCGGACGCGGGGTCGAGCAGGGGGTTGCCGGGCGTCGCCAGGATGAGAGGTGCCGAGCCGGAGAGCCCTCCGTGCCAGACGGTACCCAGCCCGATGTAGGCGCCGGCCACCAGGACGCGGACGTCGGTCCTCGGGTTGCGGCGCATGAGGAAGGGGACGAAGAGGGCGCAGGCCACCAGGTTGAGCGCCCAGTTGAGCCATGCGGTGACCAGCGAGAAGGCCGCGGCCAGCAGCACCGCCTGGCTCGGCCGGTCCGGGTCCGGCAGGCCCGCCAGGCGGTCGAGCAGGCGGAAGACGGGCGGCGAGGACACGCACGCGTGGGCCGCCACCATCGCGATGGTGAACTGCATCGCCAGCTCGAGGAGGTTCCACACCCCATCGCCCCAGGCGAGCACGGCCTCTTCCACCCCCGCGCCCGCGCCCAGGATCGCCAGCAGGAGCGCGATGCTCGTCAGGATCATGCAGATGATCCAGGAGTCGGGGACCCAGCGCTCGGTGAAGCGGGAGAGCGCCGCGCCGGCGTCGCGGAGGGCGTCGAGGGCGGCCATGTGCGCGAATACCCTACCAGAACCCTCGCGACGGGAGCGCCGCCGGAACGCCGCCCGCCTCGGGTGGACAAGGCTGGGGGGCCCGGTCAAACTCGCCGTGTGGTGGGGTCGGGCTTCGGCGCGACCCCATTTCTTTTGCCCGGACCCGGCCCGAGCCCACGGCTCGACTCCGGCCGGGTCTGGAGGGGCATGGAGCCTGCCGGCCGGGACACGGTCACGGAGCTGCGACGGCTGGGTTCGGGCGGCCGCGAGGACCGGCTCTCCTTCCGGCTGGTCCTGAGCATCCTCTGGCGCTGTCTGCCCCACATCCAAGGTGTGCGCCGCCATCTGGTCGCGCTCGCGGGCAGCGCATCGCTCGCGATCCTGATCCTGATCCCGTTCGTGATGATGTCGCTGAACGTGTTCTGGACGGGGATCCTGCAGGGCGAGCCCATTCCGGAGATCCAGGCGCGCGTCTTCGGGGTGGACCCGGCGCGCGTCGCCTACGTGGACGCGATCGCGCCCGACGCGCGGCGCCTCCTCTTCGATCGCGGCATCCGCGTCGCCGTGCCCTTCCTGCTGCTCTTCGTCCTGCCCCTCGCCGGCCTGCTCGTCTACTACTACATCTGGATCACCCAGCAGATCAACCAGAGCCTGCGCATGGAGCTGCACGACCGGCTCCAGACCCTCTCCCTGCGCTTCCACTCGGAGCACAGGGTGGGCGACGCCATCTATCGCCTGTTCCAGGACAGCGCGATGGTGTCGGATTTGATCGAGGCGCTCTTCCTCACCCCCGTGTTCCAGCTCGGGCGACACGCCATCACGACCGCCATCGTGTGGATGATCCACCCCCTCGTCGGTCTCATCTACCTGGTCGCGTGGATCCCCATGCTGGCCCTGGGCGGCTGGTTCTCGCGCCGGATGCGCGTCGGCTTCCGTGCGGCCCGCGAGACCAATGCGGCGCTCACCGCCCGCATCCAGGAGATCCTGGCGGGAATCAAGGTGGTCAAGGCCTACGGAATCGAGGCGCGCGAGCAGGCGAGCTTCGAGACCCACTCACGCGCGGCATTCGATGCGGCGTTCGGCGTCCGCTACCTGGTCAGCCTCTTCAGCGTGGTGACCTTCGTGGTGGTGTGCATTGCGATGCTCGTCGCCGGCGGGGTAGGGATCGAGTTCACCCGCACCGGGGCGGCGATCTTCGCCGCCTTCGCGCTCGGGCTCTTCGGCTTCGACCGCTGGACCCTCGGCCTCTTCAACTTCTTCAAGGGGGAGATGGGGTCCGGCGCGACCGCCTTCCGGGTGACGTTCCGCATGTGGGCGCGCGTGCAGGACATGGCCATCGGCATCGATCGGGTCTTCCAGCTCCTCGACCTGGAGCCGGAGGTGCAGGACGCGCCCGACGCCGTGCCGTTTCCCGATCTCGGCCAGGGTGTCGCCTTCGAGAGCGTGTCGTTCCGCTACCAGCCGGATCGTCCCGTGCTGGAAGGCGTCGACTTCCGCGCCGCGCCCGGCACGGTGACGGCCGTGGTGGGACCGACGGGCTCCGGCAAGAGCACGCTGATGGCGCTCCTGCTGCGCCTGTTCGATCCCGACTCGGGCAGCGTGCGGATCGGCAGCGAGGACGTGCGCCGGATCCGTCTGGCGGAGCTGCGCGAGAAGGTGGCGATCGCGCTCCAGGAGAACGTCCTCTTCGGCACCAGCGTGCGCGAGAACATCCGCTACGCGGTCCCCGAATCCGATGACGAGGCGGTGCGCGCCGCGGCGCGGGTGGCCTGCGCGGACGGCTTCGTATCGGCGCTGCCCGAGGGCTACGAGACGATGCTGGGCGAGCGCGGAGCCAAGCTCTCGACGGGCCAGCGCCAGCGCCTCTCCATCGCGCGGGCGATCCTGAAGGACGCACCCATCCTGGTTCTCGACGAGCCCACCGCCGCCCTCGACGCGAGCACCGAGCTCGAGGTGATGGACAACCTCCACGAATGGGCGCGCGGACGCTGCGTGTTCGTCATCACCCACCGACTCTCGACGATCCGACGCGCGGACCAGATCCTCGTCCTCGAAGAGGGCCGGCTCGCCGAGCACGGCAGCCACGCGGAGCTCCTGGCGCGGGACGGCGGGGTCTACCGTCGCCTCGTCGAGCACGAGGCGCCGGAGCCGGCGCAGGTGGCGGCACGATGAGGGAGACCTTCGAGGCGCGCGAGGAGATCAGCAACCGCGAGACCCTGCGCATCTTCGCACGCGCCCTCCGCTACGTGGCACCGTTCAAGGGGCGCTTCGCCGTCAAGGCGGCCCTCTCGATCGTGGCGCTCTTCCCTCCCCTGCTGCTCCCGTGGCCGATCAAGATGCAGATCGACCACGTGATCGAGGGCCGACCGATCGTGCCGGCCGACTACCCGGCCTTCATCCGTCCCCTCCCCGC
>JANQFA010000118.1 GCA_028278065.1 Myxococcota bacterium
GCCGACGGAGCCACTTTCAATTCCGGCCTTTCCCTACACCTCGCAATGCCGGATCAGGGCTAGGAGGCTACCGTCCGCCAGCCCCGAGGGCTCTACCTGGGTCCAGCCCCAAAGAAGGCGCCAAGTGCTAGTCGGGGCTTCGGGAGGCCCCACGTCCTCACTCCATCGCCATGGCACCATCCGATTCAGGGGCGTACCTTCAACGGTGTGAGGGTCTTGCTGGCGACCGTCTTCGTGCTCGTGTGCTCCGCGCGGGTGGCCGCGGACACCACATACGCCGCCTCGATCAAGGGCGTGATCTACGAGGAAGGCCTGGCACCGGTTGAGGTCCGGTGCAAACCCGCCCATGCCTCGGTTCGTGCGGCGGGCGACGTCGCTGTCGACCCCACGATCAAGCTGAAGGTGGGTTCACAGTGCCCGTTGCTGCATGAGATGCTGGGCAGCCTCCGCTGCTGGACCGAGACACTAGAGCGCGACCTGAGCGCGGTGACGGTGCACAAGCCGGGCGGTGCGGCAAGCCATCTCAAGGTCATCGCGCGCCAGGCGCATGACTCAGACGAAGGCCCGGTCCCGATTCAGCTTGAGTACACCGTGAAGTTCCAGAGGGACAAGAGCACCGGCGAGTTGATTCCACCGCTGACCAAGATCAAGGGGCGCCTCATCATTCCTCCGCGGCCCGGAGAGCCGCGTCTCTTCGTGGGTGAGTTCACGGCCCCGAAGCGGAAGCCGCGCTGCTCACCGCCGGGCGTCCCCTGCTTCAGCGAGTACCTGCACAACTGCGTCGGAGAGATCCCGCCCCTGTAAGGCAGCCCGCGTGGGCCGCTCTTCGTGCGCAGCAGCGCAACTGTCGTCAACTACGCTTCGAAGTGTTGTCCGCAAACACGAGAGGCGCCGCAACTTCCTGCGACGCCTCTCGAAACCCCTGGAGCGGGAAACGGGACTCGAACCCGCGACCCCAAGCTTGGGAAGCTTGTGCTCTACCAACTGAGCTATTCCCGCGTGCCCGGCAATGTCGCACGCGGAGCCGGGGGGGGCAAGGCGGCGAGTCGCCGCGGGAGCGGCTCAGTCGTCGATGAGACCCTCGAAGAGGTCGTCCACGTCGCGGTCCACCTCGGCGGCGCCACTGGCCATCACCACGGTCGGAGGCGACTCGGATTCGAAGAAGGTGGCGCGGACCTCCTGGTCCTCCTTCTCCTGCTCCGCCGAATCGAAGGGCTCGGGCGTGATGGCCGGCTCCTCGTCGAAGACCGGAGCCTGCTCGCCCTCCACCTCGTGGGTGAGGTCGATGGGCTCGCCCCCCGGAGGCGCACCGAGCGGGTCGAGCGCATCGGCCAGCGGTCCGAGCTCCTCGCTCACGCCCAGCGCCTGGGCGGCCAGCGTCACGTCCTCCGGAACGACGCGCGTGCGATCGTCCAGGTGGGCCTCGAAGAGCGCGTTGTCCGCGAGGGTGTTCATGCGCCGCGGAATGCCCTGGCCGAAGCGATGGATCGCCTCCACCGCGTCCGGCCCCAGGATCGACGGATGACCGCCGGCGGCCGTGATGCGGTGGCCCAGGTAGGCGGCCGCGGTGGAGAGATCGAGTGACCCCAACGAGACGCGCACGTCGAGGCGGTGCGGCAGGCGGGTGTCGAGGCGGATCACCTGGTCCAGCTCGCTCTCCCCGATCAGGATCAGGGTGAGGAGCTGCTTCTCCTCGTACTCCAGGTCCACGAGCGCGCGCAGCGCCTCCATGATCTCGCGCGACTCCAGGAGATGGGCGTCGTCGATGATCACCACCGGCCGCCGCCCCTCCTCGCTGAACACCGAGAGGCGATCGTAGACCTGGGCCAGCAGCACCATCGCCTCGTCGGCGGGCTCCTCCACACCGAGCTGCCGGGCGATCCGCCCGAGCACCCAGGCCGCATCCACGTCGGACTGGAGCATCACGAGGAGGGCCGCCTCGTAGGCCTCCTCCTCGAGGCTCTCGAAGAGGCGTCGGGCCAGCAGGCTCTTGCCGGTGCCCGGCGACCCCACCAGCAGGGTCAGCCCCTTGTGCTGGGTGGCGGCGCGGATCAGGCGCCGCTCGGCGCCGCGGTGCGCGGGGCTCTCGTAGTAGAACCCGTGTGCGAGATCGTTCGAGAAGGGGTCGCGGCCGAGGCCGAACTCCCGCAGGTGCTCCACGTCGTACTCCTAGAGGAACGAGATCTTCTTCCTGCGGCGACGCGGTGCCGGATCCGGATCGGGCGCGTCGTCGTCGTCCACCACTTCGGGCAACTCTCCGGGGGGCTCGGTCTGCTCCGCCTGGACCGTGGCCTCCGGCTCCACCTCCGCCTCCAGCACCGCCTCGAGCACGGGCTCCCCGACCGGCTCAGGCTGGGAGTCGATCGCGGGCTCCTGGCCCGACAGCGGCTGGGAGTCGATCTCGGGCTCCTGGCCCGGCGAGGGCTGCGAGTCGATCTCCGGCGCCGTGTCCTCGAGCATCTGGGTGATCTCGGGCTTGGCCGGCACCGCGGCGGACTCGTCCTCAGCCGGCGTGGCGTCCTCCTGGCGATGCTCCGTATCCAGCGCCGCCTCCGCCTCGGCGATCAGGTCGTCGAAGCTCTCGAAGGTCTCCACGGGCTCCGCGACGCCTGCGCCTGCCTCGCCGAGGGCGGCCAGCCGCTCTGCGACGTCCTGGTAGTCCGGATCGACTGCCGCCACGGCCTCGTAGGCGGCACGGGCCCGCTCGGGATCACCGGCGCTCTCGAAGGCGCGCCCCAGGTCGTAGCGCAGGGCCGCCTGCTGCTCGCGCGGAATCGCCGGCAGGGACAGCGCTTGCTCGAAGTGGGCGCTCGCATCGCGCGGCTGGCCCAGGTCGAGTGCGCACAGCCCCAGCATGTGCAGCGACGACAGCTTGAGGTCGGGCGAATCGAGAGCGGTCTGGAACTCGCTCACCGCATCGTCGAGAAGACCCATCTCCCGATAGGCGATCCCGAGGTCGTAGTGCGCCTCGTAGTCGCTCTCGGAGAGCTGCTCCTTCACGCCCTTCTTGAACTCGCGGAAGATCGCGTCGAAGCCCTCGTCCCCCTCCGATCCCGAGCTCTCGGCGGAGTCGCCCTCGTCGAAGACGTCGGAGAGCTCCGCGGCCAGGTCGAAGCCCTCGCCCTCCTCGGGCTCGTCTTGCGCTTCGCTCGCGGCCTCGGCCTGCGCCTCGTCTCTGGACTCGGTCTGCGCCTCGTCGACCGCCTCAGCCGTTTCGGTCGGCGTCTCCGCGGGCTCCGAGTCGGCCGCGTCGTTCTCGGCCTGCGCGTGCTCGGACGCAGCCTCCAGCTCCTCCTCGTCGCTGGAAGCCTCGAGCTCCGCCTCGTCCGTGGCGGCCTCGAGCCTCGTCTCCTCGGATTCGGGAGGCTCGGCCGCCGACGCGGACGCCACCTCTTCCGGGTCGGCGAGCTCGATCGCGGCGTCGCTCCCGGTCTCGGGTGTCCCGCTCTCCGCCTCGTCCGCGACCGGCTCGGGTAGCTCCTCCTCCTCGACCTCGAGCGAGAGCGCCTCCTCGACCTCGAGCGAGAGCGCCTCCTCGGTCTCGTCCGCGCCCTCGGGAGCAGGGGCCTCGGCATCCTCCGCGGCTGCCGTCGCGACCTCCTCCGCGATCGCGTCGTCGGCCTCCCCCGCGCACGCGTCGCTGTCCTCCTCTGCGGTCGCGTCGCTGGCGGAGTGGTCGTCCTCGAGGGAGAGCTCGATCTCGGGCTGGGTCTCCGGAGGCTGCATCGAGACCGCGGTGTCGGCATCCGGGTCGTCGTCGGCTCCGAGCTCCAGAGCGACCTCTTCCTCCACATCGATCTCGAGGTCGGACTCCACATCCTCGTCCGGCGCCGCCGCGACATCCTCTTCCTGCTCGTCACCCCAGTCCACGAGCTCGTCGCCGAGATCCTCCGCGTCGGCATCGGCGTCCGTGGCCGCCGCCTCCGGCGTCGCGTCTGCGTCCGCTGCCTCGGCCGCCGCCTCCGGCGTCGCGTCTGCGCCCGCTGCCTCGGCCGGCGCCTCCGGCGTGGCGTCTGTCTCCGCCGCCGCGGCCGGCGTCGACTCCGGGTCGCCGTCCTCCGCGACGGGCCCGCTGCCCCCGGTGCTGGAAGGATCCGCGCCCCGCTTGGACGCGATCTCTCCCAGGCGGAGCATGGCCTGCGGGTGGTTGGGCGCGGACTCCAGGACCTTCTCGTAGAGGGCCTCCGCCTCGTCCAGAAGACCCTGCTCGTAGTAGAAGTCGGCCTCCTCGAGGCTCTCGGCGATCTGCTGCGGTGTCGTCGCCGAGCCTCCGACGCTGAGCTCCGCGTCCGAGTCGTCGATCTGGAAGACCGTCTCCTCGGCCGCCCCCATCTGCACCACGGTCTGGTCGGCGCCCGACTGCGGATCCGACTCCTCGGCGGCGGACGCAGTCCCCTCCTGCTCGCTCTGCGTCTCGGCTCCAGCGGGTCCGCCGTCGGCCTCGAGCGGCGCGACGGAATCCTCGTCGTCCACTTCGATCTCGAGCTCCATCTCGAGATCGGCGTCGTCCTCCCCGGCGTCGTCGTCCTCCAGGGAGAGCTCCTCGTCCAGGCTCTCGTCACCCAGGTCGATCTCGAGATCGACTTCCTCGTCGACCGGCGCGGCCGACGCGGCGTCGTCCGCGGCGGCCTCCTCGTCGATCCCAGGAGCGGGAGCCTCGTCCTGGGCCACCTCGGGCTCCGGGTCCGGCTCGTCGACGGTCACCTCCTCCAGGGAGATGTCGTCGCCGGGAGCGAGATCCTCGTCGATGGTCTCGTCCGGCGGCGCCTGCGGAGCCGCGGATGCGCCCGGCTCGGCTCCCGGTCCCCCCGTCTCGAGCGCCTCGATGCGCGCACCCAGGGTGGCGGCTGCGGACTCGTCCTCCTCGATGAGTGCGATCTCGACGGCACGCTTCCAGATCTCGATCGCCTTGGCCGCGTCGCCGCGGTCCGCGTGCGCCTCGCCCAGCTTCTCCAGGGCCGGCCGATGGTCGGGATCGGTCGAGAGGAGCGCGTCCAGGGTCGCGATCGCACGCTCCGCCTTCCCGTAGCGCAGGTAGACGTTGGCCTCCGCGAGGAGCTGCTCCGCATCGGCGCTGAATCCCCCGCCCATGTCGCCGCCGGACAGGTCGAGGGTCTGCTCCATGAGATCGGGATCGGGCTCGGCCCCGGCGGGAGCCTTCGGCAGATCCGAGAGATCACCGCCCAGGGTCGCGTCGCCGTCGCCCGTGGCGCCCTGGGACGCCAGCTCGGAGCCGAAGATGCGCTGGGCGATCTCGCGCGCCTTGTCGGCGTCGCCGATGCGCCGGTAGACCTCGGCCAGGGTCCTGTAGGTCTCGGCAGCCGCGTCCTCGCGACCCAGCTCGGTGTGGATGCGCGCCAGGAGCTCGTGGCCCTCGGGAAGGTCCGGGGCCTGCTCGATCAGCTTGCGGGCATACGGCTCGGCGCGCTCCACATGCCCCTGGTCGACCAGGATCTGAGCCAGGCCGGTCAGGGTGGCGGTACGCTCGGGCTCCAGCTCGAGGATGCGATCGTACACCCCGAGGAGCTCGTCGCGGGCACCCTGCCGCGCCAGCTCCTCGGCGACGGCGTCGTACTCGGCCAGGGCGTCCTCGGGCATGTCCGCCTGGCGCAGCAGGTCGGCGATCTTGAGCCGGCTGGTGGTGTTGGTGGGATCGAGCGTCGCCATCTTGCGGAGCAGCTCGAGGGCGTCGCGCTTGCGTCCCTCCTTGTGGAAGGCGTCGGCAGCGGTCTGCAGCGCCGCGAGGGCCTCGGAGGTGAGCCCGAGACGCTGGTACAGCTCCGCGAGGGGCTCGTAGATGTCGAGCCGTTCGGCGTCGATCTTCCCGACCTGCTTGTAGATGGCGACGGCCTTGGCGTCGAAGCCGTCCTTCATGAACTGCTCGGCCACCTTCAGGTAGGCCTCCGCCGCGCCCTCCTTGTCGCCCTGGCGAAGCGCGATGTCGCCCAGCTTGAGCCGCGAGTTCGCGTCGCGCGGGTCCAGCTTGACGAGCTGCTGGTACTCCTTCTGGGCCTTCTCGAGCTGGCCCTTCTGGAGGTACTTCTGTGCGTTTGCCTGGATCTTCCGCTTGTTCGCCGCCAAGAGATCCCCAGCCGAGGTCCGGAGGCGCAGAAATGCCCCTCCATGAGGTTCTATCGGCGAAAGCAGGGTGCCCTTGAGGGGTCCAACCCCCTGCAAATCGGGGGCTTTCCCGGGCGGCAGGGAGGAGCGCGCGGGCGTTGGCAACGCCTGAGCGGAAAAGCCCTCACGCGCGGCGGCCTGCCCCGCAGGGGCCCCAGCGGCCGGGCGCGCTAGGCCCCCTTCGCCCTCAGGTGGGTCACCAGGCCGTCGAGGCCCAGGCGGTAGCTCTCCACGCCGAAGCCGCAGACCACGCCCACCGCCACGTCCGACACCAGCGAGGTGCGCCGGAACGCCTCCCGCGCGTGCACGTTCGAGAGGTGCAGCTCGACCACCGGGAGGCCGGTGGCGAGCAGGGCGTCGCGCAGCACGACGCTCGTGTGCGTCAGCCCGGCCGGGTTGATGAGGATGCCGTCGGCCTCGCCCACCGCACGCTGGATGTGCTCGACGAGCTCGCCCTCGTGGTTGGACTGGAAGCTCGCCAGCCGCACGCCCAGCTCTTTGGCGCGGGCCTCGAGCAGTGCTCCGACGTCCTCGAGCGTCGCGCTCCCGTACACGTCGGGCTCGCGCGTGCCCAGGAGGTTCAGGTTGGGTCCGTGGACGACCTGGATGCGAAGCGGATCGGGCACGGCGCCTCCCCCGGCGCCCGGCGCCGCGACGCCTACAGCTCGTCGCGGATCGCGGGCAGGTGCCGCCGGAGGAGATAGCGCGCCTTGCCCAGGTTGCCATCCGGGAGCAGCGCCAGGACCAGGAAGTAGTCCTCGTCGACACCGTGGAAGATCAGGCTGAAGCGCTCGAGCGACACCACCGTCTCGCGCACGTCGCCGCCACCGAGCGCGTCGGACGCCTTGCGGATCTCCTCGAGGATGCGACCGAACTCGACGCCTGCCGCACCGAACTCCTCCTCGAGCGTGCGCGCCGCGTCGCTGTCGGCGAGCGCCTGGTCGATCGGAATCCCGTCGTTGCCCATGAGGGCGACACCGATACCGCCGCCGCAGCCGTCGACGATGCTCCGGAGAAGAGACTGGAAGCTCATTGTCGTCCCCCACGCAGATTGGCGAGCCAGCGATCCAGGGTGGCCAGGACCCGCGCCCGCTCGTCGGGCGGCGTCGCCGCTGGATCGATCTCGGCGCGCATGGCGCGAGCGTCGTCGTCGTGACCCTGGCTCTCGAGGAGATCGGCCACGGTGGCCGTGGCCACGGGCAGTCCGACGGCGTCCTCTTCGCAGAGACCCTCGTCCGCGGCGGCATCGACCCGGCGGATCGCATCCTCCGCCACACTGTCCGCGCTCACCATGTGCTCGGGCTCGGAGGTGGCGTCCTCGAAGGCCGCCTCGATCTCGCCGCCGTCGATGGGATCGGCCAGGAGCGCCTCGCCCTCCAGCACCTCCGGCGCCGGGGGCGGCTCCGCCTTGGCCTCCAGGCCGGCGCGGGCCAGCGGGTGGTCGGGCACCGAGGCCAGAACCCGCTCGAGCTCGGCGCGCGCCTCGTCCTGGCGGCCCAGGTCGAGGAGCGCCAGCCCCAGTGCCACACGCCCGGCCAGGGCGTCGGGACGGCGCTCGAGGCCCGCCCGGGCCACGGCCTCGGCGCGCGCCGCCGCGCCGGCCCGACGGTGGGATTCCGCCAGCGCGGGAAACGCCGTCCCGCCCGGATCATCGCCGAGCAGGCCCTCGAGGCGCTCGACGTCGTCGGCCATCGCCTGGTTCAAGACCGTCCCCCCCTTGCCGCGCGGCTGCGCCGACCCGCCGGGAGAATCTCCGCCGGGGTCAGCGGGCAGGTCTCGGCGCGGCCGATCTCCCGCAGCACCACGAAGCGCACGTGTGCGTCCTTCTTCTTCTTATCGACCTTCAGCGCCGAGAGATAAGCCCCTCTGGCGAAGTCGGGCCGCTCGGTCGGTAGCTCGAGGCGGCGCAGGAGGTCCTCGATCCGCTCCGCGGTGCCCTCGGGGGCCAGGCCCAGGGCCTCGGAGCGACGCGCGGCGAAGACCATCCCGATCGCCACGGCCTCTCCGTGCAGGATCCCCCGGTAGCGATGCAGGGCCTCGACGGCGTGGCCCAGCGTGTGCCCGAAGTTCAGGATCATGCGCAGGCCGGACTCACGCTCGTCGCGGCTCACCACCTCCGCCTTGATCTGGCAGGCGCGTGCGAGCACCGGAATCAGCAAGTCCGGATCGGCCTCCAGGAGCTTCTCACCGGCGCGCTCCAGCCGGTCGAAGAACGAGGCGTCCCAGATGGCCCCGGCCTTGACCACCTCGGCGAGCCCTGCGGCGCGGTCGCGCCGTGGCAGAGAAGCCAGCGTGGCCGTGTCCACCCAGACCAGGCGAGGCTGGTGGAACGCGCCCACCAGGTTCTTGCCCTGCTTCAGGTTGACTCCCACCTTGCCGCCCACGCCCGCGTCGACCATGGCGAGGATCGTCGTGGGGACGGTCACGAACTGGATGCCGCGCAGGTAGGTCGCCGCCACGAAGCCGGCCAGGTCGCTGACCATGCCGCCACCGAGGGAGACGACGACCGCACTGCGGTCCGCACCCTTCTCCACCAGCGCGTCGTAGAGCTTCGCCACCTGGCGCAGGTTCTTGGTCGCGTCTCCGTCGGGTACCTCGAGGCGCAGCACGCGCAGACCCGCCTCGCGGAGCGAGCGCGCCGCCGTCGCGCCGTAGAGCCGGTTCACGCCGGGAACGCTCACCAGCACGGCCTGGCTCGCCCCCGTACGCTCCGCCACGGCGCCGCCCACATCGGCCAGCGTCTCGTGGCCGAGGACGATGGGATAGGAGCGATCGCCCAGATCCACCCGCACGGTGCGGCGCGGACTCACTCGAGCTCTCCCGCGACGGCCGCGGCCAGCGTCGCCACGCCGCGCCCGTCGGTCTCGACGACGACCGTCGCCGACTCGTACGCCGCGCGGCGCTCTTCCAGGAGACGCCGGATCTCGGAGAGGCGCTCCTCCCCATCCAGGTCCCGCAGGAGCGGCCGGGTGCGGGCCTCTCCGATGCGCTCGAGGAGGGTCTCCGGGGTCGCCTTCAGGTACACCACGGTGCCGGAGGCCGCGAGCCGCTCGGCGGCCCCGGGCTGGGCGATGGCCCCGCCGCCCAGCGCCACCACGGCGGCGCGCCCGGCCTGCTCGGCGATCGCCCTGCGCTCCCGCGCGCGAAAGCCGCTCTCACCCTCGCGCTCGAAGATCTCCGCCACCTTGCAGCCCGCCTCGCGCTCGATCTCCCGGTCCAGGTCCGAGAACGGCCGCCGCAGCCGTCGTGCGAGCGCCCGCCCCACGGTCGACTTCCCCGCGCCCATCATTCCCACCAGCCAGATCGTGCCGTTCGGATCCCCCACGGCGCCCAGTATAGAGAAAGGGGGGAAGGCGGTGGCCTTCCCCCCTCTCGGAGCTCACCGTGGAGCTGCGCCTAGCTTCCCAGCTGGGGCATGTCCACGATCCGCGGCGTCACGAAGATGAGCAGCTCCTTCCGGATGTCTCGAATCGCATTGTTCCGGAAGGCGTAGCCCAGCACCGGGATCTGCCACAGGTACGGAACCCGCGACATCCGGGTGCCCTTCTGCACCGTGTAGATGCCGCCGATCACCAGCGTCTGGCCGTCGCGGACGAGCGTCTCGGTCTTCGCCTGGTTCTTGGCGATGGCCGGGGCGCCCACCGAGCCGGTGGCGACGCTGTCGTCGGGCGCGTCGCGGGTGACCTCGAGGTCCATGATGATGCTCTTGTCGGCCGTGATGTGCGGCTTCACCTTGAGCGACAGGACCGCGTCGATGAACTGCAGCTGGGCGTCGCCGTTCTCGAACGTCTGGTACGGGATCGCGACACCCTGCTGGATCTCGGCCTCCCGGTTGTCGAGGGTCACGACGCGCGGGCTCGAGATCACCTTGCCCTCACCCGTGCTCTCCGCCGCCTGCAGCTGGACCTCGACGTTGTACTGCTCGTCGAGCAGGAACGCGCCGATGTTCATCAGGGCGGTGGGCAGCGACGAGATCGGGTTGTCCACCACGAAGTTGTTGAGGTCTCCCGCACCCTCCAGGATCCGGGGATCCGGGTGGGGTCGGAAGTTCGTGGTGCCGCGCGACGAGTCGATCGCGCTGTCCGCATCGAACGCGTCCACGTTGGGCTGCATCCCGAAGCCCCAGACGGTGCCCAGCTCGCGGCTGAAGTCGAGGTTGGCCTCGACGATCTTGGCCTCGATCAGCACCTGCGGGGTCGGCGTGTCGATCGCCTTGATGAGGGCGACGGACTCGTCGATCACCGACGGGATGTCCTTGATGATGACGGTGTTCGTCCGCGAGTCGGTGTTCACCGTTCCGCGGGCCGAGAGCAGCCGCTGCACCATCTTGGCCACGTTGGACACGGCGGCGTAGTTCACGGGCTGGAACTTCACCACCAGGTCCTCGAGCTTCTCCTTGGCGCGGCGCTCCTGCAGGCGGGCCTCGGCCTCCTGCTGCAGCAGCGTCTGCGGCGCGATCCGCAGCACGTTGCCCACCTTGATGAAGCCCAGGCCCTTGGTCAGCAGGATCACGTCGAGCGCCTGATCCCAGGGCACGTCCACCAGCCGGATCGTCACCGCACCGTCCACGTCGTCACCGGCGATGATGTTGAGGTCCGAGACCTCGGCGATCAGCCGGAGCACGTCGTCGATCTCCACGTCCTTGAAGTCCAGGGAGATGCGGCGACCGACGTACTGCTTGCCGTCGAGGAGCCCGCCCTCGTTCAGGATCTCGAGGGCGTCGCCGTCCTGGACGGCGGGAGCCGCCGGGGCGGTGGCCTGGGCCATCGCCTTGTCGGCTGCGGCGCTGCCGTCCTGTCCCGTCGACAGAGCCGGCGGGGTCGCAGCGTCGGCACCCGCGTCGTCGAACGCGACGACCACGTTGGAGCCCTCCCGGGTGACCATCGGCTTGTCGCCGGGGCCCCGGGTGATCACCACGCGGACCTCGGGACGATCCGTGTCGGGCTGCTGGAAGGCCATCACCAGCGAGATCGGTCCGCCCGGCTCGGGGGCGATCCGGGCCTCGGCGCCGGGCATCAGCACGGCGTCGGGGAGGCTCACCACCACGGTCTGCGGGTCGGGCTCGAAGAGGTGATAGCTTCCGGCACCCTGGGTCACGACCACCACCCGGTGGCTGCCCGCGCCGGCCAGCAGATCGACCTGGGTCACCTGGGTCGAGGCGTCGCCCGGGTCGAACGCCGGGGCGTCCATCTCGGGCTCGTGCGTCGTGGGACCGGTCAGGGCCGTCTCGACATCGTCGTCGGCGGCGCTGGCCGCGGCCTGGGTCTCGCCCTCGAGGCTCTGCACACCGCTTGCGGGCTGGTCGAGCCGGGGCTCCTCCATCCCGTCGGCCGGCGAGGCCGGGGGCTGGGACTCGGCGGGCGGACCGGTGCCGACGGGGGCCAGGGCCACCACCAGACCGTCCTCCACCGCCTCGATGGCGGCGGTCGCGAAGGTCTCGCCCTCGGCGCCGTCGAGCACCACGCGCACCTTGTCGGGGTGCTGGCCGATGCGCACACGCGCCACGTGGGGACCGCCCAGATCCACCCGAGCCTGCGTCAGCTGACTCTGGATCCCTGCGGCGTCGATCACGAAGCGAGCCGGGTTCTCCAGCGCGAAGCCCTGAGCGCCGTCGAGGCGGCCGTCGGCCACCAGGTGGATCGCCGCACCGTCCTGCTCCACCTGCACCGCGGTGATGGCGGTGGCGGGCGCAGCCGGGACGGCCCGCGCGGCGACTTCCAGCGACTCGGCCGTCGTCTCGGCCACGAACTCGGCCGAGGGCAGGGGAGCCGGCACCGTGAAGGCCCGCTCCGGCTCCATCGCCGAGGCCGTGTCCATCGCCGCGGGCACGTCCTCATCGGCGGCCAGCTCGGTGACCGGGATCACGTGGATGGTCAGGTCGTCGCCTTCCGGAATCACGTCGTACTCGACGGGCTCCGCGATGGCGAGCGACACCCGCGTGAACGGCGAGCCGTCGCCGTCGGTCATGGCCGTGATCTGGACCTCGCTCACCAGCTCACCGACCAGGGCGATCTCCTCGGGGACGGCGCCCGGACGCACGGCGTCCAGGTCCACCACGAGGCGGTCGCTCTCGTCCATGGCGGCGTACAGCGGGTGACCGATCCCCTCGAGGGTGACCACGGTCATTCCGCCCTGCGAGTCGACGCGCACGTCCGCCAGGACCGCGAGGTCCGGCTCGTCCGGCGTCGAAGGCGTGGTCGTGGCACACGCCACTCCCACGACCAGGAGCGCGGCGCACGCGGCGCTCACGATCCAGCGGTTCTGCCAATCGTTGCTGGCCCTCATCAGAGATCACCCCCCTTGTCTCCGCTTGCCAAGCGCATCTCGATGTCCTTGGTGGTCTTCTCACCGAGCCAATCGACGTAGGTTTCCTTCACCAGGACCACCCCGTCATCGATCTTGGTGACGCGCCCATCGTTCTTGCCTACCGCCGTGCCCTCTTCGACCACGTAGGGTCGTCCCGAGGGATCCGCGAGCAGCGCCAGCGGCATGCCCGTGTCCCAGACGACGGCGACCACGGCGAGCTGGCTGATGTCGAACTGCTCGAGCGGCCCGACCTCCTTCTCCGCGGCCTCCTTGGCCTGATCCAGGATGAAGGAGCGGAACGGGTCCCGCTTCTCGGTCGGGTCGTACATGTACCCGGCCGTGACGGTCGCCTGCTGATCCAGGTCCTCCGGCTGGGCGACCGCCTGCTGGGTCTCCATCCGAACCGGCGCCTGGCCCGAAGCCGCCTTCACCTTCTCCCTGGCGGCCGCGTAGTCGGCGGTCGACACGCCGCTCTTCTCGTTTCCGCAGCCCACCAGGGTGAGCCCGGTCACGAGAAGCAACGCAACGCCCCACTTCACGCGCCACCCCCTTCCACGAAGCGGAAGGTCACGGCCTGACCCTTCACCTTGAGAAGCGTGCCGTTCAGGCCTTCCTTGGCGACGCCCATGCGGATGTCGCCGATGTTCACGATTCGATCGAGCTTCGAGACCCGATCGAAGAAGACGCCCACCTCGTGGTAGTTGCCGGTGAACTCGATCTCGATCGGGACCTCGGCGTAGAAGCCCTTGTTGACCTCGGGCCGCGGCCGGAAGGCCTTGAACTCGAGACCCGACTTCTTGCCGAGCGTGGTCACGTCGGTGAGGAGCCCCGGCAGCTCCTTGCTGTCCGGCAGCTGCCGCAGGGCGACCTTGAGCTCGCCCTCCAGCGCGGCGATCTCCTCCTCGAACTGGTCGAGGTTGGCCGCGACCGAGCGCACCTCGTTGAGCTTGCGCTGCTTGCTCTGCTGCTGGGCCTCGAGCTGCTTCAGCTTCTCGGAGGCGCCCGTGTAGCCCAGCTGGTAGTAGCCGCCCAGGACCAGCAGCGGCAGCACGAAGATGACCGCCATCCGGTACTTGCCGGGGAGCCGGCCGACCTTGTCGATCGTCGGCTGCAACTTGTCCATTCCGCCCAGTTCCATCGCCGGGTCCCCCTATCGCCCTGCCGCGCCGCCACCGGGCGTCCCGGCGGTCTGCGCCGCATCCGGCGTCGCTTCGTCCTTGTGCGGGTCCTCGATCGTCGCCGTCAGCTCGAACTGGTGCAGCTTGAGCCCGCCGCGCGACTCCAGCTCGGTCCTCTGCAGCTCGACGTTCCCGAAGTAGAGCGAGCCGTTGAGGCGGGTCAGGAACGCCGCCACGATCTCGTTGTCCAGGCTGCGCCCTTCGAGCTTCACGTGGGCACCGCTCGATTCGAGGCTGGTCAGCCACATGCGATCCGGGGTGGCCTCCGCCAGCTCGTCCATCATGTGAACGGGGCCGGAGCGCGAGCGGTCCAGTCCCTTGATCACGTCCAGCTTGGCCTGGACCTCGGCCTTCTTCTTCTTGTAGGCCGCGACCTGCTTGAGCTGTGGCTCGAACTGCTTGATCTGGGCGTCGATCTGGGCCACGCGCTCCTGGCCATCGGAGATCTTCGCCTGCATCGCCATGTGCACCCAGGTCGTGAGCCCGCAGGCCACGGCCAGGAGCGCGACGAGCAGGAGCCCCTGCTGCTGGAGGTCCGCGCGGCGCCGCGCCTCGCGAACCGGAAGAAGGTTGATTCGAATCATCGTTCGTCCGTCCTTCGCAGGCCGAGCCCGACGCCGACCGTCATGAGGGGCGCCATCTCGCGCAGGAACGCCTCGTCGAACTTCTTGCTCGGGAGCATCCGCTCGAAGGGATTCAGGATCTGCACCGGCACGTTGGCGCGGTCCTGGAACGCCTTGGCGAAATCGGGCACCTGGCAGCTTCCGCCGCAGACCATGATCCGCCCGATGCG
>JANQFA010000126.1 GCA_028278065.1 Myxococcota bacterium
AAGATGTCGCGATCCTTCATCGGCTCGACCACCAGGGGGTCGGTTCCGGCCCAGAGGCCGGCCGCGAGCTTCATGTACTCGGACTGCACCGCGAGCAGCTCGGCCGACTCCTCCATCTCGAAGAGCGTCGACTTCTTGAGCCGGCTGCGCCGGATCACGTCCAGGTCCGGGAAGTGGGCCATGGTCTTCAGGCCGACGTGGCTGTTGAAGCGATCGATCTGATCGCTCCCGGCGCTCCGGTTCGCCACCACGCCGCCGATCCGCACCTTGTAGTTCTTCGACTTGGCCTGGATGGCGGCCACGATGCGGTTCATGGCGAAGATCGAGTCGAAGTCGTTGGCCGTGACGATCAGCGCGCGGTCCGCGTGCTGGAGGGGCGCCGCGAACCCGCCGCAGACCACGTCGCCGAGGACGTCGAAGATCACCACGTCCGTGTCCTCGAGAAGGTGGTGCTCCTTCAGCAGCTTGACGGTCTGGCCCACCACGTAGCCGCCGCAGCCGGTCCCGGCGGGCGGTCCCCCTGCCTCGACGCACATCACGCCGTTGAAGCCCTCGTAGACGAAGTCCTCGACGCGCAGCTCCTCGGTGTGGAAGTCCACGCTCTCGAGCACATCGATCACGGTCGGAACGAGCGTCTTGGTGAGGGTGAAGGTGGAGTCGTGCTTCGGGTCGCAGCCGATCTGGAGCACGCGCTTGCCGAGCTTCGAGAACGCGACCGACAGGTTGGACGAGGTCGTGCTCTTCCCGATGCCGCCCTTGCCGTAGACCGCGAACACCTTCGCGCTATCGATGCACACCGTCGGATCCATGCGCACTTGAACGCTCCCCTCGCCGTCGGACCGCCTCGTCGTCGTCATGCCGCCACTCCTTCGCCGACTCCCTCGAGACGGTCTTCCAGCTCCTCCTCCGCGCGCTCCAGCGCCTCGAGCGTCGCCGGATCGGGGCTCCAGTAGGAGCGCTCCTTGGCCTCCAGCAGGCGGCTGGCGACCCGGGCCGACGCGGTCGGGTTCAGGGCCGCCATGCGCTCGCGCATCGCCTCGTCCAGCACGAAGGTCTCGGCCAGCTGGCGGTAGACCCAGGGCTCCACCTGCCCGGTCGTGGCCGACCAGCCCACCGTGTTCGTCACGTGGGTCTCGATCTGGCGCACGCCCTCGAACCCGTGCTCCAGCATGCCCTCGTACCACTTGGGATTGAGCGCCCGGGTGCGCGTCTCCAGCGCGACCTGCTCGCCCAGGCTGCGCACGCGTCCGCTGCCCTGCGTCTCGTCGCCGATGTAGACGGGAACGGCCGATCCGCCGGCGCGCTCGATCGCCTTGGACACGCCACCCAGGTTGTCGAAGTACATGTCCACGGTGGTCACGCCCAGATCGATCGAGTCCAGGTTCTGGTAGGCGAGGCTCACCCCCGCCAGGACGCCCTGGAGCAGCTCGCCCCGCTGCACCGGCTGGCCGCTGCGGCCGTAGGCGAAGCTCTTGCGGCGCGAGTACGCCTCCGCCAGCTCGTCCTCCTGGCCCCAGAGCTCGTTCTGGACGAGCTGGCTCACGTTGGCGCCGTACGCTCCGCTGGCGTTGCTGAACACGCGCAGCGCCGCCGTCTCCAGGTCGCAGCCCTGGGCCTCCTGGTGCGCGAGGCTGCGCTGGCGCACGAAGTTCTGCTCGAGCGGCTCGTCGGCGCTGGCCGCCAGCCAGGCCGCCTCGGCCAGCAGCCGGGTCTGGAGGGGGAAGAGGTCGCGGAAGATCCCGGAGAGCGTCATCACCACGTCGATGCGCGGGCGGCCCAGCTCCTCCAGCGGGATCAGCTCGGCCCCGGCGAGCCGGCCGTAGCCGTCGAATCGCGGGCGCGCCCCCATCCAGGCGAGCGCCTGCGCGATGGAGGCGCCCTCCGTCTTCAGGTTGTCCGTACCCCATAGCACCAGCGCGATCGACTCGGGCAGCGGATGGCCGTCGCTCGCGTAGCGCTCGAGCACGCGGCTCGCCTGCCGGGCGCCCTTCCGCACCGCGTGGGCGCTCGGCATCTTGAAGGGGTCGAAGCCGTGCACGTTGCGTCCGGTCGGCAGGACGTCCGGGTTGTGCAGCAGGTCGCCGCCGGGCGCCGGGCGGATGAAGCGCCCGTCCAGCGCACGCAGCAGGGCGGGGATCTCGTCGTCGCGCGACAGCTTGCGGCACAGCGTCTCGAGCTCGCGCAGGCGGTCCACGAGCTCCGCGTCGCGCGACGCCCCGGCAGCGGCGAGCGCCTCCTCTGCGGAGGCCCCGTCGACCAGGGCCGCGAGCGCATCCGGCGGCGCGGCGCTGCCAGGGGCGGCCTCGGCGACGGCGCGCAGCAGCTCCAGCTGCTCCTCGTGTCCCGCGGGCTCCCCGACGACGTGCAGGCCGTACGGAATCAGCGTGTGCTCCAGCTCCGCCATGGCCTCGCTCACCTGCGCGATCCGGACGTCCGCGTCGCCGTTCCACGGGGGCTCGGGGGACGCCAGGTCGAGATCCGCGGCCTGCTCCTGGATCAGGCGCGCGAGCTCCGGGCGCTCCGAGCTGTCCGCGGGCTCCGCTCGCCAGCGGCCGACGGAGGCCTTCAGGTCCGCCAGGCCGCGGTGGAGCCCCGCTTCGGCGATCGGCGGCGTGCGGTAGCTCACCAGTGTGGCCGCCGACCGGCGCCGCGCGATCACTCCCTCGGACGGGTTGTTGGCGGCGTACAGATAGAAGTTGGGCAGCTCGCCCAGCAGACGGTCCGGCCAGCAGTCGCCCGAGAGCCCCACCTGCTTGCCCGGCATGAACTCGAGCGCGCCGTGCGTGCCGAAGTGGAGCACGGCGTGGGCCCCGAAGTCCTCGCGCAGGTAGCGGTAGAA
The DNA here is from genome assembly GCA_028278065.1 of Myxococcota bacterium. Classification (GTDB taxonomy): domain Bacteria; phylum Myxococcota_A; class UBA9160; order UBA9160; family JAFDET01; genus JAFDET01. The sequence goes on from JANQFA010000126.1 coordinate 2,840, forward strand.
CGCCGAGAAGGCGTGGGTGGGCGCGAACCCCTTCTCGAAGAGGAGGCGCATCGGGTCGCCCTCGTAGCCGAAGGCCGGCTGCACGCCGACGAAGACGTTTCCCAGCTGGGTGCCGAGCACGAAGAGCGACGCCCCATCGCTCTGCTGGCGTCCCGGGGCCGGACCCCACTGGGCCTCGATCTCCGCGAGCCACGGCTCGCGCCGCACGTGGTCGTCCACCGGGATGTGGGCGTGGACGTTCGCCGCCGCGCCGAGCTGCCCCGCGTTGCCTTCCACGATCCGCTCGCGCAGCGCCTCCACGCTGGGCGGAAGGTCCACGTCGTAGCCCTCGTCGCGCAGCGCCCGGAGGGTGTTGTGGAGCGAGGCGAAGACCGAGAGGTGCATGGCAGTCCCGGTGTTCCCGGAATTGGGCGGGAAGTTGAACAGGACGATCCCGACCTTGCGCTCCGCACGCGGAGTGCGGCGCAGATCCACCAGCCGCTGCACCCGCGCGGCCAGCATGGCGGCGCGTTCCGGGTCCGCGCACATCTCCCGGTCGCCCTCGGCGGAGCGGCCGCCGAAGACCATCGGGCCGGTGGCCCCGTCCAGCTCCGGTATCGCCACCATCATGGTGGCCTCGATGGGCAGGAGCCCCGCGTCGGAGGCCTGCCACTGCTCCAGCGACTGGAACTCCACGGCATGGGCGGCCAGGTACGGCACGTCGAGGCGGGCGAGCATCTCCTCCGCGGCCCCGGCGTCGTTGTAGGCGGGCCCGCCCACCAGCGAGAATCCCGTCAGCGAGACCACCGCATCCACGGCGGGCCGGCCGTCCTCCAGGAAGAAGCGCTCCACCGCCGGCCGCGCGTCGAGCCCGCTGGCGAAGGCGGGAACCACGCCGAGCCCACGCGCCTCGAGCGCTTCGATCACCCCGTCGTAGTGCTCGGTGCTGCCGGCCAGCACGTACGAGCGCATCACCAGGAGCCCCACCCGGGGCACACCCCGCTGGCGCGCGACGGGCAGCTGCCCGGCATCCTCTGCGATGCGGCCGGGCAGGCGCGGGTGGTAGACGCCGACCTCCGGATAGGGCCGGGGAAGCTGCGGGCGCGTGCGACCGCGCAGGGCGCGCCGCGGGCCGTCGGCGTAGCGATCCACCAGGAAACGCACCATCTGGGCCACGTTCTCGTCGGAGCCCGCCAGCCAGTACTGCATGGTGAGGAAGTAGGCGCGCACGTCCTGGGCCGTGCCGGGGACGAAGCGCAGGATCTGCGGGATGCGGCGCAGCATCGCCATCTGGCGGCCGCCGGCGCTCGCGCTCTCCGCGCTGCGGTTCTTGCGCAGGCCCTTCAGCTTCGCGAGCAGTCCGAACTCGCCCGCGTCGAGGCGGAAGCGACCCATCCGCGTGAGCCGCACCACGGGCTCGGCGGACATGCAGCCCACCATGGCATCGCAGCGATCGCGGCGACGCTCCAGCCAGGGCAGGACCGGCTCGAAGTGCTCCTCCATGAAGAGCATGTGGCCGATCACGATGTCGCCCGCCTCGATGTCGGCGCGGCAGCGCTCGAGCGCCTCCGGATCCGCCCCCCACTCGGCGGCGACATGCAGGCACAGCTCCAGGCCCGGCAGCTCGGGCGCCAGGGCGCGGCGCGCGCGCTCCACCGCGCCGGCCAGATGGCCGTCCAAGGTGACGATCACCACCTTGATGGGTGTGGGATCAGCGGCCGAAGTGCGCTTTCGCATCGTATAGCGTCTCGACGGTGATGGTCCCCAGGCCCTGTGCCTGGGCGAACTGCTCGGTGTTGCGCCGCGCCTTGCCCCGCACGAAGAAGGGCACCTTGCGCAGCTCCGCGCTGGCTTCCGGATCCCAGGCGACGGCCCGGTCCTGCTCGCCGCCGTCCTGCTCGGGCGCACCCGGGGCGTCGCCGCCCAGGTGGGAAGGCGCGGCGCCGTCGTGGAACTCGAAGTCCTCGCGGAACATGCCGAGGAGGTGCTCCTCGAGCCCCATCATCAGCGGGTGGATCCAGGTGTCGAAGAGCACGTTGGCGCCCTCGAAGCCCATCTGCGGCGAGTAGCGCGCGGGGAAGTCCTGCACGTGGACCGGTGCCGAGATCACCGCGCAGGGGATGCCCAGGCGCTTGGCCACATGGCGTTCCATCTGGGTGCCGAGGACGAGCTCCGGACGCAGCTCGGCGATACGCGCCTCCACGTCCAGGTAGTCGTCGGTGATCAGGGCTTCGACACCGCAGGCCTCGGCCTCGGCACGCACCTCGCGCGCCCGCTCGCGGCTGTAGGTGCCGAGTCCGACGACCGTGAACCCCAGCTCCTCGCGCGCTACGCGCGACGCGGCCAGGGCGTGGGTCCCGTCGCCGAAGATGAAGACGCGCTTGCCCGTCAGATAGGTGGAGTCCACCGACCGCGAGTACCAGGGGAGACGCGAGCGCTCCGGTGCGAGGGCCGCGTCGACGTCCACCCCCGCGCAGCGGCCCACTTCGCGCAGGAAGTCGCGCGTGGCGCCGACGCCGATCGGACACGCCTCGACCGTGGGCATGCCGAAGGTGCGCGCGAGCCAGCTGCACGCCGTGCGCGCCACCTCCGGATAGAGACACACGTTGAAGTCCGCCTCGGGGATGCGCAGCAGGTCCTCGGGCGAGGCGCCCTCGGGCGCCACCACGCCCACGTCGATACCCACCGAGTCCAGCAGGCGCCGGACCTCCTCGACGTCGTCGCGGCAGCGGAAGCCCAGTGCCGAGGGCCCGAGCAGGTTGGCCCGCGGGCGACGCGACTCGACAGGCTCAGGCCGCTCCTGGCCGGGCGGCGGCGCGAGGGGCGCGAGCAGCGCGCGCACCAGCCGGTAGAAGGTCTCGCTGGCCCCCCAGTTCTCCTTCTTCGAGTAGGCCGGCAGCTCGAGCGGCACGACGGGGACCGGCAGATCCATGCCCTGGGCCAGTGCGCCGGGCTGGTCCTGGATCAGCTCCGCCGTGCACGACTCTCCCACCAGCAGGACCTGCGGCCGGAAGCGCTCGCAGGCCTCGCGCACGGCGGTCTTGGTCAGCCCGGCGGTGTCGCCGCCCAGATCGCGGGCCTGGAAGGTCGTGTAGCTCACGTTGGGGCGGCTGGCGCGGCGCTCGATCATCGTGAAGAGCAGGTCCGCGTAGGTGTCGCCCTGCGGCGCGTGCAGCACGAGGTGAACGTCCTCCATCGACGTCGCCACGCGCATCGCCCCGACGTGCGGCGGGCCTTCGTATGTCCAGAGGGTCAGCTCCATGGTCAGAACGCCAGCCGCTCGCCCCGCTCGAGCGGGCGCGTGAAGAGCTCGGCCAGGTCCGCCGCCTGCTCGAAGCCGTGCACGGGCGTGAAGACCAGCTCGATGGACCACTTGGTGCGAAGCCCCTCGGCCTCGAGGGGGTTGGCCAGGCCGAGGCCGCACACGGTGAGATCGGGGCGGTCGGCGCGCAGCCGCTCGAGCTGGCGATCCACGTGCTGCCCTTCCGAGAGCCGCACCGACTCCGGGAGCAGCGCCAGCTCCCCCGCCATGCGCTCGCGGTCGAGGTAGGGAACGCCCACCTCGACCGGCTCCATCCCGCACTCCCGGTGCAGGAAGCGAGCGATGGGGATCTCGAGCTGCGAGTCGGGCAGGAAGCTGATGCGCCGGCCGGCGAGCGCCTTGCGGGGGCGCTCGAGCGCGCGCCGCGCCCGGTCTACCGCGCGGCGGGTGACCTGCTCCAGGCGCTCGCGCGACACGCCCCAGGCGTCGCAGGCCGCCGCGAGCCAGCCCAGGGTGCCCTCGACGCCGAAGGGATGGGGTGCAGTCAGGACGCGGGCGCAGCGCGCGCCGAGTGCCCGCGCGGTCTCGTTCAGGAAGGGCTGGGCCGTCAACACTACGGAGGCTTCGCCGACCGGCGGCAGCGCGCCCGAGCGGCGCGGCGGCAGGAAGTGCACCGGGCCGATCCCGAGCTCGGCGAAGAGGCGCGCGAACTGGTCCTCCACCACGTCGGCCAGCGCGCCAACGACCAGGAGCGAGCGCTCGCGCGTCGCCGGCAGCTCGGGGACCAGCGCGCGCAGACAGGCGTCCTCACCCTCGGTGAAGGTGGTCTCGATCCCGCTCCCGGAGTAGGCGAGCACACGCACGCGTCCGCGCTGGGCGAGGGAGAGCCGCTCGGCCGCCTTCGCCAGGTCGAGCTTGATCACCTCCGACGGGCACGAGCCCACCAGGAAGAGGAGCCGGATGTCCGGGCGCCGCGCCAGGAGCCGGCCCACCAGCCGATCGAGCTCCTCGTTGCAGTCGGCCATCCCGGCCAGGTCGCGGTCCTGCAGGATCGCCGTCGCGAAGCGCGGCTCCGCGAAGATCATCACGCCCGCCGCGGACTGCAGCAGGTGCGCGCAGGTTCGCGACCCGACGACGAGGAAGAAGGCGTCCTGGATCTTGCGGTGCAGCCACACGATACCGGTCAGGCCGCAGAACACTTCCCGCTGGCCACGCTCCCGGAGGACGGGCAGCGCACACGCCCCGCCCTCGGACACCGTGGCGAGCACATCCCGCGCCGTCATTCGGCGGTCCCGGAGACGGCGACGGCCACGTCATCCCGCTCGCGTCGCGCCGCGCGCAGCTTCAGCATGAACTGGCCGGCGTTGACGACGTAGGCCGCGTACGCGGCCAGGGCGATCGCCATCTGCTCGCGTCCCGTCCCGAGATCGAGTGCGAGCGCCGCCAGGTAGGCGGTGTGCAGCGCCAGCACGAGCATGCTGAAGACGTCTTCCCAGAAGAACGCGGGCGCAAAGAGCCAGCGCCCGAAGACGTCGCGCTCCCAGATCGAGCCGGTGACCATGATCGTGTAGAGGACCAGGGTCTTGACGACGACCGAGGCCGTGGCCAGCGCCAGGCCGTGACCCGTGGCCAGGTAGCGGATCACCAGCGCCAGGCTGACCAGGAAGACCGCGAACTGGAGCGGCGCCAACACCGCCTGAACGACGGTCCAGGGCGAGGCATCCCGGCGGCGACGCTCGTCCGCGGTGTACAGCGCGCGGGGTCGCCGGCTGGAGATGGCCGAAGTGTTCATGGATTCCTCCGCCCTGACGCCACCCTAGACGGGAGCCGGGCGAGTGTCAATCCAGAAAGACGTAAACGAGGATTGACACCCGGCGAGCGCCGGTCCACCCTGGCCCCGTGGCACGAACCGGCTCCGGACCTCCGGCCGCCCTGGCCCTCGAGACCGTGCCCCGTCCCGGGGTGGTCCTCGAGCTGCTAAAGCCGATCACCTGGTTCCCGCCCATGTGGGCGTTTGCCTGCGGTGCGGTCTCGGCGGGGGCGGACTTCGAGGGGCGCTGGCCCCTCGTGCTGGCGGGCGTGGTGCTGGCCGGTCCGCTCCTCTGCGGCACCAGCCAGGCCGTGAACGACTGGTTCGACCGGCATGTGGACGCGATCAACGAGCCCGACCGGCCGATCCCCTCGGGGCGGATGCCCGGTCGCTGGGGGCTCGGCGTGGCGGTGGCGGGGTCCGTCTTGGCGATGCTGGTCGCCCTCGCCCTCGGCCGCTGGGTGGCGTGGGCCTCGCTGCTCGGGCTGGCGCTGGCGTGGGCGTACAGCGCCCCCCCGCTGCGCCTGAAGCAGAACGGCTGGTGGGGAAACGCCGCCGTCGGCTTCTCCTACGAAGGCCTCGCCTGGGTGACCGGCGCCGCGGTCATGGCCCAGGGAGCCATGCCCGAGCCCCGCATCCTCGGCATCGCCGTCCTCTACAGCCTCGGCGCCCACGGCATCATGACCCTGAACGACTTCAAGTCGCTCGAGGGGGACCGAAGCGCGGGCGTGGGCTCGCTGCCCGTGCGCCTGGGCCCGGAGCGCGCCGCACGGCTGGCCTGTCTCACCATGGCCGGCGCCCAGGCGCTGGTCGTCGCCCTGCTGTGGGTGTGGGGTCACCCCCTGCACGCGACGGCCGTGGCGGCGCTGGTGACGGTGCAGGCCGGGCTGATGGCCCGGCTCCTCGGGGATCCGCGCCGCCTCGCGCCCTGGTACAACGCGACCGGCGTCAGCCTCTACGTGCTCGGGATGCTCGTCAGCGCCTTCGCCCTCGGCTCGGCCTCCGGCTAGGCGCGAGGGGTGGCGGGCGAACCCCCGTCGCGGCTTGCCGACGCGGTAACGCTCGACCTCGACGGCACGTTGGTGCATACGGCCCCGGACCTCGCGGACGCCGTGCGCGCGACCCTCGCCGAGCTGGGACGACCGCCCGTCGACGACGCGGCCGTCGTCGGGTGGATCGGCGACGGCGTCGAGCGGCTCGTGAAGCGCGCCCTCACCGGCGAGCGCAGCGCCGAGCCCGAGCCCGCGCTCTTCGCGCGCGCCTACCCGCGCTTCGTCGAGCACTATGCGCGGGGGGTGTCCCGGCGCAGCCGGCCCTACCCCGGCGTGCGCGAGGGGCTGGCGGCCCTGCGCGACGCGGGCGTGCCCCTCGCCTGCGTCACCAGCAAGGCGACCGTCTTCACCGATGCGCTCCTGCGCGACCTCGAGCTCGCCACCTTCTTCGTCGTCGTGGTAGCCGGCGACGCCGTGCCGCGGGCCAAGCCCGACCCGCTCCCGCTGCTCCACGCGTGCAGCCGGCTCGAAGTCGCCCCGGAGCGGGCGCTGCACGTGGGGGACTCCGAGAACGACGCGCGTGCGGCGCGCGCCGCAGGTCTCGCCTTCGTGGCGGTCCGCTACGGGTACGGCCGCCCGGAGAGCCTGGCGGCCGACGCCTGGCTCGACTCCCTCGCCGAGCTCCCGGCGCTGCTCGGGCCGGCGACGCCACGAGGCTGAGCCCCGCGGGGAAACGAGCTCGATCGCACCGCGGTCGCCGCCATCCTTGACCGCCTTGACCGTCAATCTCTATTGACAGCTCTGGGCGTCAGTATAAAATGACAGTCACCTTGCCCGTCGATCCTCTCGCCGACTCCACCGCTCACAGCGCGCGGGACGCGCTGGCGGTCGTCCTCGAGCGGCCCCGGGAGCTCGGCCTGCGCCGGCTGCCGCTGACCCCGCCCGGCGAGGCGGACGTCGCCGTCGACCTCGACTGGAGCGGGATCAGCAGCGGAACCGAGCGCCTGCTCTGGAGCGGGGAGATGCCGCCCTTCCCCGGGCTCGGCTACCCGCTGGTGCCCGGCTACGAGTCGGTCGGTCGCATCAGCGATGCAGGCCCCCTCTCCGGTCGACGCGTCGGCGAACGCGTCTTCGTGCCCGGTGCCGCCTGTTTCGGCGAGGTGCGCGGGCTCTTCGGGGGAGCCGCGTCTCGGCTCGTGGTGCCGGGTCGGCGCGCCCTGCCGATCGACGAGGAGCTCGGCGAGGACGGCGTCCTGCTGGCGCTGGCCGCCACCGCTCACCACGCGGTCGCGCACGGCGCCGCGCAGCCGCCGGAGCTCGTCGTGGGGCACGGCGTCCTCGGCCGGCTGCTCGCTCGCCTGGCCGTGTGCACGGGCGGCGAGCCCCCGGTCGTGTGGGAGCGGCATCCGGAGCGACGCGCCGGGGCCATGGGCTACACGGTGGTGGATCCCGCGGACGATCCGCGCCGCGACTACAGCTCGATCTACGACGCCAGCGGCGACGGCACGCTCCTCGATGAGCTGATCGGACGCCTCGCGCCCGGCGGCGAGGTGGTGCTGGCCGGCTTCTACTCCAGGCCCCTCAGCTTCGCGTTCCCGCCGGCCTTCATGCGCGAGGCGCGCATCCGCGTGGCGGCCGAGTGGCAGGAGCCGGATCTCGCAGCGGTCAAGGAGCAGGTGGACTCGGGACGGCTCTCGCTGGCCGGACTCATCTCCCACCGCGAGCCGGCCCGCGAGGCCGCGCTGGCCTACCGGACCGCCTTCGACGACCCGGCCTGCCTGAAGATGGTCCTCGACTGGAGGCATTGCACATGACGGTGCCGATCAACGGAAGCGTGGTGACCACCATGGAATCGCTCGCGCAGACGCTGCGGAGCGAAGCGGCGGTCGAGCCCGACCCGGTCGCGACCGCCCCCGCGACCCGCGAGACCCAGATCGTCGCGATCTACGGGAAGGGGGGAATCGGGAAGAGCTTCACGCTGGCCAACCTGTCCTACATGATGGCCCAGCAGGGCAAGAAGGTCCTGCTGATCGGCTGCGACCCCAAGAGCGACACCAGCTCGTTGCTGTTCGGCGGGCGCGCCTGCCCGACGATCATCGAGACCTCGGCGAAGAAGAAGCTCGCCGGAGAGCCGGTCGCGGTGGGCGACGTCTGCTTCAAGCGCGACGGCGTCTTCGCGATGGAGCTCGGCGGGCCCGAAGTGGGCCGGGGATGCGGGGGCCGCGGCATCATTCACGGCTTCGAGCTGCTCGAGAAGCTCGGCTTCCACGACTGGGGCTTCGACTACGTCCTGCTCGACTTCCTGGGCGACGTCGTCTGCGGCGGCTTCGGCCTCCCGAACGCCCGGGACATGTGCCAGAAGGTGATCGTGGTCGGCTCGAACGACCTCCAGTCCCTCTACGTCGCCAACAACGTCTGCTCCGCCGTCGAGTACTTCCGGAAGCTCGGTGGCAACGTGGGGGTGGCCGGCCTGGTGGTGAACAAGGACGACGGCACCGGCGAGGCCCAGGCCTTCGCCGAGGCCGTGGGCATCCCGGTGCTCGCCTCCATCCCGGCGCACGACGACATCCGCCGCAAGAGCGCCAACTACGAGATCATCGGCCGGCCCGGCTCGGAGTGGTGCTCGCTGTTCGAGACGCTCGCGACGCACACGGCGGAGGCCCCACCGGTGCAGCCGGCGCCGCTCGACCAGGACGGGCTCCTGTCGCTCTTCTCCGGCGACGACGTCGGTCGCGACGTGGTCCTGGAGCCGGCCACGCTCGAGGATCTGTGCGGAGACGCCGCCACGGAGAAGCCGTCGCTCGAGGTGATCTACGACAGCGCGTGACCCGCGCCGAGGCGAACCGACATGGCCGAGTCCATCACCGAGCTCTCGATCCGGAACCCCGCGAAGGGCGACGGCCCGCTCGTCGAGGGCGGCGGCTGTCATGCCGGACCGGACGAGATGAAGCGTGCGGCCGCGGCGGCCGGCCAGGGCGAGACGCTGGCGCGCTACGCGCAGGACTACCCGGTCGGGCCCCACGACCAGCCCCAGAGCATGTGTCCGGCGTTCGGCTCCCTGCGGGTCGGCCTTCGCATGCGGCGGACGGCGACCCTCCTCTCCGGGTCGGCTTGCTGCGTCTACGGGCTGACCTTCACTTCCCACTTCTACGGGGCGCGCCGCACGGTCGGTTACGTGCCCTTCAACTCCGAGACGCTGGTCACCGGCAAGCTGTTCGAGGACATCCGCGACGCCGTCTTCGAGCTCGCGGACCCCGCCGACTACGACGCCATCGTGGTCACCAACCTGTGCGTGCCCACCGCCTCCGGCGTTCCCCTGCGTCTGCTCCCCAAGCAGATCGACGGAGTTCGCATCATCGGAATCGACGTCCCGGGCTTCGGTGTCCCCACCCACGCCGAGGCGAAGGACGTGCTGGCCGGCGCCATGCTCGCCTACGCGCGGAGCGAGGCGGAGCAGGGCCCGGTGCAGGCGCCGCGCGGCGGCCCCAGCGAACGCCCGACGGTGACCCTGGTGGGGGAGATGTTCCCGGCCGACCCCGTCGGCATCGGCATGCTCCTCGAGCCCCTCGGGCTGGCCTGTGGCCCCACGGTCCCGACCCGGGAGTGGCGAGAGCAGTACGCGGCCCTGGCCGGCGCCGCCGTGGCGGCGATCCACCCCTTCTACACGTCCGTGTGCCGGGAGTTCGAGCAGGCGGGGCGGACCCTGGTGGGCTCCGCACCCGTGGGCCACGACGGGACCGCGGCGTGGCTGGAGGCCATCGGCGACGCCTGCGGCGTGCCCCGGGACGCCGTCTCCGCGGCGCAGAACCGCTTCCTTCCCGCGATCCGCGCCGCTCTCGAGCGTTGCCCGATCCGCGCGCGCGTCACGGTCTCCGGGTACGAAGGCTCGGAGCTCCTGGTGGCGCGCCTGCTGGTCGAGAGCGGCGCCCGCGTTCCCTACGTCGGCACGGCTCTGCCGCAGACTCCCTGGTCGGAGCCCGACCGTGCCTGGCTGGAGGAGCGCGGCGTGGAGGTGCGCTATCGCGCGTCGCTCGAGCAGGACCTCGCCGCCGTCGAGGCCTGCCAGCCCGACCTCGCCATCGGCACGACCCCGGTGGTGCAGAAGGCCAAGGAGCAGGGCCTGCCGGCCCTCTACTTCACCAACCTGATCTCGGCGCGTCCGCTGATGGGACCGGCCGGCGCCGGGAGCCTCGCGCAGGTGGTGAACGCGGCGCTCTCCGCCAAGCCCCGGTTCGACGAGATGAAGGCCTTCTTCGAAGGCGTCGGCGAGGGCCACGCCTCGGGAGTCTGGCAGGGCGCCGATGCCCTCCCCGCCGATCGCCCGCGCTTCCGCGCGCGACACGCGCGGCGCAACGCCAAGCAGGATGCGAAGGCGTCGCCGCAGGACCTGGCGAGATGCTGATCCTCGACCACGATCGCGCGGGCGGCTACTGGGGCTCGGTGTACGTGTTCACCTCCATCAAGGGGCTCCAGGTCATCATCGACGGCCCGGTCGGCTGCGAGAACCTGCCGGTGACGTCGGTCCTCCACTACACGGACGCCCTGCCCCCTCACGAGCTCCCCATCGTCGTCACGGGGCTGGCGGAGGAGGAGCTGGGCCAGCACGGCACCGAGAACGCGATGAGGCGGGCCCACGGCACGCTGCGCGCCGACCTGCCCGCCGTGGTCGTCACCGGCTCGATCGCCGAGATGATCGGCGGGGGCGTGACGCCGGAGGGAACCGGCATCCAGCGCTTCCTTCCCCGCACGATCGACGAGGACCAGTGGCAGAGCGCCGACCGCGCGCTTTCCTGGCTCTGGTCGGAGTACGGCCCCCGGCGCGTGCCCGCGCGCAAGGCTCGCAAGGAGGGCGAGAAGCCGCGGGTCAACATCATCGGGCCGACCTACGGGACCTTCAACCTCGCTTCGGACCTGGCCGAGATCCGGCGCCTCGTCGAGGGGATCGGAGCCGAGGTCAACATGGTCTTCCCGCTGGGAAGCCACCTCGAGGACGTCCCGAAGCTCGCGAACGCGGACGTCAGTGTCTGCATGTACCGCGAGTTCGGCCGCCTGCTCTGCGAGACCCTCGATCGGCCCTACCTGCAGGCACCCATCGGGCTCCACAGCACCACGCAGTTCCTCCGCACGCTCGCCGAGCTGCTCGGGCTCGATGCGGAGCCGTTCATCGAGCACGAGAAGCACACGACCGTCAAGCCGCTCTGGGACCTGTGGCGATCGGTGACCCAGGACTTCTTCGGGACGGCGAACTTCGGGATCGTGGCCAGCGAGACCTACAACCGGGGCGTGCGCCACTTCCTGGAGGACGAGCTGGGCCTCCCCTGCTCCTTCGCCATCTCGCGCAGCGCCGGCGTGAAGCCCGACAACGATGCCGTACGCAAGGCGATCCGAGAGACCCCGCCGGTGGTCGTGTTCGGCAGCTACAACGAGCGCATGTACATCGCCGAGAACGGAGGCCGCTCGCGCTACATCCCGGCCTCGTTCCCCGGCGCGATCGTCCGGCGCCACACCGGTACGCCCTTCATGGGGTACGCCGGTGCGACGTACATCGTCCAGGAATTCTGCAACGCGCTCTTCGACGCACTCTTCGAGGTGCTTCCCCTGGGCAGCGACCTGGACGAAGTGGATCCCACTCCCGCGCGCCGGCACGCCGAGCTGCACTGGGACGACGAGGCGAAGGCGCTCCTGGATCGACACATCGAATCCCAGCCGGTCCTGACCCGTATCTCCGCCGCCAAGCAGCTGCGGGATGCGGTCGAACGGGACGCCCGTCGGGCGGGAGAGGACCGGGTTGACGCGACACGCGTGGCCGCGTGGGCCACGAGCACCACGGAGGGCAAGGTTGCATGAACGTCCACACTCGAGGAGGCACCTGGGAGAATCTCCCCGCGGCGCGACGCAGCACCGCCCTGCGCGCTCTCCAGGACGACGAGCGCCAGTTCCACTGGATGGTGATCGTCGGGACGCTGCTGCTCCTGCTGCCCGCCGCGGTCGCGCGGCTGAGCGGATGGCGCTGGCAGCCCTGGCCGAGCCGGCCTGGCGGGTACGGGCCGGTGCTGCGCGAGGCCCGGGAAGCCGCGGAGACGTACATCCTGTTCGCGTTCCTGGGACGGTGACGGGCAGGGGCCCGGCGTCCCGAGAGGGGTTGGATGCACCGGCCGAAAGGCCACTGAGGGGGCCGAAGAGGTCCGATAGGAGGTACACGGAATGGCGAATGCAGACGTGGGATCCGGGAGGCGCCAAGCCTCCCTTTCCGGACTCACCGAGAGGGAGGCGAAGGAGTTCCACAGGATCTTCATGAGCAGCTTCGCGATGTTCACGGCCATCGCGATCCTTGCTCACATCCTCGTTTGGCAGTGGCGGCCCTGGCTCCAATAGGGGCCGGCACCGTCGGAAACCAACCAGGCAAAGGAGGCCCCATCATGTGGCGAGTCTGGCTTCTGTTCGATCCGCGAAGAGCGCTGGTCGGACTGTTCACGTTCCTGTTCGTGCTGGCAGTGGTGATCCACTTCATCCTGCTGAGCACCGAGCGCTTCAACTGGATGAACAACCCCGGCGGGGGCGCCCAGGCGGAGCTCGCGGTGCCGCAGGACACCGAGCTCGCAGCGCTGCGGGAGCGATAGGAAACGCCTCCGGGTCGGTGGGCGGACGCACGTCCACCCACCGACCCGGCCGGCGCTAGCTCCGGGGGACGCGAGCCCCCGGCTGGAGGGCACGGCGATGGCCATGCTCAGCTTCGAGGAACGGTACCGGGTCCGGGGGGGAACCCTGATCGGGGGGGATCTCTTCGACTTCTGGGTCGGACCGTTCTACGTGGGGTTCTTCGGAGTCACCACGATCTTCTTCACGCTGGTCGGCACCCTGCTCATCGTCTGGGGAGCCGCCATAGGCCCTACCTGGAACGTCTGGCAGATCAACATCGCACCACCGGACCTGAGCTACGGGCTGGCCCTGGCACCCCTCCAGGAGGGGGGGCTCTGGCAGGTGATCACGGTGTGCGCGATCGGCGCCTTCGTCTCCTGGGCCCTGCGCCAGGCGGAGATCTCCCGAAAGCTCGGGATGGGCCTTCACATCCCATTCGCGTACGGCATGGCGATCTTCGCGTACGTCACGCTGGTCGTGTTCCGGCCCGTCCTGCTGGGCGCCTGGGGACACGGCTTCCCGTACGGAATCCTCAGTCACCTCGACTGGGTGTCGAACGTCGGATACCAGTTCCTCCACTTTCACTACAACCCGGCGCACATGCTCGCGATCACGTTGTTCTTCACGACGACGCTGGCGCTCTCCCTTCACGGCGGGATGATCCTCTCGGTCACGAACCCGAAGAAGGGCGAGCCGGTGAAGATGTCCGAGCACGAGAACACGTTCTTCCGGGACGCCCTCGGCTACTCGATCGGGGCCACGGGAATCCACCGGCTGGGCCTGTTCCTCGCGCTCTCGGCCGGCTTCTTCAGCGCCGTGTGCATCGTGATCAGCGGTCCTTTCTGGACGCGCGGCTGGCCCGAGTGGTGGACCTGGTGGCTCAACCTGCCGATCTGGTGATCGGGCGGAAGGAATTACGATGGCGGAGTTCCAGAACCTATTCAATCGCGTGCAGGTCCGGGCCCCTGGCGACCCGGGCGTCGCCCTCCCGCGCGGGCGCGTCCGGCGCACGGGCGAGGGGCGCGCTTCCTATCTCTTCGGCCTGATCGGAGATGCGCAGGTCGGCCCGGTCTACCTCGGCTGGGCGGGCGTGGCGTCCCTGCTCTGCGGCTTCGTGGCGATCGAGATCATCGGTCTCAACATGTGGGCCTCGGTGTCCTGGGATCCGATCCAGTTCGTGCGCCAGCTCCCATGGCTGGCCCTCGAGCCGCCCGCGCCCGAGCACGGCATCGGCATCCCGCCCCTCGGTGAAGGTGGCTGGTGGCTCATGGCGGGCTTCTTCCTCACCGCCTCGATCTTTCTGTGGTGGATGCGGATGTACCAGCGGGCGCGCGACCTCGGTCTCGGCACCCACGTGGCCTGGGCGTTCGCCTCGGCGATCTGGCTGTACCTCGTGCTCGGCTTCATCCGGCCGGTCCTGATGGGCAGCTGGGCCGAAGCGGTGCCGTTCGGCATCTTCCCGCACCTGGACTGGACCGCGGCGTTCTCGATCCGCTACGGCAACCTCTTCTACAATCCGTTCCACATGCTGTCGATCGCCTTCCTGTACGGATCGACGCTGCTGTTCGCCATGCACGGGGCCACCATCCTGGCGGTCAGCCGCTTCGGAGGCGATCGCGAGATCGAACAGGTGACCGACCGGGGCACCGCCGCCGAGCGCTCGGCCCTGTTCTGGCGCTGGACCATGGGGTTCAACGCATCCATGGAGTCGATCCACCGCTGGGCGTGGTGGTTTGCGGTGCTCTGCCCGCTGACGGGCGGCATCGGCATTCTGCTCACCGGCACCGTCGTAGACAACTGGTACCTCTGGGCCGTGAAGCACGGCGTAGCTCCCGCCTACCCGGCGGTGCTGCCGCCGGTCGTCGACCCGATGACCCCGGGAGGGCCCTGATGAACCGCCCGAGCCGACCCTTCGTCGGCGTGCTCCTTGCCGCCGGCACTCTTCTCCTTCTGGCCTGCGAGCGGCCACCGATGGAAGCGACCCAGGGTGACTTCCGCGGGCTGGGCGTCGAGCAGGTCCGAAATCCCCGTCTGGCGCAGAGGACGCTGGACGCCAACGTGTCGCCCGATCCGATGCCAGCGGTCGAAGCCGCGGGGCAGCCCGCCTCCGCGGTCTACCAGAACGTACCGCTGCTGGGCCACCAGGACGTCGCCGACTTCAATCGCCTCATGGGAGCGATCTACCAGTGGGTCTCTCCCCAGCAGGGGTGCACCTACTGCCATGAGGGGGGCTTCGCGAACGACGATGCCTACACCAAGATCGTGTCTCGGCGCATGATCCAGATGACCCAGCGCATCAACGCCGAGTGGAAGGACCACGTCGGCGACACCGGCGTCACCTGCTACACGTGCCACCGCGGACAGAACGTGCCCGCGCGGGTGTGGAGCCACGGCGAAGACCCGGGCAGGCCCTTCCTCGGAGCCCAGGCTGGCCAGAACGCGCCCGCCTACGAGGTCGGTCTCACGTCCTTGCCCGGCGACCCGTTCACGGCCTTCCTGAGCGGCGAGTCCGCCGACATCCGCATCCAGTCCCAGACGGTGCTACCGGCGGGCAGCGAGCGGAACATCAAGGACGCCGAGTGGACCTACGGTCTGATGGTCCACCTCTCCGAGGCGCTGGGCGTGAACTGCACGCACTGCCACAATTCCAGGGCCTTCTCACCCTGGGAGCAGAGCTCGCCCGCGCGCGTGAAGGCCTGGCACGCGATCCGCATGGTCCGCGAGATCAACGACGAGTACATGGAGTCGATCGCCGACGTGCTGCCACCCCACCGTCTGGGCCCCGCCGGGGACGTGCTGAAGGTCAACTGCGCGACATGCCACCAGGGCCTCCCCAAGCCGCTCCAGGGAGTCAGTCTGCTGCAGCACTATCCCGGTCTGGCGCGCGAGCTAGCCCGCGCCGACGACGGCGCGACAGACGTCGACGACCCGCTCCCCGGTGATCCGGAAGTGGGCGAAGAGGTCTCCGGCGGGAGCTGACTCGCCGAAGGTCCCGACTCCGACGACCGCTGCCGCGCGGCCGACGTACTTGTGCCAGAAGTCCGGCACCCCGGCCTCCACCGCCACGGCGGGGAGGCCGGGGGGGATCACCTGGTCGCGATAGGCCGCTTCCTGGCGGTCGAACACCGAGGTCGAGGGAAGCGAGACGACCCGAGCGGAGATGCCTTCGCGCAGGAGGATCGCCTGCGCCTCCACGGCGATCGGCACCTCCGAGCCCGTGGCCAGGATGGCCAGGGCGGGCGGGCGATCGGGCTCGACGAGGACGTAGCCGCCGCGCGCGATCTCGTCGCGTCCGGCCCCTTCCCTCGGCACCGGGGCGAGGCCCTGACGGGAGAGCAGCAGACAGCTCGGCCCTTCGCGCCGCTCGACCGCCGCGATCCAGGCGACGGCCGTCTCCAGCGCGTCGCAGGGACGCCAGACGTCGAGGTTGGGGATCAGGCGCAGGGAGGCCGCGTGCTCGATCGGTTGATGGGTCGGACCGTCCTCACCGAGGCCGATGGAGTCGTGGGTGAAGACGTGGACACAGCGGATGCCCATCAGGGCCGCCATACGAAGTGCGCTGCGGGAGTAGTCCGAGAAGGTGAGGAAGGTCCCGTCGTAGGGCAGGAAGCCGCCGTGGAGCGCGAGTCCGTTCACGATCGCGGACATGCCGAACTCGCGGACCCCGTAGTGGAGGTAGCTCCCGGGCTGTGTGCCGCGCACGGCGCGGGCTCCGGACCAGCGGGTCAGGTTGGAGTCGGTGAGGTCGGCGGAGCCGCCGATCAGCTCGGGCAGGCCGGCTCCCAGATGCTCCAGGATCCGCTGGGAGGCCTTGCGGGTGGCGAGGGGCGCGTCCTGCGCGACCGCCTCCGCGTGCATGCCCTCCACGACCTCGCGCCACCCCGACGGAAGCTCGCCCCGCAGCCGCCGCCCGAACTCGGCGGCCAGGGTGGGGTGTTCCGCTGCGTAGTCCCTGAAGCGTCGCTGCCAGGCGGCCTGCGCCGCGCGTCCCGACTCCCGTGCGTCCCACGCCGCGTAGACCTGCGCGGGGATCTCGAACGGAGCGTGGGGCCACCCGAGGCTCGCGCGCGCCGCGGCCACCTCCTCCTCGCCCAGCGGGGCACCGTGCACTTCGTGGGAGCCGGCCTTGTTCGGCGCCCCACGCCCGATCTCGGTGGTGCAGCAGATCAACGTGGGACGGCTGGTGTCCTGGCGCGCCTCTCGCAGGGCGTCGTCGACCCGCTCCGGCGCGTGTCCGTCGACCCCATCGATCACCTGCCAGCCGTACGCGCGGAAGCGCGCCGGGGTGTCGTCGGTGAACCACCCGTCCACCCGCCCATCGATCGAGATCCCGTTGTCGTCGTAGACGCAGATCAGCTTTCCCAGCGACCAGGTGCCGGCGAGCGAGCAGACCTCGTGCGAGATCCCCTCCATCAGGCAGCCGTCGCCCAGGAGAACCCACGTGCGATGGTCCACGATCTCGAATCCCGGCCGGTTGAACTCGGCCGCCAGCAGCTTCTCGGCCAGCGCCATTCCCACCGCGTTGGCGAGGCCCTGCCCGAGGGGCCCGGTCGTGGTCTCGACGCCCGGAGTGACTCCCACCTCGGGGTGTCCCGGAGTCTTCGAGTCGAGCTGGCGGAACCGCTTCAGCTCCTCGATGCCGAGGTCGTAGCCGCTCAGGTGGAGCAACGCGTACTGGAGCATGGAGCCGTGGCCGTTCGACAGCACGAAACGGTCCCGGTCGACCCAGCCCGGATCGACGGGGTTGTGGCAGAGGTGCCTGCGCCAGAGCACCTCCGCGATCTCGGCCATCCCCATGGGCATGCCGGGGTGCCCGGACCGGGCGGCCTGCACGGCATCCATCGTGAGAGCGCGCACCGCGTTGACCACGTCCGCGTAGGGGGCGGATTCGTCCCGCCCGGCCGCCTGCTTCGCCATGTCGTCCACCTCAGCCGGCTTCCTGCCTGCGACGCTCCATGAGACGCCAGATCATGGGCGTGAAGATCAGCTGCATGGCCAGGTCGATCTTGCCGCCCGGGCAGACGATCGTATTGGACCGGGACATGAACGAGTCGTGCAGCATCGACAGGAGGTAGGGGAAGTCGATGCCGCGCGGATTGGCGAAACGCACCACGAGCATCGACTCCTCGGGCGTCGGGATGTGGCGCGCGATGAACGGATTCGAGGTGTCCACCACCGGGACCCGCTGGAAGTTCACGTGGGTGCGGGAGAACTGCGGCACGATGTAGCGGATGTAGTCCGGCATCCGGCGCAGGATGGTGTCGGCGACGACCTCCGTCGTGTAGCCCCGCGCCGCGCGGTCGCGATGGAGCTTCTGAATCCACTCGAGGTTGATCACGGGGACCACGCCGATCAGCAGATCCACGTGCTGCGCCACGTTCACCGACTCGGTGACCACCGCGCCGTGGAGCCCCTCGTAGAAGAGCAGATCGCTTCCGGGCGGCACGTCCTCCCAGGGAGTGAAGGTCCCCGGGTCCTGGCCGTACGGAGCGGCCTCGGTTTCATCGTGCAGGTAGCGCCGGCGCCGGCCCTTCCCGGTCGCGCCGTACTCCTCGAACAGTGCAGCGAGCTCGGCGAAGAGGTTGGAATCCTCCCCGAAGTGGCTGAAGGAGTGGTTGCCCCGCTCCAGCTCTTCCTCCATGCGCTGCTTCATCTCGAGGCGGTCGAAGCGATGGAAGCTGTCGCCCTCCACCATCGCGGCCTTGACGCCTTCGCGGCGGAAGATCTGCTCGAAGACGCGCATCACCGACGTGGTCCCGGCCCCGGAGGAGCCGGTGACTGCGATGATCGGGTGCCTTGCAGACATGGTGCTCTCCGTAGCGCTCAGGAGTTCCGGAAGAGTCCACGCAGGCCGAACAGCGGGGCGTCGTACTCCGCCTCGTTTCGATCCCGGTGGTAGCTCTCGATCCGCGCGACCTCGTCCCTCGAGCCGAAGACGAAACCACTTCGCTGGTGAAGCGAGGACGGTACCCGGTCGAGCAGCCGCTCGCGTCCCGTGCTGGCGAACCCGCCCGCCTGCTCGATGATGTACGACATGGGATGGCACTCGTACAGGAGCCGCAGCCGCCCCTGCCGGGTGGTCTCGCGAGCGTCCCGCGGGTACAGGAAGACGCCTCCGCGCATCAGGATGCGGTGAACTTCGGTGACCAGCGGACCCACCCAGCGCATGTTGAAGTCCTTGCCGCGAGGACCCGCCTGCCCCGCGAGACACTCGTCGACGTAGCGCTTGACCGCGGGCTCCCAGAAGCGGCTGTTGGCGGCGTCGATGGCGAACTCGTTGGTCTCGGCCGGGATGGAGATCGAGGGATGCGTCAGGATGAACTCCCCGAGCTGGGGGTCCAGGGTGAAGGCGTGCACCCCGGTGCCGACCGTCAGGACGAGCATGGTCGAGGGGCCATAGATCGCGTAGCCCGCGCACACCTGTCGGGTCCCGGCCTGCAGGAACGCCTCCGGGCCCGCGTCCTGCCCGGGCTCCGGCGCCCTCAGCACGGAGAAGATGCTTCCGACCGAGACGTTGACGTCGATGCCGTACGACCCGTCCAGGGGGTCGAGGACCAGCAGGTACTTGCCCCTCGCGTGCTGTTCGGAGAGCGCGCAGGGCCCGTCCACCTCCTCCGAGACCATCCCGGCCAGAACCCCCGAACGCTCGTGGGTGCGGACGAAGATCTGGTGGGCGAGCAGGTCGACGCTCTTGCGGACCTCCTCGTGGCCGTTCTCGCTGCCCGTGCCCAGGACCTCGCCGAGGGCGCCTCGTGCGACCCGCCCGGAGATCGCCTTGCAGGCGAGCGCGGCGTTCAGCACGAGCTCGTTGAACTCGCCCCGGGCACCCTGGTGGGCGCGCCGCTCCTCGATCAGGAACTCGGCCAGCGTCGAGCGTCCGGCGAGCATGGCCCTGGATCCCCGCCGTCGCTCACGAGACCGCCCTCGTCGCCGGCAGGGTCGAGGCCCACGATCCGTGCCGGGCCGCCAGCCGGTCGACGTCCAGCCAGGGCCCGCCGATCCGATCGGCGGATTCCGAGTCGAGGGGAGCGTCGGGGTCGCCCAGGGACGGGAGCTGCAGGTGGGCGCTCGAGAGGTCGTGCTCCCGGGTCCAGCGCGTGCACACCGCCACCGTGAAGAGGCCCGCCGCCCGCGCAGCACGCACGCCCAGGTCCGAATCCTCGAAGGCCGCACAGTGCTCCGGGGCGGCCCCCAGCCGCCGCACCGCGAGCTGATAGATGTCGGGCGCCGGCTTCTTGCGGGGGACGACGTCGCCCACCGCCACCACGTCGAACCACGAGAGTGCCTCCTCCCCCAGCAACGCCGGCACGAGCGCCTCTACGTTGGCGAGCGTCGTGGTGGAGGCGATGCCGAGCGGCACGCCCCGCCCTCGCGCCTCCCCGATCAGGCGGGCGATGCCCGTGCGGGGCCGGAGCTCGCCCTGAGCCACCAGCCCGGCGAACTCGCGGGTCTTGGTCGCGTGGATCTCGGGAACCTGCCCGCGCAGCCGATCGCGCTCCTCGGGCGCGACCGCGAGTGAGCCGACCCAGTGGGTCAGGCGCTCCTTCCCGCCCGCCACGTTGAGCAGCACGCCGTAGACCTCCGGGGTCCAGTCCCAGTCGAGGCCGTGGACGCGAAAAGCGGCGTTGAAGGCGCGGCGGTGTGCCTCCTCCGTATCGGCGAGGGTCCCGTCGACGTCGAATACGAGCGCCTCGAGCCTCACGACGTCTCCTCCGCCGCCCCGAAGACCCGGCTGGCTCGGATGTCCTCCGGCTCGATCGTCGCCAGCATGGAACGCGACAGGGCGCCGCGGTCGCGGCGCTCGAAGAGGCGATTGGCCTGGCGCAGCCGGGCGCGGTCGAGCGCGTTGCGAATCGATCGGGCGTTCGCGAAGTGGGGCTGCGCCTTGCGGAGACCGATGTACTCGCGCAGCGTCTGGGCGGCCGGCTCGCTGAGCCGGTACTGCATCTGCTCGAGGAGGAGCTCGGCGATCGCGAAGAGCTCCTCTTCGCTGTAGTCCGGGAAGTCGATGTGGTGGGCCACGCGAGACGCCATGCCGGGATTGGACCCGAAGAAGCGGTCCATGCGGTCCTTGTAGCCGGCGAAGATCACCACCAGGTCGTCGCGCTGGTTCTCCATCACCTGCAACAGGATCTCGATGGCCTCCTGTCCATAGTCGCGCTCGTTCTCCGGACGATACAGGTAATAGGCCTCGTCGATGAACAGGACTCCGCCCATCGCGCGCTTGAGCACCTCCTTGGTCTTCGGTGCCGTATGGCCGATGTACTGGCCCACCAGGTCGTCGCGGGTCACCGCCACGAGGTGTCCCTTGCGCACGTAGCCCAGCCCGTGGAGGATCCCCGCCATTCGTTGCGCGACGGTGGTCTTCCCCGTTCCGGGATTGCCCGTGAAGCTCATGTGGAGGGGAGGCGCCTCCGCCTCCAATCCCACCCGACGCCGGAGCTTCTCGACCAGCAGCAGTGCCGCGATCTCGCGGACCCGCGTCTTGACGGGGACCAGGCCGACGAGCTCGCGGTCGAGCGCCTCCAGCGCGTCGCGGACGTTCGAGTCCCGGTAGAGCGCCTCGAGATCGAGGTCCTCTTCGGACAGGACGGCGGCGGCGTTCTCGTCGCTCACGATTCGGTCAGCCTCAGGAGCGCTCGCGCCCGGCGGCGGCGGGCCGGGTGGTATAGGCGAGGCGACGCCCTTCCCGCTCGGCGCGGTCGAGGGCGAAGCCGGGCTCCTCGGGCGGGCGATTGACGATGAACGAGAGGCGCAGCGCCTCCCATCCCAGCGTCGCATCGAAGGCGTTGACCTTGACGTAGTGGTTCGGGAAGGTCTTGCGACAGGCGTCGACCTCCTCGAGGGCCCCGGCCGCGTCGCGCAGGTCGAACATCGGATGCCCGTACATCTCCCAGTAGGTGTTACGAGGGTGCGGGTCGTCCGTGTACTCGACCGAGACCGCCCAGCCCTGCTCGAGGCAGTACTCGATCTGCGCGCGAATCTGGTCGTCCGTGAGATCCGGAAGGAACGAGAAGGTGCCCTGGGTGAGTCGCATGTCGATTCCTCAGGCGGTGGTTGCGGTGGGGACGAAGTCGGGCGTATCCGTGGAGGCGTAGTCGAAGGTGACCTCGCCCCAGGTGTCCAACGCGGCCTGGAGAGGCTGGCAGTCCCGAGCCGCCGCCGCGAGGATCTCCGGTCCCTCGTTCCAGATGTCGCGGCCCTCGTTGCGCGCCAGCACCATGGCCTCCAGCGCAACCCGGTTGGCGGTGGCGCCGGCCGCGATGCCCATGGGATGGCCGATGGTGCCTCCGCCGAACTGGAGCACCACGTCCTCGCCCAGATAGGTCAGCAGCTGGTGCATCTGGCCGGCGTGGATGCCTCCCGAGGCCACGGGCATCACCCGGCCGAGACCTCCCCAGTCCTGCTCGAAGTGGAGGCCCCGCTGGAGGTCGACCGGGTTGTGGGGCTCGCGCAGCACGTTGTAGAAGCCCTGCACGCTGTTGGGGTCGCCCTCGAGCTTGCCGACGACGGTGCCCGCGTGGATGTGGTCCACTCCCGCCAGGCGCATCCACTTGGAGATGACCCGGAAGGAGACGCCGTGGGTCTTCTGGCGCGTGTAGGTCGAGTGACCCGCGCGGTGCAGGTGCAGGATCACGTCGTTCTTGCGAGCCCACTTGGACATGGACTGGATCGCCGTGTAGCCGATCACGAGATCGATCATGACGATGGCACTGCCCAGATCGCGCGCGAACTCGGCCCGCTCGTACATGTCCTCCATCGTCGCCGCGGTGACGTTCAGGTAGTGGCCCTTGACCTCGCCACTCGCCGCCTGGGCGCGGTTCACCGCCTCCATGCAGTAGAGGAAGCGGTCGCGCCAGTGCATGAAGGGCTGGCTGTTGATGTTCTCGTCGTCCTTGGTGAAGTCG